>DUQO01000042.1 GCA_012837765.1 Mollicutes bacterium | reverse complement strand
TCATACCATTCAGAATCATTTTCTGTTGTTTCTACCCAAGTTGTGCCATTCCATTTAATTGGTTTCATACCTGGAGCTAGGACCGGAGCATTTACTCCTCTCACATAATTGATTTGTGTTTCATATGTTCTAGTACTTTCTTTGTTTCCAGATACTGTTAAGCCTTCCCACTTGTTTTTACCTATGATTGTCACATATAATTCTTTATTTACTTCTTTTACAATTATTTTTTCATAATTTGACGCGTCTATATTGAGTAAATTATTTATATTAGTTTCATTTATATCAAGTGGATTAAAACCATCATCTTCTAACATTTTCAATTCAAGTCCTTTTAAAACTAGTTTTGCACTACTTTCAAATGAACTTCTTTTAGAATTGTCTATCATATTAGATATACCCGGTACTGCTATAGCTAGTATGATTGCTAATATTACTATTACTGCTAATAGTTCTACTAAGGTAAATCCCTTTTTCATACTTAACACCTTACCTTATCTATAATAATAATAACAAAATTTTATAATCATGTATCGATAGTTAACTAAATGGGAAAAGACTAATTGCTATTGTGTTTTTTTACAAAAAAGGTAATAATCCTTAAAGTTTAGTTTATAGCTATACCATGAAAAAATACTAAGTATTTAATACTTAGTATTTTTATAAAATCAAAATTAAGATTATTAATAATAAAGTAAGAACAAGGAAAATAAACAACCTTTTTCTGATTTTTTTATTTAATGAGAACAAAATATCATCTCCCTATATGACATTATATGCCACCTTTATTGTTGTTTATCATCCAATTTAACACTTACTAATTTACTAATACCAGATTCTTGCATTGTAATACCATATAAGACATCAACATATTCCATTGTTTTCTTCTTATGCGTAATAATAATAAATTGTGTTTTTTCTTTGAACTGTTGAAGGAATCTAGCAAAACCTACAACATTAACATCATCTAAAGCTGCTTCAACTTCATCCAAAATACAGAATGGTACAGGTCTAACTTTTAATATGGCAAATAAAAGTGAGATTGCAGTTAATGCTTTTTCACCACCACTTAAAAGTGAAATGTGTTGTAATTTCTTACCTGGTGGAAGAGCTATAATATCGACACCTGTCTCTAACATATTATTTGGATCAGTAAGTTTAAGGTGTGCTTCCCCTCCTCCAAATAATTGTTTGAAAACCGTTTCAAACTCTTCACTAACAGCTTTGTAAGTACTTTCAAACGATTCTTTCATAACTGTATCCATCTCTTTAATAATATTTAAAAGAGTGTTTTCTGCTTTAAATAAATCGTTTTTCTGATTAATTAAAAATTCATATCGTTGGCTTACTCTTTCATATTCTTCAATAGCTGCAATATTTATAACGCCTAAATCCTTAATAATATTTTTTAAACTATTTACCTTTTTTCTAGCTTCTTTTTCATCAATTACTAAAATATATTCCTTTTTCGCTTTTTCAAAAGTCATAGTATATTCTTCACTCAATGTATTAAGCAACATATCAAGTTTTATATCTAAACGATTTACTTTAATTTCTAATTCTTTTAATATATTTTGTTTTTTAAATAAATGTTCATTATCCTTTTTATAAGTTGCTTCTATTGTTTCGATATTTTCATTTAAAGAAGCTATTTTTTTAGTTGTTACTTCGATGCTTTTTTCCAATTCTTCCTTTTCTTTTACTGCTTGATAATAAGCATCAATTACACTTTGTTCTTCTTCACTTATAGTATCACTTATTACAGCTGATAAATTTTGTAATTCTGTTTCAATTTCTTCTTGTTTGATCTTTAAATCTTTTATTATATTTAATTTGTTAGCAATGTTTTGTTCTAATTCACTTTTTTCAAGTCGTTTATTATAATCTTTTAATTCTAATTCTTTTAATAATATATTTATATCATTTCGTTTAGCATCTATTTCTTTTAAATCATTTTCAATTACTGCTAACACGCGTTTTGTATTCTCAAGTTCATATTTTTCTTTTATAATGCTATTACCTTTTTTAACACTACCGCCAGTAACTGAACCTCCAACATGTAATAATTCACCATCTAATGTAACTATTTTATAACGCGAATTAATAATGCGACTTATTTCATTAGCACCATCTAAATCCTTAGCAATAATAACATTACCTAATTGATTCAAAATAATGTTCCGATATTTATCGTCATATGTTACTACATTAGAAGCGATATCTATAAAAGAAGAATTATCTTTTATCATGTTATATGTTTCTCTATCGATATGTCTTTCTTTTATTATATTAAGAGGAAAGAAAGTTACTCTACCTAAATTATTGTTTTTTAAATAGTTAATAGCTTCTTTCGTAGTTGCTTCATTATCTGTAACAACAAATAAAGAAGTTGCTCCTAAAGCAATATCGACAGCTGTACTGTATTGCTCGTCCATTGTAATGAGTTTTCCAATAACATTGTGAATTCCCCTTAGCTTTGGATTATCTAAAACATTTTTAACAGCATAAGGAAGAGTTCCATTGTTTTCAATGCTCGACTCTAAAATGTCACATTTATGTTTAAGTTCAAGTTGGTTTCTTAATTTTTCATTACGTTCTTTATCTAATACTTCAAAACTTTTTTTAACATTAATTATATTATTATGAATTCCATCAATATTATTTGAGATGTTTTTCATTTCTTCTTGTTTGATTTTTACATCTTGCGACAAACTAGATATTTCATTACTTACTTTTAATTTGTTTTCTTTTAAAATTAAGATTTGATCATGTAGTTTTACATCACCGCTATCGTATCTGCCTCGTTCTACAATTAGCAATTTTTGTCCATTTAATCTCTCTACTTTACTTGATAATTCTACTAATTCTTTTTGCTTTAAATGAAGATTTTCATTTTCTTTAATTAATGCTAATTTTTCTTTCTCTAAAGCAGCATCATTTATTGAACTAGCTTCTGAAATATTTAATAATTCTTCGTTAATGACATCTATTTGTTTCTTAGATAATTGATACTCATTATTCATATTTTCTATATCCTGAACAATAAGTGCTATTTCAACATCTTCTAATTCTTTTTTTGTATTCAGATAAATATGAGCTTTTTCACTTTGTTCTTTTAATGGCTCTATTTGAACTTCTAATTCGTTTATTATATCGTTTACACGGTTGATATTATTATGAGTTTTCTCTAATTTTCGTAATGCTTCTTCTTTTCGCTTTTTGTATTTTAATACCCCTGCTGCTTCTTCAAAAATTATTCTTCTATCTTCTGCTCTACTATTTAATATTTCTTGGACATTACCTTGTGAAATAATATTAAAGGCATTTCTGCCCATTCCTGTATCAACAATTAAATTTGCTATATCTTTCAAACGACATTTAGTATTGTTGATATAATATTCATTTTCCCCTGTTTTATATACTACCCTTTTTATTGATAACTCAGCATAATCTACAGGAAAATAATGATCTGTGTTATCAAATGTTAAAGTAACAGATGCTGATGATGATGGATTACGACTCTTACTACCTGAAAATATTATGTCAGTCATAGAGCCATCTCCTCTTAGTGTTTTAACTGATTGCTCACCTAAAACCCATTTGACAGCATCCACAATATTACTTTTTCCAGATCCATTAGGACCTACAATTCCAGTAATACCCTTTTCAAAATCTATTTCTATTCTATCTGCAAACGATTTAAAGCCTACTGCTTTAATACTTTTTAAGTACATACTTTCACCTTAATTCTATTGTTATTTGATATTGTAGATATTGTTACATTACCCCACTAAATTTTAGCTTGTTTTTTTAAAGCTGATAAAGCTGCTTCTTGTTCTGCTTGTTTCTTTGATTTAGCAGTTCCTTCACCAAACTTTATGCCATCAACTTTTACAGCAACTGTAAAAAGTTTATCATGTGAAGGACCAACTTCTTTTATAAGCTCATAAACAACTACTCTTTTATCTGTTTGAACTAATTCTTGAAGCATTGTTTTATAATCTTTAAATAGGTACTCGTCATCCGCTTCAATCTTTGTTATTACAACCGAATTAATTATTTCTTTTACTTTGTTTAAACCTTGATCTAAGTAAACAGCCCCAAGAAAAGCCTCAAACACATCAGCAAGTATTGTTTTACGAAAAGCACCACCATTATGTTCCTCACCATGACCTAATCTCACATACTCATTAAAATTAAGACTTAAAGCATAATCATATAATGCATTTTCACACACATATGCAGCTCTCATTCTTGTCATTTGACCTTCTTCAAGTTCATAATTCTTATAAAGGTATTCACTTATCACAAGTTCTAAAACGGCATCACCTAAAAATTCTAATCTCTCGTAATTAGTAGCCCCTTCATTCTCATATGCATATGATGAATGAGTAAAAGCTATTTCATATAGGTTAAAATTCCTAGGCTTAATATTAAATTTATTTAGTAGTGTTTTCATCTTATCACCATATTTATTATATCAAACCACAGCTTATAATACAAACAAAGAAAGCTGTTTTGAATATAAAACATACTATAATATATACTGTTTTATTATAATGTGTTTTACAAAAGTGGAAAAATATCGTAAAATAATCATGGGTGATAAAAATGAAACAGGCTTTGATTTTTATAATCAAAATATACCAATCCCTACCCCTTTCATCACATGGCGCTTGTAGGTTTAACCCTACTTGTTCACACTATGCGATTGAAGCCTTAAACAAACATGGGGCCTTAAAAGGTTCTTATTTATCTATTAAAAGAATCTTAAGATGTAACCCAAGAGGTAAATTTGGATATGATCCTGTACCACCAAGGAGGATAAAATGAAAAAAACATACTTTTTAATTTTAATAATAACTTTATTTTTTATAACAGGGTGTTTTAAAAAAGATAGCTTAGAAGATGTAACAATATACACTACTAATTATCCAATTGAATATATAACACAAAGATTATATGGCACTCACGCTTCAATCTTCAGTGTTTATCCAAACGATGTGGATATAAAAACTTATGAACTTAATGATAAACAATTAAGTGATTACAGTAAAGGAAGATTGTTTATATATAACGGAATAAGTAATGAAAAGAATTATGCCTTAACAATGCTAAATAATAATAAAAAACTATTAATTATTGATGCTGCAATGGATATGAGTTTCACCAATAAAGAAGAAGAAATATGGTTAGATCCATCAAACTTTCTAATGATGGCTCGTAATGTAAAAGAAGGTTTCAAAGAATATATCACAAACACTTACATGGAAAAAGAAATAGATGAAAATTATGACAAACTAAAAATTGATATATCAGAAATTGATGCTGAAATTAATCTTATTGTTGAAAACGCTTCAAACAAAACGATTGTTGTGGCAGATGACTTATTTCTATTTTTAGAAAAATATGGTCTTAATGTATTATCGTTAGAAGATAATAAAAATCTAACAGCTAAAAGGTTGGATGACATTGAAAAATTAATGAGCAATAAAAAAGTAGATTACATCTTTATAAAAGATAATGATGAATTAAACGAAAAAGCTAAAGGATTAGTTAACAAATATAATATTACACCTATTAGTTTTAGAACCGCTTCCAACTTAAGTGAAACAGAAAGAAGTGAAAAAGTGGATTTGTTAAAAATTATGTACAACAATATTGAAGCTTTAAAGAAAGAATTATATGAATAAAACATTTCTCAGACAAATATTGTTACAATAAAAAAATCAATTAAAAGATTGATTTTTTTTGTGTCAAAATAATCTAGATTTGGGTGAATACTTTCACAAAGATAATAATGATTTATATAATGATTTACGTGATAAAATGGCAAATTGTGTAAAAATCATAAAAAATAATTTTTGCTTATTATAGAACCAAAAAAGATAGTTTAAAAACTATCTTTTTTATTCATGCCATAAACCTGCTTTAATCAATTCTTGTTTCTTAGCAATGTGTTCAGAATTTGATCTAGTAAAATATGTCTTTTTATTGATATCAGATAAAAAATATAAATAATCTGTATCTGCTGGATTAATAGCTGCTTGAATAGCTACTTCACCAGGATTAGAAATTGGTCCAATTGGTAACCCAATCATACTAGATAAATAAGTGTTGTATGGACTATTATATTTTGTATTAACATTCTTTGGTACACAAAGGCCATCAAATTTCGCTGCATAACAAGCTGTTGAACAACTACCAAAGGACATTTTTTTATCTAATCTATTATAAAACACACTAGCCATATAGGGCATATCATCTTTATTAAGTCCTTCGCTTTGAACAATACTAGCTAATGTTAAAAATTCATGAACTGTATGTCCTTTTATGTCATTTTTATATTTATCTAAGACCTTTCCTGTTTGATCTAGCATTGTCCTAAATATCTTATCAACAGTAACATTTTTATCTACAAAACGATATGTATTTGGTGACAAATACCCTTCTAATGGATAATAAATATCTTTGTTTTTTATCTCATCAGTTAAAAACCAGTACTCTTCGATTAAAGTATCAATATATTCTTCATCTTCAAGTAAAGTTAACACATCGTTATAGCTGTTATTTGTATTTTCTTTTATTACTTTAGCTATTCCTCTCATATTCAATCCCTCTTTAAAGGTGATACTTATATCTTTGTTTAGAGCTTTACCTGAAGTAATAGTTTCTGTTATTTTCTTTACCCCCATAGTTTTGTTCAAATTATATATACCATGGCCTATATTATTAACATTGTGGATCTTAATATATAATTTAAATACATTAACATCTTTAATAAGATTGTTCTCTTTCAATATAAGAGCAACATCATTACCAGTTGAACCTCTTGGTATTTCTATCTGTACTGTTTGTTCTTCTTTTGATGTTGGTCCTAATTGGTACATATAATAACTTAATGCTAATATAAAAAATGAACAAAATAATACTATGACACAAATAATTGCTTTTACAAACTTACTCATATATTTAATCCTCACTATCAAACAAATTATACCACATCAAAGACCTAAAATTAATAAAAATCGTATTTGATTGATACGATTTTTATTGTGCCCTACTTTTTAACTGTAAAATCAACTTTTTCTCCATTCTCGATACCTCTACTTGTGTAATTCCAAGATCAGAAGCTGTTTCTTGCTGTGTTTTTCCTTCATAATACCGCCTTTGTATAAGTCCTTTCTCTTTAGGACTAAACTTGCTTAATTCTTCTCTTAACCAAATTAAATCATTTATATCATAGCGTTGTTCATTACTAATGACATCCTTTAAGGTTAATTCTCTTCCCTCATCATTTATTGGTTCATCAATACTTCTGATGCTATAATTTAACTCTAATGCTTCAACTATTCTTTTTTTATCAATTTCAAGAAAAGATGATAATTCATTTAACGTTGGAGTACGCTTTAATTTTTGGGATAAAACTTCATTAGCTTTTTCAATACGAGAGCATAAATAAATTATATCTCTTCCTGTTTTTATACTTCTATTCTCTCTAACAAATTTTTTGATTTCACCTAATATATATGGATATGCCCATGTAGAAAATTTTGTATTACAATTAGCATCATAATTTTTATATGCATTTATCATTCCTACTACCCCTACTTGAAATAGGTCATCACGAATACTATAATCATACTTTTTAGTCAATGCATAAATCAAATTTTTATGCTTTAAAATAACATCATTTAATTCTACATCATAATTTTTAATCATAAATAGCCTCCTAAATTGATATATTTTATAGCACTTAATTCGTCATTCACTTCTTTAATTTGATATTTGTCTTTATTTCTTATTTTAAAAAGCATTTTATTTTCTCCACATATTAAAGCAATACCTTGTTTTTTAAGTAAAGTCATATTGTATTTTAAAAGAGTACTTATACCTACACTATCAATATAATATAGTTCATATATATTGAACGCTACAAATCTTACTTTATTTTCAGTTATTAATTGACCTATGCTATTTTCAAGTAGATGACAATTATCATAAGATAATGAACCTTTTAGTCTTACAAATAATATTCCTTTCCTAAATTCAGTATCGATATCAAGCATATTGTTTCCTCCGTATTTAAATTAAATCACAATTTTATCACTTTGACTTCCATTCGACAAAAGAAGAATTATTTTTGATGCGACAAAATATGATGTCTTATAATAAAGATTAGTATACAAATAAGAATAACTACACTAAAGCCTATCATAAATATTTTAAAATCAATGTTTTTTGCTTGTTTCATAGCAACTAATGATTTTTTATCATCCTTGTGATTTTGTATATCAATTGAACCAGCAATCTTATCTTCTTTTTTAGTTATTTCTTCTTCTTTTGGGTTTAATACCAATTTTTTATTACTATTTAACTCCTTAGATTTCTTACCAAATGATTCTTCTCTATTATGTTCAGCGTTCTCCTTTTGATCCTCTGGTTCTTGTTTTTTATCATTTTGTGGTGTTTTATCAGCACTTGAAGCATATTCATAAATATAAAATGTTTTAGCACTATCATCATCTCTAATATATGATAAATCAGGTGCTACAGCATAATAACCTTCTAAATAGTCTTTAACAACGCCAGTATATTTATATAATGTGTCCTTATAACGATAAACAGTCAAAAATTGCATTCGCCTATAATAAGTTGTATTTACAGGATCTTCTACATATATCCAGTCTCCATAAACAGGATTAGTAATTGATGATGCATCAGGTTTGATGGAAATTTTTTCAATATAAATAGGACTTTTTACTTTAGTAGTATATTCAACATCTTTTATTGCATAGTTTCGATCATCTATTAAAAGTCCTTCATTATAGTGAACACTAAATTTTTTTGTTTCACAAACAACATCTTGTAAAAACACTTCAAGCTCTATTTTTTCAATTCCATAATAATTGCCTAGATCTATCATTATTACTGTTTCGTTGTTTATATCAACACCAGTATTATCAAAGTCATCCATCACTAATTCATTAAATGAAGCTGGACAATTATTACAGGTTAAATTTATTGGGATTTTTTCTGCATCTATTAGAACAGATATTTTTGTAATTTTAGTATTACTATTAAAGTTTTCAAAACCATCTAAAAACAAATATCTGATTGGTCTTAAAGTACGATATCGTTTAGCTGGTTTTTCTTGAACGACACGATTCTGCTTATATACAGGGCGTTCATCAAGCCATTCACTCCATTCAGTCGTATAGAAGTGGTCATATGAAATATCAGGATATAAAGAACTGTTTTCTCCTTCAATATAGTAATCTGAACTAATCACGTCAATATTTTTATACCACCTATAACGAACTTCACTAGATACTAGTCTAACATCTTCATCATATGTTATCTCATCAGTCCAAACACCATATTCTAGTGCATTAACACCAATAAACATAAAATAAATTATCAACATAAATATTATTTTTTTCATTTTTACCTCCTCACATATATATTTCAATATTGAAGAGGTTTCTTCCCTTACAAAATAAAAAAGACATCAAAGATGTCTTAAAAACAAAAAAAAGTATTGGCAATGTCCTATTTTCGCAAATCACTATCGTCGGAGCTGAAATGCTTAACTTCTGTGTTCGAGATGGGAACAGGTGTATCCACTTCGCTAAAATCACCAATACAATTATAATAGAGAAATAATTCTCTGAAAACATGATAATGTGGTTGCAACAAATTAGTTTATAGGGTTAAATCCTCGATCTATTAGTACTAGTCAGCTCAATGTATCACTACACTTCCACCTCTAGCCTATCAACCAGTTAGTCTTTCTGGGATCTTACTATATAAAATATGGGAAAACTCATCTTGAAGTTAGCTTCTCGCTTAGATGCTTTCAGCGATTATCTATTCCACACTTAGCTACTCTGCACTGCCACTGGCGTGACAACAGATACACCATAGGTGTGTCCATCCCGGTCCTCTCGTACTAAGGACAGATCTTCTCAATTTTCCTACGCCCACGACGGATAGGGACCGAACTGTCTCACGACGTTCTGAACCCAGCTCGCGTGCCACTTTAATGGGCGAACAGCCCAACCCTT
>DUQO01000041.1 GCA_012837765.1 Mollicutes bacterium | reverse complement strand
TTTCTGGAATAATACCATCAGATTTCAATAAAGTAGTTGAATAATCACCAGTTTTAGCGCTTACCACATCTTCTATATGTTTGCCATTAATGTATAATTTTTCATCTATATATTCAACTTTTTCACCTGGTAATCCAATAACTCTTTTAATTAAATGTTCATTACCATATTTAATTACAACAATATCAAAACGTTTAATACCAGTTGTTTTATAACCAATGATATTTAACAACATTATATCATTATCATATAATGTATCTTCCATAGAGCTACCATTAACTTCTATTGGAGTAACAATAAACATTCTAATTATGATGACGACAATTATAATAAGTAAATATTCTAAAATGGTTTTTATTGTCTTATTCATAGGTTATACCAAAAAATAAGGCTAAGCCTTATTAATTCCTTTCTTTAATCTTAAAGTGTCCTACAATATCTCTTGAATAATATAGTTTTGCACGTCGTACTTTACCCTTTTTGATTACTGTGATTGATTCAATTTTAGGTGAATGAAGTGGAAATACTCTTTCAACTCCAATACCAGAAGAAATTTTTCTAACAGTAAAAGTTTCGCTTATACCGCCACCTTTACGTGCTATTACAATTCCTTCAAATTGTTGAACACGTTCACGTTTTCCCTCTTTAATTTTAACGCCTACAGAAACTGTATCGCCAACTCTAAATTCAGGAATATTAGGATTTAATTGTGCTTTAGTAATCTTATCGATAACGTTCATTTTCGAATCCTCCTCTACCCAGCGATCATAAGTTTAGCGGATCACTTTCTTTTTTTGACTGTTATAGTTTAGCATATAACAACAAATTTATCAAGTATTTAAAATTATTTACCTAGATTTACCTGATAATTCATTTTCTTTTATTTCATTTATTAAACGAAGCTTAATATTTAATTCGTTAATAATTATTTGCAATTTTTTTGAGATTAAATTGAAATGTTTTTTATCCATAAAATCAGCATAATTTTTAATTATAAATCCTCTATATCTAACCGCTTCATCTAAAAGATGTGCTGTTGAATCTTCATCATCAGTTGTTAGTAAATAATTAAATTTATCATATAACTTTTTCATTCTATTATCTACTTTTAATTTAATCACCTTAGTAATAAATGATGGTTTTACAATTAGCATTTTGTTAATACTTATAATATCATCTCTTCTAGCATCATTTTTAGGTGATATTTCAAAACCATTGATTTTATCAAATTCAATATATGCTACTTCGTTAGTTTTGTTTTCTTTAGTTATTAAATAGCCTTTTTTATGATTTACTAAATCAGGACGACGTTGTAATGTTCTGATCATTTTCTCTGTTTGACGCCATTTTTCAATTTCCTTATGATTTCCACTTAATAATACATCAGGTACTTCCATTCCTTTAAAATTTCGTGGTTTAGTATAAGCTGGATAATCTAGTAAATTATCCACAAATGAATCATTTTCATGTGATTCACTATCTATTACCCCATCTAATAATCTAACGATACTATCTGTAATAATCATAGCTGGTAATTCGCCACCAGTTAAAACAAAATCACCAATACTAATTTCTATATCAGCAATTGATCTTATACGTTCATCAAACCCCTCATAATGACCACATATAAAAATCAAATGTTCTTTTTTACTTAAATTGTAAGCCATCTTTTGATTATATGTAATACCTTGTGGAGTCATTAAAACAATCCTTGACTTATCACTTTTTAATTTTTCTACTGCGTCAAATATAGGTTGACACATTAGTACCATCCCAGCACCACCACCATAAGGTGTGTCGTCTACTTTCTTATGTTTGTCATTTGAGAAGTCTCTAATATTATGAGTATTAACAGTAACCTTATTACTCTCAATAGCTCTCTTAATTATGGATTCACTTAAGAAACCATCAAACATTTTGGGAAAAAGTGTTAAAATATCAATTTTCATATTTACCTCCTGAAATTAGTATTTAATTATTACAACATATAACAAGTATCAATTGTTTGTTTATCTTTGTTTAATGAAACAATAAATTCATCGATGTAAGGAATGATTATTCTTTTATCACTTACAACAATAAAATCATATTTTACACCTCTTAATATTTCTATTACTTCACCAATATAAACTCCATTATTATATACTTTGTAACCAATTAAAAATTCAATTAAAAAGACATCACTATCTTCTTTATTTATAAATATTCTAAACCCCTTATATGGTAATACTTTTTCGATTGAATCAAGTCCATCGAGTGTTATCATATCATATTTTTGATGTTTTCTATATGTTTTTATTGTAAAAGGTATTTTATCTTCTCCAATATATATGATGTTACCAGCCTTAAAGACACTGGAAGTATTACTTAGATCGGATAATATTTTAATTTCACCTTTTAAACCATGTGTTTTTACATATTTTCCTACCTCAAAATAGTTCATAATCCACCTACTTATTTAATTGATATAGTATTATACTACAAGCGACAGCAACATTCAATGATTCACAATTATTATTCATTTCAATATAGATTGATTCATCACATAAAGAATTAATTCTAGGATCTATTCCATGTCCTTCATTTCCCATAATAAGAGCATACTTATCATACTTTGGTAATGTTTTTAATTCTTTTCCATTTGTAACATCTGTTCCTAATATAACATAATTTTCTTTTTTTAACTCTGTAATTAATTCTTCTAAATTCCTTTCAATAATATTTTGATGAAAAAGTAATCCTTGAGTAGCACGTATAACTTTAGGATTATATAAATCTACACAACCACTACCTAATACTAAAGTATCAATATTAAAAGCTACAGAACTTCTAATAATAGTTCCTAAATTACCTGGATCTTGAATATTATCTAGCAATAAAATCTTATTGCCAAAAACCTTATTATCTTCCTTTTTTTTACATACCCCTATTATATCTATGGGAGTAGATAAAGTAGATAATTCCTTTATTATTTTATCACTTACATATGTTGTTTTTATATCTACAGGACTTGTTTTACCCTCTTTTAATATTATTTCTAGTAAGTTACCACTTTTATATGCTTCAAGTACTAGATGTTCTCCTTCTACTAAAAACATACCTTCACTATTTCTATATTTAGTTTGTAATAACTTTTTTAAATATTTAATTTTATCATTGCTTGAAGATGTAATAATCATAATATCACTCCCTTAAGTTCTTTCTTAGTTCTTTATATGTAGGGCAATATTTCCCTACTGTATTCCAAAAAGCTTTTGAATGATCAAAGTGAACAAAATGAGACAACTCATGAATTATTACATAATCAATGTACTTTATATCCCATTTTATAAGATATGTATTAAGTGTAATAGAATTGTTTCTGCGGTTACAAACACCCCATCTACTTGTCATTTTTCTAACCCTTAATAAAGGATATGGAATGTTTTCATCAAACAACTTATATGTATAGTCAAGTCTTTCTTTAAAAATAGGAAGGGCTAAAATCTTATATGCCTCATCTATTTTATCTTTATCCTTAACATATAATTTTCCGTTACTGTAATTAGGGTGTTTTAAATTGGATATACTTACAACATCCACTTTTTCACCTAAAAATAATGAATCGTTTCTTTTAATTTCTCTTTGAATCATCTTTTTAATAGATGTAATATTTTCATCTATTACTTTATATATTTCCTTTTCTATTGTTAAAAAAGGAGAATTAATATAAATCTTACCGTTTTTTATACGAATATATAAATTTTTAATTTTCTTTCTTTGTATAATAACATCGAAAAACTTCCCATCAATTTCGTATTTCATATTTCCACCACTTAAATTATAACACTTATTATAAAAAAGAAAAAGATAAGTTAAAAATTATGTTTATAAAATAAAAAAGCCCCTAAAGGGGCTTCAACTACATCATATTTCCTTGACTTTTTTGGGTTTTGTTTTTTAAGTTATTATATGCTTTTTGCATATTACCATTACGATATTGTTGATATGTTACTAACGCACCAATACCAAGGCCTACACCTACCATCATGTAAGTAAGTCCCCTTTTCATTTTATCACCTCAAAGCTTTAAAAATATGACTGATATCATACGATATCATTATTATATTGCTAAAAAGCGAGGCTTTTATACATTTTCTGTGACTTTTAAATAATGTTTTAAACTTGTTTTTCTAATTTCTTCACGTTCATTTATAATTGCTTTATTAAGAGCTTCAATTTCTCCTACAACCATAAGTGATCTTTTAGCTCTTGTAACTGCTGTATATATAAGTTTACGATATAACATACGATTGTAAGATAGATCCATTGGCAATATTACAATATCAAATTCACTACCTTGTGATTTATGAATACTTATAGCGTAACCTAATCTTATGTCATCGAAATCTTTTGCACTATATTCATATATTTCATCATTAAAATCAATATAAATAATATACTCATTATTTTTATATACTATATTTTCAATTGTACCAATATCACCATTTGATATATTCAAATCATTATTGTTTTTGATTTGTAATACTTTATCACCAACTCTATAAGTAACATTATTATGGGTGAAAGTATTGTTTTTATCATTTACTGGATTAAAAACATCTTGAAGCATAATATTCATGGCATCTATCCCATTAACACCTTTATACATTGGAATAAGAACCTGTATTTCTTTATATGAATAACCTTTTTCTAATGCTTTTTGACATAACATTAAAACAGCATCACATATATCACTTTTTCTAACTCTTATAAAATTATAATCTTCTTTTTTAAGTGTCAATTCAGGTGGTATAATCCCTTCATTTATATTATGAGCAAGAGTAACAATATAAGAGTCTTCTTTTTGTCGATATAAATTACTTAATTTAATGACAGGAACATTTTCACTTTCAATTAGATCTTTTAGTATTTGACCTGGTCCAACGCTAGGTAATTGGTTGTGATCTCCAACTAATATCATTTTTACATTATTAGATAACCCTTTAAAGAGATTATATAAAAGAAAATTATCAATCATACTAACTTCATCTACAATAACAAATTTGACTGATGATTTATTATTTTCATTTACTTTAAATTCATTAGTTTCTTTATTCCATTTTAAAAACTTATGAATAGTCATGGCATTTATTCCAGTTGCTTCAGTTATCCTTTTAGCTGCTCTACCAGTAGGTGCTAGAAGGGTCATTTGATCGGTTGTAGCTGTTAAATTATTTAGATTGAGATATAATTCAGCCATCGCTTTAATAATGGTTGTTTTGCCTGTACCTGGACCTCCAGTAACAACTAAAAAGTTTTTTAAAAAACTAGATTTTATCGCTGAAAGTTGTTCTTCATTATAAGTTAATTTATATTCTTTTTCTAATTTTTTTATATGTTTATCTAAGTTGTTATAATTATGATCATCAATATTTATAAGATTATTGATAAAAGTTGCATTATATACTTCACTCATATAATAATCTCTTAAATAATAACGATCTTCTTCTATTATTATTTTGCCTTCTTTATTTAATTTTAATAAAAAATAATTAAAATCTTCATTTTTTAAACCAAACGATAAATATTTAACAACATTATTATAAATATCTTTAAAATCATTATATATATGTCCATTACTCCAACATAATTCATTCATTATATATATGATACAAGACATAATTCTTCTTTCATCATCAAATAGTATTCCCTTTTTAGATGCTATTTTATCTACTGTAAGAAAACCAATACCATCGATATCAGAGGTAATCGAATATATATTATCTTCAATAATAATCGTTGTACTTTCTTTATAATAATTATAAATCTTAGATGCATCATTCATAGAAAAGCCCATATTTTGAAGTTCAACAATTATTTTATAACTAGTTCTTTCTCTTTCTAATATTTTTTTTATCTTTAGAGCTTTTTTTTCTGTCATTTTAGGAACTATTAACAAATTGTTATGATCTTCAATTATTAAATCTAGGGTTTTATCACCTAATACTTCTACTATTTTAGTAGCTTGCTTAACACCTATACCAGGAAACAACTTAGAAGATAAAAAAGAAATAATACCATTGATCGATTTTGGCATTATTTGTTCATAAGAACTAACTGAAAATTGTTCACCATATTTAGGATGTTCCACTAAATCACCATATAAAATGTAATCAACATCCATTTTTAATTCGGGAAACGTTCCTGTAAAAGTAATTGTTTTATTTATATATCTATCAGCTTCATCTGAATCAATTACTTTAAAAAGGCCTACGATAAAGCCTTTTTCTGTTTTATATATAATTTGTTTAATATTTCCTTTAATGTAGGCCACAAAACCACCTCATTTAATCTTAACTATAGTCATGCCTAAATTATAATTGTGGAGTTTATATTCAAGTACTAATTCATTAGCAAGTAATGTTTCATAGACTGCTTTCCTTACAATACCAGAACCAATACCATGAATAATAACTAGGTTATGATTCTGTAGTTTATGATTATCACTTATAAATTCATTGACAATTAAAGAAGCAGTATCTCTATCATACCCATGTAAATCAAGAGTTGGATAATTTTTAATGAATATATCTTCATGCATTTTCTTCATATTTTTTCATTACTTCTTCAAGTGGAAATACTGAATTACGAGCTCCCATTTTAGTTACTGATAATCCTCCAGTAATATTTGATATCTTCAAACTTGTTTCGATATCAAAATTTTGAGCCATACAATAAGTAAATGCTCCATGGAAAAAATCTCCTGCTCCTGTTGTATCAACAGCTTTTACTTTAATACTAGGCATCAATTTAATTTTATTATCGTGCATGTATAAGCAACCTTCAGATTCCAGTGTAATAATAATATTGTTTTTAAACTCTTTTAACATGATTGAATAAACATCACTTATTGATTTAGGATTATTTAAATCAATTTTAACATTTGTAAATTCTTCAGCAAAGTTTTTTGAGCAAACAAGATATTTAACTTTTTTAGCTAGAGTAATAACTTCTTCTTTTACTCTACCAGCATCTATTATTGTGATGGCATTAGGATTATTCTCCATTACTTCAAGTGATGCCCTTAATTCTTGCCCATCAACTAATATAACATCTGCTTTAATATCTTTGTAACTGTTAACTAGTCCCATATTTGAATCTCGATGAGCTATAGTAGTACGACTACCATTATTTTTATTAACTATTACAATACTTAAAGTAGTTTTTGCATCATCATCAAACTCGATATATTCAGTATTAACGCCAACACTTTGTAATTCTTCAATGATTCGTTTGCCAAAATCATCTTTACCAACACCACCAATAAAAGTAGTATCCATCCCCCATTTACCTAATAAATATGCAGCATTTGAAGCTGGTCCTCCACCACCTTCGACTATTTCTGTTACCCTATTTTTTGTGTTTTCAATAGGAAATCCATCATAAGGAACTGTAAGATCATATGAAGCATTTCCAATACATATTATTTTCATAGTATCACCATATATATTATAACTTAAAAAGATGTTTTAATAAACATCTTTTACCTTTTTAATTTAATAAATCCTTTTTATTGTATTTAATATATGTTGCAGCAACACCTAAAATAATGATTATAGCACTGATAATTAAACCAGCAATATTTAAAGTTGCTCCTTTTCTTCCAACTAAAACTTTAAATACATCAGACGTTACATTATAGTTAATTGGCGATAAATATATTAACATATCAAGTTTTTTTATTGTTACAGCTATAATGCCAATTATATATGAACCAAAAAAGATAGATAGTGCAATAACAATACTTTTGCTATCGCTTTTTAAGAAAGAAGATATTGCAAAACCAATAGCCCAATATACAAAAATTGGTAATAACATAATCTTATTTATTTTTAAAATAATTTCAATATCACTTCCATTACTGAATATTAAATTTGATATGATAGAAGTAAAAATTAAAAAGATAGATACTAATAAAATTAAAAGAATTGATGCTAACATTTTAGAAATTGCAATTTGCATTCTAGTAATTTGTTTAGAATATAAAAATTCAATTGTTTTATTTCCCTCTTCACTACTAAGTGATTTAGTACCTAAAATCATGGCATAGATAGCAAAAGCAATGACTAAAAATTGAAAAACATAGCTGTAACACTCCATAAATATAGAAAAATCAGGCACTTCAGCTAACCCCAGTGATTCTAACAATCCCTTTGGTAACATATTTAATTTACTATATAATAATTCACTAAAACCAGCATCAGTCATACTAGGAAAAAAGGCTAAATATAAAAGTAAAACACCTGATAGTACAATTCCCCAAATAATACTTCCTTTTAAATTCTTCTTTAATTCTAATTTTAATAAATTCATATAATCACCTACTTCCGTAATATTCCATAAAGCTATCTTCTAGAGTAAGGGGTAAAATAGCAATATCTTTGATTTCATATTTATTGATTTCTTTTAATAAGACATTTATATCACCTTCATATTTAAAGTGTAATTCATTATTGATATATGACTCATCAGTAATACCACTAAGTTTTAATTTTATTTTTTTATCGGTATTGATAACAATTTTTTTAGTAGTTCCAAAGTTAATTTTTGAAACATCCTTGATATCTACAATTTCGCCTTCTTTTATAATACCTACTCTATCACAATATTTTTCTACTTCTGATAAATTGTGACTTGATAAGAATATTGTCATACCATTTTCTTTTTCTTCTTCTAATACCTCAAAAACCCTCTTTTGCATTAGTGGATCTAATCCATTAGTAGGTTCATCTAAAATGAGTAGTTTTGGATGATGCAATAACGCTTGAATAATAGATATCTTTTTCTTGTTTCCAAAAGATAATTCGTTAATTTTCTTGTTTTCTTGCAACTCAAATTTATCACACAAATATTTAATTCTTTTTGAATCGACATTGTCATGAAAAGATGCTGCAAAATTAAGTAAATCAATCACTTTCATATGCTCATAATAATTAACTTCTGATGGCACATAACCAATATCTTTTTTTATCGAAGAACTATCAGTTACAGCATTTAGTCCAAATATTTTAATTTCACCTTTAGTTGGAAATAAAAAATTTAACATTGTTCTAATAGTAGTTGATTTACCAGATCCATTAGGTCCAATAAAACCAAATGTTTCACCTTCATACACTTTTAAATCAACTTTGGTAACACCACGAGCCTTACCATAGTTTTTACATAAATCTTTTATTTCGATAATAATCTTTCTATCTTTTTTCACTATTTCACCTCTTTTTTGCCCACGTAGGAATATTTTCAAAAGTCATTATTTCATCCTTCACAGGATGTTTAAAAGATATTTTGGAAGACCAAAGATGTATTTGAATCCCTTTTTTATCGACTCCATATCTTTGATCACCATATATTGGGTGTCCTATATAAGATAATTGAACTCTAATTTGATGATGTCTTCCAGTATGTAATAATATTTTAAGTAATGATAGATTATATTTTTTATTATAATCTATTACTTTGTATTCTAAGACTGCTTTTTTACCAACTTCATTTGATACTACGCTAGACGTATTAGTTTTTTCATCTTTTAAAAGATAGTTTACTAAAGCATCACTCTCTTTTGCAAGTTTTCCATGAACTAATGTAAGATATGTTTTATTAAACTCATTTTTTCTAATCAGTTCACTTAATCTAAATGCAGCTTTTGAAGTTTTTGCAAAAACCATTACCCCACCAACGGGTCTATCAAGTCTATGAACTAATCCTAAATAAACATTACCAGGTTTATTATATTTATCTTTTAAATATTTTTTTATAATTGTTAGCATATCTAAATCTTTACTTGCATCAGCTTGTACAGGAATATTAGGTTCTTTTACAACTACAATAATGTGATTATCTTCATAAAGTATATCAAGATGTTTGGTCTTATTTTCCATAATCATTCCTCACATTCTAAAATGATTATATCATATTTATAATTATAAAATCATTTTTTGTATATATTAATAATATAATCACTCTAAATTAAGAAGTTGGAAAAATCATGTCTTTGAAAAAACTACTTATTATTAGACTTTTATTTGTTTTCGGATTAAGTTTTATAACACACAATATTTATGATTGGTATCCAACGTTTTTTACATCAATCTTTTTCCCAGTTAATGAAAGTATATGGGAACACCAAAAGATGATTTTTACTACTATTTTAATTTGGGGAATAGTAGAATATTTTATTTTAAAAAATAAAAATATGAATTATTCAAATGTAATATCATCAGTTGTTTTATCAGCTATTCTAAATGTAATTATTTTTTTAATTATATATACACCTATTTATATTATTTTTGGT
>DUQO01000040.1 GCA_012837765.1 Mollicutes bacterium | reverse complement strand
TTCCTGCTGAATCAGATACATTATAAGTTATTTTATAAGTACCTACTTTGTTTTCATCAACTTTACCATCTATTATGATTTCATCTGTAAGATCAGTATCATCATCATCGATAGCTGTTGCTCCTTTCTCAACATATTTACTTCCTACTTCGATAGTTTGTTTTGCATCACCATTTAAAGTGATTACAGGAGCTTGATTATCGCCACTTTGAGCAAATGAATATATTCCAAAAAATAAGCCTACAGATGCGATAACAGCTACAATTAATTTCTTGTTTAACATCAAAATCCACCCTTTCTTTTTTCAATTTTTAGCGCAAAAAAACTGCACTACAACTCATAATGCAGCAGGACAATCATAGCATAAATTCACCTTAGATTCCACACTTTGCGTCCTTTTCTTTCGAAAAGTTTGCCAAAAACCAGAATTTTAGTTACAAAAATTAAATTTCTGATTAAATATTAGCACATCATTAACTCGTTGTCAACTTTATGTTTATCTCACTAGTTGTAACCTTTTTATTGGCCAAATTCTCAAAAATGGTTTACCCACAATTTTTTCAACTTCAATTGGTCCATAATACCTACTATCTTTTGAATCAATACGATTGTCTCCCAATACATAGTAACTATGCTTAGGTATTATTACCTCCTCAATATCAGGGGTTGGTCCAATTATCTCAAATGTTTCCTCTACTATTTTACCATTCACATATAATTTTCCATCAGTATATTTTATTTTTTCACCAGGTAGTCCTATTACTCTTTTTGTTAGATAACTTGGGCTTTGTTCTAAAACAACAATATCAAAGCGCTCATAACCTTTAAACCTCTTTGTTATTTGATCTACTAGTAACACATCTCCATTTTTCAAATTAGGTTTCATAGAATTTCCAACAACCTCTGTCGTCGTTAGTACATATATTCTAAGAAGTACAATAATACCTATAATTACAATATATTTAAACATGTCTTTAATAAATTCTATTATCTCATCCACTAACAATCCCGCCTAACTATAATATTCAAATATATTTTAGCATCTATACTGATTACTATCAACTTTTAATCGTCAAAAAAAGACTATCTTTACATATAAGTAATTACATATCTAAATATAAATTGTCTCCCTTTTGAAGTCTTACAGCATATACTCCATCTTTTTCACAAGTATATATTAATTTTAGTTCTCTTTGTTCATCAACTTCTTTAATAAGTCCTTCTATATCATGACCTTCTTCTATTACTAAAATTTGATTTGTTCCTTTATCATTAGATATAAAACCTATTATTCCTGTATTTGTTTTTATATTATACCAAGTCTTAGTTTCATCTTCGACAACACCATTTATATCATAAACTTCACTTTCATTGACATATCCAATATTAGCAGATTCGTTTGTCGGGCTTTGTTTAATATTTATTTTATCTGCGATAATTTTAATTTGTTTTTTTCTTGCATCAGATACATTTGTTTGTTCTATATATTTTAATTCCTTTATAAATGTTGCATATTCTCTTGGATCAATATTATTATAATTTTCATCAAGTACTTCAAAATGAATGTGACTTCCGTAGGTCTCATCACTTTCTTGTTTTTTTGATAATACTAACCCTGTATTTCCTTGTTTTCCGATAACTGTATTTGAATCAATTATATCTCCTACACTAACAAATACTTCCGCCATATTATATATTTTCAAATATCTTTTTTTGTTATTATCATAACTTTCTAATTCAATTTGATTACCACCTAATTCACTTTGATGATATCTTACATTTTTACCTGTAATGGAAACACAATTAAAATAAGTTTCGTCTCTCCATTCATTTTTATTTTTTAAAAATTTATTATAGTCGATAGTATCTTCATATGCTATATATTTGTTTACTACTTTAATAACTTTGGCCGTTCCTCTAATCCTAATATCAGATAAATGTTCTCCTTTATAATCTTCACCATATCCATGTGTCTTATAATCTTGGGTCACAAACCTATCATTTCCTAATAATAACATTATATCACCCAACCTTTCTATATTATGATATTCAACTAATAAAAAAAGGTCATAAAAAAAACTATTCATTTGAATAGTTTGTAAATTTCATATTATTTTTTTGCTTGTGATAAAGCTTTTTGCACTGCTCCAATATAAGTATCAGCTGTAATAGTAACACCACTAACTGCATCTAATTTAGTCTTTTCTTCATCAACCCATTTTACCCAATCAATACCTTGTTCTTCAACAACTTTATTTTCGATGACTTCTACTTGTTCATACCATTCTGCGCCACCTTCGATAACACCTATATTAGCTGATGTTTCTTTCATACCATAAGCGTCACCTAATGTTTTCTTTGTAGTAATTACTCCATCAGTTGACAAATATGTTGAATCAATAAAACATGATTTGATAAGACCATCTTTATCTACATAAACAACAGCTGTTGTTACATATTTAGAACCATATGATTCATATTCTACTGACCCTGTATAGGTCCCTTCCTTATAATTTCCGACTTTAGTACAGCCTGTTACTAATACTAATGTTAGTGCAACTAACATACCAAATATTTTTTTCATTTCATCCTCCTATTTTCTACAACATTATATAATAAACTACATAATTTTTCAATTACTTAATGGCTAATTTACATATTAATGACTTTTAACTTGTTTAAATAATTGTAAAACTAATTTTTTGTTTGGATTATTACTAGTGTTTTTATCACATAAATTAGCAGCGTTTTCTAATGCTTCAATTTTTTTATTAGTTTCATTATATAAATAGTTTAAGTTAGGTTTATCAATCATTTGTAACCCTACTTGCAAACTTATTTTGTTAAAAATAACATCAAACAAATCAATTTCATATTCATTGTTAGTACAATACCCCATTTCTAATAAGATACCAATAGCATATTTACACATCTGCATTCCCATGGAATTTTTAAAATTCGTGTAATAACTATAATTATATTCATTAACAAGAGGAGGAGTTTTAAAATCAGGTATTATTTTTGGAATGTTAAAATACTTATAAATCATTTCCTCTTCTAATACTTTCTTAGAAAAAACAAGGTTATACTTTAATTCTAATAATTCTTTTTTCTCCGTGGTTTGTTTGAGACAATCTATCTCTTGTTGCAAGTATATTAAAAAGGAGATTGTTTTAGCGCGTTCAAACCATGTTTTCACTTCCATTTGAGTTCTATACATTTTTAACATTTCATTATTATTCTTAGTTGGTAAATTCACTTTCTTTTTAGGAATCATATTATAAAAATCATAAACATCCATTATGTCATAATCATAATGACTCATAATTCTAATCATGAAAAGGTCAAAAAAATCAGGTAGTAATATTTTTCTAATAGATCTAGAAAGCTTTTGTTCATTATAAAAATAGCGTTCTATCTTTTGATCTAAGATTTGTGATGCGTCTTTTAAAATTGACAAATATTTTGCATATTCACTTGTGTTTTTTTCGCCTTCGAATTCAAGTCTACTCAATTTTTTGTATAAGCTATACATAGATGAAATTATTTTACAAAGAGATATAAGTTCATTTGTCATTTTATCGTTCATATTATTAAATCGCATAATATACCCACATAACAAAATAATTTTATTTCATAATGTTTTTATAATAATGTATTACTTTTTTAGCTATCATTCCAATAATTACTCCAGTAGGTATTGATAAAAACAATAAATATGGCAAATAAAAAATTAAATTAGGAATTTTTAAGAAAAGAACAGCTATCATTATTTGACCAATACTATGACTTATAGCTCCAATTACACTCACACCAACAACTGACAATTTTGTAAAACGATGCATGATACACATCATTATTACACTAAATACAGCTCCTCCTAAACTAAAAAAGAATGTAATATTAAATAAACCTGTTCTTAAAATCCCTACTAATATAACTCTCATAATTGACAAAAAGATGGCATCCTTAAAAGCATATATATAAATTACAAAAAGAACAACAATATTAGCAAGACCTAATTTAGAACCTGGAATAATATTTCCAAGAATAGGAATTGTACTTTCTATTATATTTAAAACAACCGAAGTTGCAAGTAACATTGACAAATGTGTTAGTTTTCTAAGTTCCATCTATATCACCTTACTACTGCATCTATTTCTTCCTTTGAAGATCCTATTTTAATAATTACTTTGTTAGGTAAACATACGATAGTTTCTAAAGACGATGTTACCCAACCTTGTTTAGAACACAAATTAAGAGGAGACGTTTCTTCTTTTACTCTTATTTGATTCCTTTTAGTTTCAATTATTACATCACCATTATAGCCTTTTATTGTGTATTCCTTTAACTCATCATTCGATAAATCAATTATTTTTATAAGTTTGTTTTCATAATAAACATAGGCCACATTAGCATTATCATTTTTAACTATAAAAGTTACTCCAAAAAAGATAACACTTATTATAAATATAATAGATATTAATATAAAATCATGCTTATTCATATTTATTCATTCCATGCGACATAACTATATTACCATCTTTTTCATACCAAATAGCTTCTACATTGTTAAATTTGGAGATGTATTCTAAACCTTCAGAAGTAGGCATAAGAAACAATGTGGTCGATAGTATTTCACCTAAAGCTGCATCATCAGTAATAACAGTTACTGATAATGCATAGTCTGATGGAAATAAAGTATTAGGGTCGATAATATGGTGATATTTTACACCCTCGTATTCATAATAACGCTCATAACTGCCACTTGTTGTAACTGAAATATTATTACCTTTGATTTTCATATATAAATTATTTGTATTAAGAGGATCTGTAAGTCCTATTTTATATTTATCATTAGCATAATGCTTTCCTACTTTAACACTACTAGTTCCTGCTGTAATAATGTATTTTTCAAGACCAATACTATCTAAATAATCACCTGCTAATTCAGTTACATACCCTTTAGCTATAGCACCTAAATCAAGTGAAATGTTGCCTTTTTTTATGATAATATCATTACCTAGCAAATGTAAATCCTCAATATTGATACTACCCTTATTTAATAATTCTTCTTTTGTTGGAATTCCTTTTTTATTACCTTTTCGATATTCTTCCCATACATCTATTACATTACCTAACGCTATATTAAAAAGACCATTAGTTTTTAAAAATTGTAACTTGCTATATTCTAAAAGTTCATATAAACGGTTATCAATTTTAATTTCTTGATTCATATCATAATTATTTATATCTTTTATATTGATTATTCCTTCATGCGTTTTGAATCTATCTGCCAACTTATCATAATCATTATACAGTTGATCTATTTTATCTAATGCTTCATTAGCTATTTTTTTATCGTTGGTATATATTTTAACATTTATATATGTATCCATATAAAACAAATTTTTAGAATATATTTGATTATTACATCCGCTTAGTAACAAAGTAAACAATATAAGAGTTAATACTTTCTTCATGTTATCACCACTTTAAGTATATCATATAAAAAAGAAAATTGACTAAAAATGTCAATTTTATAAACCTTGATTTACTAATAAAATGATACGAAATCCATGACTACTGTTCATACCATCACCATTTCCACTGTTCCAATCAGTTTTGTCGATTATTTCTTGAACAATTGATGCTATACCAGGAGTCTCGTTCCATTTAACCGATTCGTATGGAGCACATCACATATAACGTTATTGGTAGTTAACGACTTATCCTAAGCATCAACATAATTAGTTAGTGCTACAATATTTCCTACATTATTTAAATACAATATTGTTTTACAAGGTAAAGAAAAATAACCATCATTAGCCTCACTGCTAACCAAATATGTCTTTGTAATTGAAGCAGGCTCAGTTACTGTAACTATTCTTGTTACTACTATTTTTATATTATTAGTTGTTCCACATGTAACTAAACCATCCCATTTATCTTTACCTTCTATTATTACAAATGGTAAACCATCTGACGCATTAACCGATATAGCCCCGTGTTTTCAATTGTTAACTTTGAATATTATTCATTAAATAAAAAATGATTTAGATACCTAAATCATTTATATATGTTTGCATTTTTAAATTAACTGTTTTTATTAAATCATTTAATAAATTGGATGCATCTATATATTGTTGATATAAAGGAATATTGTTTAGTTCTTCTTTTTTCTTTTCTAATTCTTTTTCTAAATTATTTACTTTACTTGAATTCTTGTTTTCCTCTTTAACTAATCTTTGTTGAAGTCGTTTAATATCATTAACTAATCCATTTATTTCAACATTTTCTTCTACCTGACTTAATATATGTTTGTAAGTCAAATAAATATCTGATTCTTTAATACTTTCTATTAAATTATTTAAAGGTTCCTTAATCTGCATCGACTACTCTCCCATTTAAACTCCACGATTTAACATCTGTAATTTCAACATTTACAATCTTTCCAATGTGTTTTTTGTCACCTACTACATTTACTAGCTTAAAAGTATCTGTGTACCCCATTAAAGTATCATTTCCTTTTTCACTGTAACCTTCAATTAAAACAGGTACAGTTTGATTTAATAGTTTTTCATTAGATAAACGTGAATATTTGTTGACTAGTGCATTTAGTCTTTGTAGTCTTTCTTCTTTTTCCATTAAACTTAAGTTATCTTGCATTTTCGCTGCTGGTGTACCTGCTCTTGGTGAATAAATAAAAGTATATGCACCATCAAATTTGCATTCATCCACAATATCTAATGTTTCTTTAAAGTCTTCTTCTGTTTCATTTGGGAATCCTACAATGATATCAGTTGTAATTGTTGCATTGCGAATAGCTTTCTTAATCTTATTAAATAATTCTAAATAACTTTGTCTATTATATCTTCTACCCATTAATTTTAATACCTTATCGCTTCCACTCTGAATTGGCAAATGAAAATAAGGCATAATGTTTTTGTTTTGTTTGATTACTTCAATCATATCATCAGTAAAATCCCAAGGATGGCTTGTGACAAATCTAATTCGTTCAATCCCTGTCTTACTTACATCTTCTAGTAAATTACTCATGTTGTATTTTAGGTTTGCAAAATCTTTTCCATAAGCATTAACATTTTGTCCTAATAGTGTTACTTCCTTATAACCATCACTCACTAATTCTTTTACTTCTTTAATAATATCTTCAGGCATTCTACTTCTTTGTTTTCCTCTTGTATAAGGTACGATACAGTATGTACAAAATTTATCACACCCATACATAATATTAACCCACGCCTTATACTTACTATCCCTTTTTACCGGAACATTTTCAATAATGTCCCCTTCTTTACTCCACACTTCAACTTCTAAACCACGTTTCTTAATTGCTTCATCTATCACTTGTGGTAAGCGATGCATATTATGAGTTCCAATTACAAAGTCCATCCATTTGTATTTCTTTAATATTTTTTCTACAACTACTTCTTCTTGTGACATACAACCAGCTAGTCCAACTATTATATTTGGTTTTTTACCTTTTAAATGTTTAATACGTCCTAACATACCAAATACTTTATTATGAACATTTTCTCTTATAGCACATGTATTTAAAAGTAATATATCTGCATCTTCATAATTATCTGTTGCAGTATATGACATTTCTTCTAATAAAGCTTTAAAAGATTCTGAATCTCTTAAGTTCATTTGACAACCATACGTTTTTATATAATATTTTTTGTCTTTACCTATCTTTTTTAATGAATCATCTAATACGAAGTCATCTCTGATAATTTCAACTTTAGATTGTCCTCTTTTTTTAGATTCCATTAAATTTGGCATTTTCATATAATCACTTCCCTTCATATTGTTTTATAAAGTTTTCTTTAAACGTTGAAAACGTTTTGTTTTTAATACTTTCTCTTATATCTTCTGTTAGTTTTATTAAAAATCGTATGTTATGAATCGATAATAAACGACCTGCTAAAGTTTCGTTTGCTACCAATAAATGTCTAATATAACTTCTTGTATAATTTTTACATGTATAACAATCACAATTGTCTTCAAGTGCTGTAAAATCTAATTTATATTTTGCATTACGAAGATTCATCCTACCATATCTAGAAAAAGCATTGCCATGTCTTGCTATACGAGTTGGCATAACACAATCAAACATGTCAATTCCTCTTTCTACACCTTCTAAAATATCAAGTGGATCTCCAACACCCATCAAATATCTTGGCTTATCTTCAGGCAAAAAAGCAATTGCATAATCAATCATTTTATACATTACATCTTTTCCTTCACCAACGCTAGTTCCTCCAATAGCATAACCATCAAAATTCATTTTGACTGTTTCAAGAGCACTATAACGCCTTAAATCTTCATATTCGCCACCTTGAATAATACCAAATAATGATTGATCTTCTCTATTATGAACATCCTTACATCTTTTAGCCCATCTTAGTGTGCGATCCACACTATTCTTCATATATTCATAAGTTGATGGGTAAGCTGGGCACTCATCAAAACACATTGCTATATCAGCACCTAGTTTTTGTTGAATATCCATTGATTTTTCTGGTGATAAGAAAAGTGAACTACCATCGATATGACTTTTAAAGTGAACACCCTCTTCTTCAATTTTTCGATTGTCAGCTAGGGAAAACACTTGAAAGCCTCCACTATCCGTAAGCATAGGACCATCATAATTCATAAATTTATGTAATCCCCCTGCAGCTGCAACCACATCTTCACCAGGTCTTAACCATAAATGATATGTATTTGATAAAACAATGGCACTACCACACGCTTTAAGTTCCTCTTTAGTTAGCATCTTAACAGTAGCCTGTGTTCCAACAGGCATAAACATAGGAGTCTCATATCTTCCCCTATTAGTATGTAATAGTCCACACCTTGCCTCACCATCGTTATAAATTAACTCATATTTAACTTTCATAATATCATCCTTCCTGCAAATGACACATATTAGTATAATACATAATAATAGTTTCATAAAGAATAAAAAGACTATTTTTAAAAAATATGTTATAATGCTTAAGCAGTGAGGAATAAAAATGAATGAAACTACAAGAAAAATACTAATTAAAGAATTAGAAAATCAAAAACAATTGCTAAAAAAACAAGGAAATTTGGAGAAAGAACTTGAGGAACTAGAACAAGAACCAGTAGTACAAGAATATTTTAAAATATCAAACGAGATTGAGCGTATAAAAAATCAACATATAGGTAAAACAGAAAAAGAACGCATTGCTAAAACTTTAGCACAACTACACAAAGATAAAGAACATAAATGTTTACATCCTCTATTTTTCTATGCAGGCTCTTATAACAAAAACGATAGAATATTAAAAAATGAATTTGACAAAGCTTTTTATTATAACCATTATTTTTGCTTAGAATGTAAAAGATTAGTAACAAAAGGAAAAGATGATTATAAAGAGTTTGAAGAAAATAACCCAGTAATTAAACATGTTTTTCCATTAACTCCTGGTAACAACGGATACAAATACATGGATATGTTTTATAAATTACACGAATATTATAGGTTATCTTGGTTAGATTCTGCTGAAAAAGAAGTTGTAAACAAAACAAATGGTTATGCTAAAACATTAATTAGGAATTAAAAAAAGTGCGAAAGCACTTTTTTATT
>DUQO01000039.1 GCA_012837765.1 Mollicutes bacterium | reverse complement strand
AGTAAGTGATAATGTAATAGTTAATACAAGTAGTTTAAAATACTTGTGGTCAACTTCATCAACAGGCGTAACAGCAGGTCAAATAACAAACTCCTTTACAAATGGAGGAACAATAAACACACCTGCTAGTGTAACAGGTACTTACTATTTATGGATACTTGCTAAAGATAATTCAGGCAATCAAAAGATAGAAAGAAGTAATGCCTTTAAATTAGACAATACATCTCCAACCATAACAATATTAGGAAGTAATCCAGCAACTGTTGAAATGGGTACTAGTTATAGTGATGCAGGAGCCACAGCGTCAGATAATATTGATGGTAATATAACCTCAAAAATTTCATCGACAGGAACAGTAAATGTTAATGCTTTAGGACAATATACAATAACTTATACGGTAAGTGATAATTCAGGAAATGTTAAAACAGCAAAACGAACAATCAATGTGGTAGATACAACACCACCTACAATCGCTGAAGTATATGCAGGGACTATGCTGTATTCTGATCCTACATTTGATAGTGGCTTAAATAGTACACGTGTTTATAACAATACAGCTAACGGTAATGTGTCAGTTACAAGGGTATCCATAAGCGGTGCACCCGTTGGATCAGGAAAAGGATTAGAGATAAAAACGGTTGGAACAGCAACACCAGGTTGGGGTGGATTTTACTTCGCAACCCCAACTGCTGCATCAAAAGTATTTATAACAAGAATCATAGCTAAAATACCAGTAGGATACAAAATAAATTGGGCCTCTAATGCTTATGGAGGAGGAACATTTAGTTGGCTAACAGATCAAGCAGGCACAGGTGATTGGAAAGAATATATATGTCGAGTAAGTGTTGGCACCAACGGTTCTTATTCAAGTACTAATTTCTTCTACTTAACTGGTGGAAGTACACCAACAACAAGTTCACCATTAGTATGGCATGTAGCATATGCAACAGTATATGATACGACTAAATGGGGAACAACTAACAATGTAATAACAAAAGTATCTGATTTAGGATTAGGAATAGTAGGATATGGAATAAACCAAAGTAGCACTATAGCACCAACCTTTACTTCTATATCATCCGTCAAAGATTTAACAACATTAACAGGTTCTATAACATCAAATGGAACACATTATGTTTGGGTAAAAGATGCATCTGGAAATGTATCGAACAAATCTTTTACAGTAAGTTATATAGATAGAACATCACCGACAGTATCATTTGGAACAAATGGAAATTCTACCTATTCACAAAGTAGAAGTACTACAGTAACAATAAATGATACACAATCAGGTGTAAATAAAAGCAGTTTAAAATATTTATGGAATACAAGCACTACTCAACCAAGTGAAGCGTCATTTACTACAACATTTACTAATGGTGGAACAATAAGTAGCCCGCCTGCAGTGACAGGTAATTATTATTTATGGATACTAGCTAAAGATAATGCGGGTAACACAATAATCCAAAGAACAAACGTATTTAAATTAGATAATACTAAACCTGTAATAACGATAAATGGGGCAAATCCAATAACGGTAGGAGGAAGTACTTATAGTGATGCAGGAGCCTCAGCAACAGATGCACACAGTGGAATAAATGGTAGTGTAACTTCATCTGGGACAGTAAACATGTCAGTAGCAGGGACTTATTATATAACGTACAATGCGAGTGATAAAGCAGGAAATCTTGCGACACCGTTAAAACGAACAGTAGTAGTTAAAACTTGTAGTGAAGGAACTATAACTAATGATTCAAGCAAAGGATGGATTTGTGTAAGGTCAGCAAATAGTAGTAGCAGTTGTAACTACTGTACATATCAAGTTTCAACGTATGGTCAAAATTGTGATAAGTGCGGTTCGACTTGTAAAACATGTACATATGAAACAACAACTCCAGCAACAATAACTAGTGCTAATTCAAGTAGAGTATGCCCTGGGGGTTGTGCTCCTGCGATTGTTACAGGTGGATTAGAATATTGTTATTGTCCTCCAATGGGATCTCCAACAACAGTGTATTCTTGCTCAAGTGGAACATTAATAGGAACCTTATGTTATAGTTGCTCAAGTGGTTATTTGTATGGTTCAACTTGTATTGTTAATACAACATCGGCAAATTGCTCTATATGTGGTTCAACATGTAACAGTTGTACATATTCCACTTCTACTTCTGGTTATAATTGTAGTGAATGTGGGTCATCATATTACTATTATTGTCCATCAGGTTGGTCTAATTACAGTGGATCAGGAAGTAGTTTAAAATGTTATAAAGCAGCTAATTAATAATAGAAAACTTTATTGTTATATTAAATATGTTTAAAAAACTCCAATTCAATGAATTGGAGTTTTACTATTTTAATAATTATACATACTATTCTTCCAATTGTTGAAGATGAAATAAATAAATGCTTTAAAATTAAAACCTAATTTATTATAACTATCCGCCAAAGTCTATTTCTTTGAATAAAAAAGTATAACTAAACCCATAATTTAATAGGTGATGAAATGATAAAAAGTATATTTAATAATCACATAATACCATTTGTATATAAAGAAGCTCTTATTATTAATAATGGCATTTTAAGTTACAAAGAATTAATTAAAAAAAAGTATAATATAAATTCTTTAATGTATGAACTTAAGAAAAAAAAGATAAATAGAATAGAAGATGTTGAATATGCTTTTTTAAAAAATAATGGTATCATTTCGATATATGAAAAAGAAGAATTACCAATCCCCCTTATTGTAGATGGCAAGATAAATAATATTACTTTAAAAATATTAAAGAAAAATAATGTATGGATTAAAAACATCTTAAATAACGAGCATATTAGACTTGAAGAAGTTTTTTATGCTTTTTATAAAAAAGATAAGGTCTATATAATAAAAAATGATGGAAGAATTAATTCCAATTGTTGAGAAAGATTAAATGAAGAATATAATTATATGTTATTGTATGTTTAAAGTAATACGATTTTAAAAACGTTCTTTTGCCATATCATAATATAATATAAATGGTAATGTACTATGGATATAAAAGTATGTCGATACAGGGACATTAGGAATAGAAGATATAAATGGTGATATAACAGATAAGATAAAAGTTAGTAGTTATATAAAGATAATAGTATTCCACTATAGAATCTGTAGTGGATTTTTCTTGTTCTTTCCTTATTTTACATGCTATAATAAATAAAGAAGAGGTAAGGAGTGAGTCCATGGCAACAAAATATGATGAAACATCGATTAAGGTACTAGAAGGTCTTGAAGCCGTAAGAAAAAGACCGGGTATGTACATTGGTTCAACCGATAAAAGAGGGCTTCATCACCTTGTTTGGGAAATAGTAGATAACAGTATTGATGAAGTAATAAATGGTTATGGTAAATATATTAAAATAATTATACACAATGATGGTTCGGTAAGTGTTACTGATGAGGGGCGAGGTGTTCCTGTTGGTACACACGAAAGTGGTCGTACAACACCAGAAGTAATATATACGATGTTACATGCTGGTGGTAAATTTAGTGAAAGCGGATATAAAGTGTCAGGTGGTCTTCATGGCGTTGGAGCATCTGTTGTTAACGCCCTTAGTTCGTGGATGGAAGTTACTAGTAAAAGGGATGGCGGAGAATATTATATTAGGTTTTCTAATGGTGGTCATGTAGAAGTTCCACTAAAGAAAATAGGTGACACTAATAAAACAGGTACTACTGTTCGTTTTATGCCAGATAAAGAAATATTTGGAAACATAAACTTTAGTTATACAACCATTTGTGAACGTATGCAAGAATGTGCATTTTTACTCAAGGGCCTCACAGTTGAAGTGATCGATGAAGAGGATAAAAAAGGTGAAAAGTTTCATTATGAAAATGGTTTAAAAGCATTTGTAAGTTATCTTAATGATGATAAAGATACTCTTCATGATGTAGTTCATTTTAGTGGTGAAAAAGATAAAATTGAAGTAGAAGTGGCATTTCAATATACTCATGCTTATGTAGAAAACATAATTTCTTTTGTTAACAATGTAAAAACAACTGATGGTGGATCCCATGAAGTTGGTTTTAAGACTGCTTTAACTCGTGTTTTCAATGATTATGCTAAAGCAAATAATTATTTAAAAGGTAAAGATAAATCTTTCGATGGAAGTGATGTTAGAGAAGGTTTAACAGCTATTTTATCTCTTAAAATACCTGAAACATTATTACAGTTTGAAGGTCAAACGAAAGCTAAATTAGGTACCCCTCTAGCTAGAACAGTAGTAGAAAATATTGTTACTGAAAAATTACAATTTTTCTTAGAGGAAAACAAAGAAATTGCTACTGCACTTATTGGCAAATCAATAAAGGGTAAGGAAGCAAGAGAGGCAGCTAGAAAAGCTAGAGAGGAAGCTAGAAAAAATAAAGGTACTAGAAAAGAACGTAACATAAGTGATAAATTAACACCTGCCCAAACGAGAAACCCAAAAAAGAATGAATTATTTTTAGTTGAGGGTGATTCAGCTGGTGGATCAGCTAAACAAGCTCGTGACCGTAGGTTTCAAGCTATTTTACCTTTACGTGGAAAAGTAATTAACACAGAAAAAGCAAAAATGGAAGATATCTTTAAAAATGAAGAAATAAACACAATGATTTATACTATTGGTGCTGGTGTGGGTTCTGATTTCCAAATTGAAGATTGTAATTATGACAAAGTAATTATTATGACCGATGCTGATGATGATGGAGCACACATTCAAGTATTATTGTTAACTTTCTTTTATCGTTATATGAAACCACTTATCGAAGCAGGTAAATTATATATTGCGTTACCACCTTTATTTAGGATTGAATTTAACAAAAATGAAGATGTATATTTATGGACAAAGGAAGAATTAACTGAAGCTACAAAAGGAAAAAAAGGCTACATCGTAAGCCGTCACAAAGGTCTTGGTGAAATGAATGCTAACGAATTGTGGAAAACAACGATGAATCCTGAAACTAGATCACTAATAAAAGTGAGTATAACGGATGCTTCCTTAGCAGAACGACGAGTTAGTGTTTTAATGGGGGATAAAGTTGGACCTCGTAAAGAATGGATTGATGAAAACGTTGATTTTTCAATGGAAGATGATTATGCAATATAAAATAGGGAAGTGTTAATAGATGAAAAATTTAATTCAAAAAATATATAATTATTCGCTTGAAGAAATTATGAGCGACCGTTTTGGAAAATATTCTAAATACATTATTCAAGATAGAGCTATTCCAGATGTTCGTGATGGTCTAAAACCTGTTCAAAGAAGAATTTTATATGCTATGTATAAAATGAAACTAACAAGTGATAAACCTTATGTAAAAAGTGCTCGTTCTGTTGGTGAGACAATGGGTAAATATCATCCACATGGAGACTCATCTATATATGATGCAATGGTTAGAATGAGCCAAAGTTGGAAAAATAACCACATCTTACTTGATATGAAAGGAAACAATGGTTCTATTGATGGTGATAGTGCCGCTGCAGCTCGTTATACAGAGGCTAGACTTTCAAAAATAAGTAATGAATTGTTAAGAGATATTGATAAAAATACAATTAAATGGGCACCAAACTATGATGATAAATTCTTAGAACCAACTGTTTTACCAGCAAGATTTCCAAATCTTTTAGTAAATGGTGCAAATGGTATTAGTGCTGGGTATGCAACTAATATTCCGCCTCATAATCTTGGAGAAGTAATTGATGTGGTAATAAAATTGATTGATGATGAAAACACTACACTTGATGAGGTAATGAAAATTATAAAAGGTCCAGATTTCCCTACAGGGGGCATAGTTGAGGGAATCGGTGGTATAAGAGATGCTTATAAAAAGGGTAAAGGTAAAATAATTATTAAATCTAAAACATCTTTTGAAACAACTAAAGGTAGAAATCAAATTATCATTACTGAAATCCCATATGAAGTAAATAAAGCATTACTCATCAAGAAAATTGATGATATTAGAATCGAAAAGAAAATAGAAGGAATAGCTGAAGTAAGAGATGAAAGTGATAAAGACGGTTTAAGAATTGCTATCGATTTAAAGAAGGAAGCAGATTCTAATTTAATTTTAAATTATTTGTTAAAAAACACTGACCTTCAAGTGTCATATAACTTCAATATGGTTTCAATAGTTAATAGAAGACCTAGATTATTGGGAATAATCGATATGCTTAAAGCTTACATAAATCATCAACAAGAAGTTGTGATTAATAGAACAACCTTTGATTTAGAACACGCTGTTGCAAGGCTACATATTGTAGAAGGATTTATTAAAGCTTTATCGATTTTAGATGAAGTTATAAAAGTAATTAGAGCAAGTAAAAATAAAAGTGATGCTGAAAATAATTTAGTAGTTGAATTTGATTTTACTAAAGAGCAAGCAGAAGCTATTGTTACATTACAACTTTATCGTTTAACTAATACAGATGTTACAGAGTTAGAATCAGAATATAAAAAATTAAAAATTATTATTAAAGGTCTTACAAAAATTTTAGAAGATAAAGATTCATTGATGAAAGTTATTAAAGATGAACTAAGAAAAGTTAAAGAAGAATATGCAAGACCTAGATTAACCGAAATAAAAGAAGATGTTACCGAAATAAAAATAGATACTAAAGCACTTATTGCTAAAGAAGAAGTTATTGTTGTTGTTACTAAAGAAGGATATGTAAAAAGAGTATCTAAAAGATCTTATAGTGCAAGTGAAGGCGATACAACTCTTAAAGATGGCGATTATATTATTGGTTTTTATGAAATGAGCACACTTGATACAATACTTTTATTTACTGATTTAGGTAACTACTTATATGTTCCAGTATATGAATTGCCTGATACTAAGTGGAAAGAACTAGGTAAGCATATTAGCAATATAATAAGTATTAAAGCAAGTGAAAACATTATTGGAAGTATCCCAGTTTATGATTTTAATGATAATGAAAATGTTACTATTTTTACTAAACTTGGTATGATTAAAAGAACTAAATTAAGTGATTTTAAGGTAACTAGGTATTCAAAACCAATGATGGCTATTAAATTAAAAAATAATGACAAAGTAATTGAAATATCTAATAGTGATAATCCTAATGTTTTACTTACGACATATAATGGGTATGCATTATGGTATAAGATAGATGAAGTACCAATTATAGGTACTAAAGGTAGTGGTGTAAAAGCTATTACATTGAAAGATGATCATGTTGTAAGTGGATCTATATTTGATGATAGTGATTATTTAGTTGTTATTACAGATAAAGGAACTGGTAAAAGAATTCATATTAATGATTTGTCACCTGCCTCAAGGGCTAGAAAAGGAGTCCAAATAATTAGGGAAGTAAAAACTAACCCTCATAAGGTTTTAAAGACATTTGTTACCAATAATAAAAGTAGTATTGGTATAAAAAATGCAAATGACATTATGGTGTATAAGGTAAGTGAATTAACAATTATGGATCGTTATAGTACCGGTTCAAGCATATGTAAAAAACAAATCGCAGATGCATTTGAAATTGCTTCTTTACAACAAAAAGAAAAACCAACAAAAGAGAAAGCAGAAAAAGAAGAAAATGTTGAAAAGCAAGATGAATACAAACAACTATCTTTATTAGATGTTGATGATGATCTTCATAAAATAGATGGCATGTTAAGTGACATGAAAGACGATTTATAGTAAAATATGTCCGCCCATTGCATAAAATGTAATGGGTGATTACATGGGCAAAATAGATGATTTTAAAGCTTTCGTCAGAACAAAACCAGAATTAATATCTTATGTAAGAAATGGTAGTATGACATGGCAAAAGTTTTTTGAAACATGGGACTTATATGGTTCAGATCACGATATTTGGAATGCTTATAGAGGTCTTGATGATGCTTCTAGAACAGCACTTAGACAAGATTCTTTTGGATTGACAGAAATGGTCAATTTGTTTAAAAAGGTGGATCTAAAAAGTATTCAAAATAATATAGCAGGTATTCAAAAGGCTATTGGATTGATTCAAGAAATAACAAATAAAGGAGATAATACCAAAGCTGAAATCAATGACACATATAGACCAAGACCTATTTATCGAAGGTTTGAAGATTGATGAATTTAGATGTCCAATTTAAATTAAAAAGCAATAGTAATTATCAAAGATATATTAGAGAAAATTCACATTGGTATAAAGAGTTAAATAGAAACCCTGAACGTTTTAATGATTTTGTAAGCGAAATGAAAGAACGTTACAGACTTAGACCAACAGATAAAATTGTTGATATCGCTTCTAAATTAGAATTAGTTAAAACATTTTTATCTGTATTAAAGTAGGTGGTGAAAATGCTAGAAGTATTATTAAAAACAGATGAAGCAATTGAACTTATAGATCAAAGCGATACTGTAAAACGTTTGAAACAAATAAAAGAAGAGATAAGTACTGATGTTGAAGTTCAAAAACTAATTAAATCTTTTAAAAAAGAGAAAATAAAATACGAAAAAGATTTGATTATAACTGACTCATTGATAGAATCTAAAGAAAAATTGTATAATCATCCTCTCATATCTGAATATCGAAAACTATATAGTAATATAAGTTTAGCTATATCTTTTTTTAATAGTCAAATACAAAAATTATTAAATTATAAAAAGAAAGATTGTAATAATAGGTTGGAGGATTCATGAAAGTAATAAGTGGTTTTTTAAAAGGGCGTATTATAAATGGATATAAAACAGAAGGCACAAGACCAACGATGGATAGTGTTAAAGAGTCTTTGTTTGCAATGATTCAAAGCGATATCAAGGATTCTATATGTTTAGATTTGTTTGCAGGTTCAGGTTCTCTTGGAATCGAAGCAATAAGTAATGGAGCAAAATTTGTTTATTTTGTAGATCATAATAAAAAGATTTTAAATATTTTAAAAAAAAATATTGTAAACTTTAAAATAGAAACGTTTTCCAAAGTAATACTTGCTGATTACAAAAAAGCTCTTTTGAAATTTAATACTAGCAATATAAAATTTAATTTGGTTTTTTTAGATCCACCATATCAAGTGCATGTTATCGAGGATATTCTTAAATTTCTTAATGAAAAAGATATGATTGCTCCAACAGGACAAGTTATATGTGAATTTAATAATGAAGCATTACAAGATAGTTATGGTTCTTTAAATGTAATTAAAAAAAGACAATATGGTGATAAAACAATTTATATATATAAAAATCGACTATATTAGTCTTTTTTTTATTTTATATATTAACACTCTTCATATATCAAATAATACATGATATAATTATAATAGGAGTGATAAAATGAGAGTCATAGTAAGTGCTGGTGGCACAGGGGGGCACATTTACCCAGCTCTAGCAATTATAAACAAAATAAAAAAAGAAGAACCTGATAGTGAATTTCTATATATTGGTACTCATAATCGAATGGAAAAGGATATTGTTCCTAAATACGGTATAAAGTACGAACCGCTTACAATTATAGGTGTTGACAGAAAAAATATATTTAATAATATAAAAACAATACGATGCTTTTTTAAAGCTATAAAGGAAGCTAAAAAACTAATTAAAAAATTTAAACCTGATGTTGTTATAGGAGTAGGTGGTTATGTAACAGCGCCTGTTATCTATGCAGCTAAAAAGTTAGGTTACAAAACTATTATTCATGAACAAAATAGTGTGTTAGGTCTCACTAATCGCTTTCTTATAAAATATGCTGATGTTATTGCAACATCCTTTGAAAGCACAATAAACTACATTAGTGATAAGAAAAAGGTAGTATTTACAGGAAACCCATGTAGTGAAGAAGCTTTAAAGAAAACGAAGATGAATAAAACAGAGTTGGGGTTATCAAAAAATAAGAAATTAATATTAATTGTAATGGGCTCTCTTGGTTCAACAGTTATCAATGATAAGATGAAAATGATGTTACAATTATTTAATAATAAAGATTATGAGGTTGTTTTTGTTACTGGAAAAAATTATTATGACCAATTTAAAAAATTAAAGTTATCACCAAACATTAAAGTTGTTCCTTATATCGATGATATGCCTAGACTAATGAAGGTAACAGATGTAATGGTTTCAAGAGCAGGAGCTACTACAATGAGTGAAATAATTGCTTTAAATGTACCTACAATATTGATTCCAAGTCCATATGTAACTAATAACCATCAATTTAAAAATGCAATGGATTTACAAGATAAAGAAGCAACTTTAGTAATTGAAGAAAAGGACTTAAATGGAGATATTTTAGTACGTACAATAGAGGAATTGTTAAAAAACACTGAAAAATATAATAAAATTAAGAAAAACTTAACAAAACTAGTTATTCGTGACAGTGCAAAACGCATATATGATATAGCGTATAAATTAGTAAATGAAAGAGGCAAAGATGAAAAACCTAATAACCGAGATTAAGAAACATAAAATAGGTGATTATATTGAAGACATACCTCTATCTAAATATACAACGTATAGAGTAGGTGGTGTAGCATCACTTATTGTATATCCTAATAATGTTGAAAAACTAATCAAACTTATTGAAATATTAAGGGAAAACAAAATTAAATATAAAGTATTAGGTAATGGTTCTAATGTTATTTTTAGTGACAAACCATATGAAGGTGTCATAATCAAACTAGATTCTTTTGATGAACTTAAAATAAATGATACTGTTATAACTGTTGGGGCTGGATATAACTTAATGAGACTAGCTTATAAATTATCAAAAATGGGCTTTTCAGGTCTTGAATTTGCAACAGGTATCCCTGGTACTGTAGGTGGAGCCATTTATATGAATGCAGGTGCCTATAAATCTGATATGGGATATATTACAAGTAGTATAAAAGTGTTGACTAAAGATTTAGAAATAAAAGAATTATTCAATAGAGATTTAGATTTTCACTATCGTGATTCTTTTTTGCAACACAATGAAGGTTATATTTGTCTTGAAGCGACACTTGTTCTAAGAAAAGCTGATGTTAAAGAAATAATAGATTTAATAGAAGACAGGAAACAAAAAAGACTGCTATCTCAACCTTTAGAATATCCAAGTGCTGGAAGTGTCTTTAGAAATCCTTCAAATGATTTTGCAGGACGTCTTATTGAAGAAGCAGGATTGAAGGGGAAAGCAATAGGAGGGGCATTAGTTAGTCCAAAACATGCTAATTTTATTATAAATTACGATAATGCAACTGCAGAAGATATTAAAAAATTGATAATGGATGTTAAAAAAACCGTTAAAGAAAAATACAATGTGGATTTATTTGTTGAACAGGAATTTGTCAATTGGGAGTAAGGTATGGGTAAAAAAAGAAAAAAGAGAAAGTTTAACATTGTAAAATTTTTAATTGTTGTTTTTATTATATATATAATAGGCTTTATTTTGTATAAAGTTCTTTTAATGCCTATCAAACATATCCGTGTTTTAAATACAACATATTTAAAAGATCAAGATATATTAAATACAGCTAAAATAGATGATTATCCTAGTTTCTTTTTTACTACTTCTTCCTCAATTAAAAAATCTTTATCTAAAAATCCGTTTATCAAGAATGTTGAAGTCGAAAAGAAATGGTTTTGTAAACTTTATCTTTATATTGAAGAAAATAAAGTTTTGTTTTATAACCGTTCATTAGGAAAAGTAGTACTTGAAAATAATATATTGGTTGACAACAATGATTTTGTTTTGCCCCATCTTATCAATTATGTTCCAGAATCTATTTATGAAAAATTAGTAAGTAGTATGACTAAAGTAGACAATAATGTTTTATTAAAAATATCTGAAATTGAATATCGTCCAAATGATGTGGACAAAGAACGTTTTTTACTTACTATGAATGATGGCAATTATGTTTATCTTACTCTTTATACTTTCGATAAAATAAATAAATATAATAAAATAGTGTCGACGTTCGAAGATAAAAATGGAATTTTATATTTAGATGCAGGGAACTATTTTGAAATAATTAATTAATCATTGGTTTTTTTTTTGGATTTATAGTATAATTAAAGAAGTACAAAGGTGATTGTCATGAGAAGAATATACACTAGTATTGATATAGGCTCAAGTAGCATTAAAATATTAGTTGGCGAAATGTTTAAAGGCCGATTAATTGTTTTAACAACCTCTTGTGTTAGAACTAAAGGAGTCAAAAAAGGGTTGATTATAGATGCGAATGAGGTTATGTCAAGCATCAAAGAAGCAATCGATATAGCTGAAGGAAAACTAGGTGTAAAAATCAAAAAGGTTATTGCAAGCATTCCATTGTATTCGATGAAATTTAATGAAGTAGATGGGTATGCTACTATCGATAACGAAGATGGTAAGGTAACTGGTAATGATATAACTAGGGCACTTCAAGCTTGTGTATATAACAAAGTGGGTAATGATGAAGAACTTGTAACAATTATACCTATAGAATTTGTTTTAGATAACAAAGCTGGAATTAAAGACCCGAAAGGTATGGTTGGAAAGAAACTTGGTGTAAGAGCTATAAACGTTATGACATCAAAAAAGAACTTGTATGCAATAATAAGTATCTTAGAAAGCTTAGGCTTAGAAGTAATCGATACTAACATTGGTGTTATAGGTGAATATTTTGAATACCGTAATAAAGATATGGACAAGTTATCAGGTGCTATAATAAGTATTGGATCAGATCTTACAAATGTAGCAACCTTTGAAAAGGGAGTCATTAAAGCAGCTGAAACTATTCCTTTAGGTGGCCGTAATATTGATAACGATATTGCGTATATAAAAAAAATAAGCCGAGAAGATGCATTAAAACTAAAAGAATCTTTTGCTATTGCTAATAGACAATATGCACAGGGTAGTGAAATAATAGAAGTTTTCGATACTTATAAAAAGGAAATAAGATTAAATCAATTAGAAGTATCAGAAATAGTAATGTCTAGAGTAGTTGAAATACTGAAACTTGCAAAAAAGCAAGCTTCGCTCTTAACAAATAAGGAAAATAGTTATATAATAATTACAGGCGGTATGAGTGAAATGCCTGGCATGTCTTCTTTAACAGGTGATATTTTTGGTAAAGAAGCAAGAATTGGTAATATTGAAACGATGGGTATTAGAGATAATAGATATGCTGCTTTGTCTGGAATGATAAAGTTCTTTCATGAAAAGTTAAATCTGAGAGGTAAAAAATATACAATGTTTGATGAGGATGATGAAGAAGAACTGCTTTCGTCACGAAAAGGGGTATTGAATATTACTGAAGACTCGATACTAGGAAAAGTCTTTGGATACTTTTTTGATAAATAGGAGGATATGATGTATGTTTGGATTAGAAATGGATCAAATAGCAAAAATTAAAGTAGTAGGAATTGGTGGTGCAGGAAATAATGCCGTTAATCGTATGATTGAATCAGGCGTTAAAGGTGTTGAATTTATTGTTGTTAATACTGATTTACAAGTTTTAAATAGTTCAAAAGCCCCAATTAAATTACAAATTGGTCAAAAGATAACTAATGGATTGGGTGCTGGAGCTAATCCTTCTGTAGGTAAGGAAGCCGCTTTAGAATCAAAAGATGAAATAAGAGATGCTTTAAAAGACGCGAACATGGTCTTTGTTACATGTGGAATGGGTGGCGGAACCGGAACAGGAGCTGCTCCTGTTGTTGCCGAAATAGCTCAAAGCTTAGGTGCTCTAACTGTGGGAATTGTAACTAAGCCATTTAGCTTTGAAGGTAAAAAACGTATGGCGCATGCACTACACGGTTTAGAAGAACTAAAGAAACATGTTGATACTTTAATAATAATTCCTAACGATAGATTACGAGAAATCATCGACAAATCTACTTCGCTTGTCGATTCGTTTAGAGAAGTAGATAATGTATTAAGACGAGGTGTTCAATCAATATCTGACCTTATAGCTGTAACAGGACTTATCAACCTTGACTTTGCAGACGTTAAGTCAGTAATGGAAAAGAGTGGTAACGCTCTTATTGGTATAGGTATAGGATCAGGTGAAAATAGAGCTATTGAAGCGGCTAAACAAGCTGTGTCATCTCCATTACTTGAGTCAAGTATCGTTGGTGCGACCAATGCTATTATCAACGTAACAGGAGGTGCAGGTTTAACATTATTTGAGGTTGAAGATGCAGCAGAAGTTGTTAGGTCAGCTGCTAATACTGATATTAACGTAATATTTGGAGCAGTAATTAACGAAGCCTTAAATGATGAAGTAGTTGTTACAATTATTGCAACCGGTTTTGAAGAACCAGTTAATCCAGAATTAGTTAAAGAAGAAGTTTATACACCTGAAAAAATAGTTGAAGAATTAGAAACAGAATTAGATATACCTCCTTTTTTAAGAAGAAACAAAAATGTTGATTAAAACAAAAAAAGACACTTTATGATGTGTCTTTTTTTTATACTATTTTTAGGTGATAACGTGAAAGTATATTTAGATCTCATCTTAATTTTGAATTTTTTGTTTGATTTTCTTCTTTTGATGGTAGTAGGCCTTTTGTTAAGGCGTTATGCTTCATTGAAAAGATTGTTATTAGGTTCTTTCATAGGTTCCTTATCAATTTTGTTTTTATTTTTAGATCTTTCATCAATTCAGTTGTTTGCTTTAAAAATGTGTACTAGCATTCTTATGGTTATAACTAGTTTTAAATATAAGGATTTAAAATATACTTTTCGTAATCTCTTATATTTATATATGACAAGTATTGTATTAGGTGGTTTTTTATATTTATTAAATGTTGAATTTTCATACAAACAAGAAGGATTAATTTTTTATCATAATGGTCTTAGTATCAATTGGATAGTTCTTCTTTTTTCTTCTCCTCTTATTTTATATTTATATTTGAAACAAGGTTTATATCTTAAAAATAATTATTCTAATTACTATTTAGTGGACATATATTATAAAGATAAAAAAATAAATGTTAGTGCTTTTTTAGATACAGGCAATCACCTAATTGATCCTTATCGTAAAAGACCTATTATTTTAGTATCAAAGAGTGAGTTAGAAAATCGTTATAACGAGGAAGATGTTATTTTAGTTCCGTATGAATCATTAAATCATAAAGGTCTTTTAAAATGCATTAAACCAGATAAAATAGTAATTTTAGGAGTAGGCATAAGAACTAATTTATTAATAGGAATATCAGAAAAAAAAATTAATATTGATGGTGTGGATTGTATATTACATACTAAATTATTGGAGGGATAAAATGATTAGAAAAGTAATACAAAAGTTGTTAAATATATTTTTTAGAGCAAAACAAGTTTTTTTTGTTGGTAGTACTGATATTTTACCAGAACCTTTAACAAAAGATATGGAGCAATATTATCTAGAATTAAAAGCTGAGGGGGATGTAGATGCGAAAAATAAGTTAATAGAACATAATTTAAGATTAGTCGTTTTTTTAGCAAAAAAATATGAAAATACTAATATTGATTTAGAAGATTTAGTAAGTATTGGTACAATTGGTTTAATTAAAGCTATAAATACATATAAAATGGATAAAAACATTAAATTAGCAACATATGCTTCTAGGTGTATTGATAATGAAATATTAATGTTTCTTAGAAAAAATAAACGAAGAAGATGTGAGGTTAGTTTTGAAGAGTCACTTAGTTTTGATATGGATGGTAATGAATTACATTTGGAAGATGTTTTAGGAACAGAACCTGATATAGTTACAAGAGAATTAGAATCTGAAGTTGAAAGAGAAATGTTAATTGAAGAAATAGAAAAATTAGATCCGCGGGATAAAAAAATTATGGTATTAAGATATGGATTAGAAAAAAAAGAAGAAATGACTCAAAAGGATGTAGCTGAATTGTTAGGTATATCACAATCATATATTTCAAGAATAGAAAAGAAAGTTATAAGAAAACTTAAATCGGTTGTAAAGGCATATAAATATTAGTTGTGTATACCTTATTTTTATTTTCCAAGAAATTACGTAATTAAAGAGTTGTTAAAAATCAAGGTTGACATTTTTAACATATGCTGATATCCTATATTGTGCTTTTATGAAAAGGAGAAAAGATATGGAAAATCAAGAAAAAATAAAAATGACAAGAGAAGATTATGAAAATCTTAGGGAAAAAATCAACAATCTTAATTCATCACTTTATAAAACACCAGCAGAAGAACAACGTTCTTTATTATGGGAAATCAATAAATTGTATTCAAAGTTAGTGAATGCTGAAATAATAGAACTAAACAATACTTTAACAGATGTGGTTGAAATTGGCGATGTAGTAACTTTTGTTTGTTCTGATGAGGTAGAGGTAAGAAAGTTGGTAGCTTTTAATGGTAATTTTAGAGAGGGGACTGTTTCAATTTTATCAGACTTAGGGAAAGCTCTTTATAAACATAAAATTGGCGATGAAGTTACTTACAAAACACCATATAGTGAAGAACATATAAAAATCATAGAAATTGAAAAAGCACTAAATATAAACAAAAACAACCTAAATGAAAATCCTTATAATGTTCCTACTAAAATAAAAAGCAAATAATACATTAGTACAATAAAAAGGAGATAAGTCCAAAAAACTTATTTCTTTTTTTATTAAATATCTTTGTAAGTTTTTAGAATGTTGAAGAAAGGTGATTTTTAAATCACGAACTATAATGTAGTGTTTACTATGCTTTAATATACTATTTGAATGACACAGTTTATATTTTATGTCAACAAACGACAAATTTTAATTGCGATTTATTTATAAAAAATTATATATGATACAATTAACCTGTAATATAATAGGAGGAATAAAATGAAAAAGATGAGGTTTTTATTATTAGCATGTATAATGTTTTTATTAAGTGGTTGTGTCGTTGCTGCATATGATATTACTATTAATGAGAATGGTGCTGGGCAATTTTTCTTGACAGTTACTCGTGTTGAATCCGATGATGAAACTGATTGGGAAAGTTCAATAGGTGAAATCCCTAATGCTATAATTGAAGACATTACTCTTGAAAAAAATGGAAAAACATATATTGGGAAGAGAATTTCTGCGTCATTTTCTTCAATTGAGGAATTAAATGAGATCTTTTTAAGTCTTTCAGATGATTCAGGTGATTCAGATGAACAAATCGGTAAAGATGATACAATAAAGATAGAAGCTAAAAGGGAAGGAAACAAAGTTTTTATAACTTCATCTGCAGATCCGGAAACTTATGAGCAGAATCAAATGTTTCTTGAACTAATTGATTTAAACTTCAATTTAAAAGTAGCTGGAACAACTACTGTTCATAATGCTACAACAGTAGAAAACGATACATATACTTGGGATTATTCTACAATACTTAGAGAGGGTATTAATTTTGAGTATTCGATTGAATCAAATGATTCTACAGGTTTAAATGATTCTACAAATACAAATGATACTACTACAGGGCCAAATTATCTAATTTTAGGTACTATTGGCGCTATAGCAATAACAATAGTTGCTTTATCAATCGCGTGCATTAGTACTGTTATATCATCTAAAAAGAAATAATTACAAAGAAAACAGTATATTTTGTATAAAAAACTCTTTTTGGTATCAATATAGAGCTGAAAGGGGTTTTTATTTTGGCAAAACATAAAGTAGAAATTACAGGTATTAACACCTCGATGATAAAGGTGTTAAAAAATGATGAAATGTACAATCTTTTTATAAAATATAAAAATGGTGATACTAATGCTCGTGAACAATTGGTAAATGGTAATTTAAAATTAGTATTGAGTATTTTAAAAAAATTTAATCATAGAACTGATAATATGGATGATTTATTTCAAATAGGTTGTATTGGTTTAATAAAAGCTATTGATAATTTTGATTTGTCTCATAACGTTAGATTTTCAACATATGCTGTTCCAATGATAGTAGGTGAAGTAAAAAGATATTTAAGAGATAATAACAGTATAAGAATTTCAAGAAGTCTTAAAGATTTAGCTTTTAAAGCATTAAGATTAAAGGAAGAATTAACAAACAAATATGGCAAAGAACCTACCTTAGAAATGATTAGTATTCATCTTGGTATGGATGAAATAGATGTTTTGGTAGCATTAGATGCTTTAAGGGAACCAGTTAGTATGTTTGAACCAATATATAATGATGGCGGTGATACTATTTACTTAGCAGATCAACTTGAAAGTAGAGATGAGAATGCTAGAAATTGGGATATTACGATAGCGTTAAATGATGCTATGGAAAAATTAAAAAAAAAGGAACGTCAAATATTATTTGATCGTTTCATTGTAGGAAAAACCCAAATGGAAATAGCTGAAGAAATTGGAATATCACAAGCTCAAGTATCGAGACTTGAAAAAAATGCTATTGATCATGTTAAAAAAATAATTAGATAAACATAATTGTATAAAGTTTGTTTTATATTATTATGTTTTTTTATTTAAGATTAAAAATAAGCTTTTTGAATTATAAAAGGACCTATGAATATAATTAAATAGGTGGTAATATGCGTTTGTCTGATTTGCAAAGTAAAGATGTTATAAGTATTATTGACGGTAAAAAAATAGGTAATATAATCGATATTAAAATAGAAGAAAGAACAGGTCAAATAGAAGCTTTAGTTGTCGAACCAAATCATTTTTTTCTAAATGTTTTTTCATCCCGTCAAGAATTTGAAATATACTGGCCTGAAATTGAAAAAATAGGAGAAGATGTTATTTTGGTTAAAATGAAAGTGTGAATTTAGGCACTTTTTTTATGTTTAAAGCATAAATTAAAATGAGGAGGGAAATAAGTGGGAAAATATAGAGAAATTGTTACAAAGGCTGTTGTTGGTAAGGCTAAAAAACATTTTAAAAATGTATATAATTTGAAGACGGAAGTATTACCTTCAACTGTATTGGGATGTTGGGTCATTAACCATAAATTTAGAGGCTATAAAACAGGGGATAAAATCATGGTTGATGGATCATTTGATGTAAATATATGGTATTCATATGATGATGATAGTAAAACAGGGGTTGTTAGTAAAACCGTAGATTATAGTGAGGTAATCAATGTAAAAGCTAAAGAAGATCATGAACTTAGTGGAGATACTGAAATTATTGTTAGAGCATTAAATCAACCTAGTTGTAACAGGGTAGAAATAAAAGACGGAATTATCGAATACGAAATTGAAAAAGAGTTAGGTGTTGAACTTGTCGGTGATGCAAAAGTTAAGATTTCGGTTGAAGAGGATGAAGAACCATGGGATATTATAGAAGATGAGGTAACAGAAGATGTAAATAAAGAAATTGAAGAGAGTGTCACTGAAGATTTTATAAATCAATAAATAATTTGTATCGTAAACAAGAGAATTTATTTCTCTTTTTTTGTTTTGGTAATTTATTTAATCTGTAAATTTTGTTTAAATGGTAGTAAAAACATTTGTTATTGTAATGATTTATGATAATATATAAAATATAAAGACTTATATGGAGTTTGTTATGGATAAATTAAAACAAGAACTTGATATAAAACAAAAGAAAAAAGAATTTTTAACTCTTTTTCTTGCTAAAATGCCTAAATATTTAAAAGATAAAAGGAATGCCTCTTTTATTGAACACTTAAAGAAGATGGTTACTTTAATAGAGCAAGATGCAGTATATAAAATGAATGATGATGGTGTAATTATCATTTCTCTTACAAAAAAACCAAGCCATTAAGAGTAACAGGAATAAACGAGCCTTTATCTATTATCAATGAATATAAAATAAAAATAGAAGGAGATCAAGTAGTAATTAACATCAAAGAAAATACTATTACTACAAACGAACGGTATATATCAAATGTTACAATAATTACTAACGAAATATATAATAAGTCTTCTGACTCTTTTTCTCGCAATGTTTTAGTATCAAATAGATCAAATTCATTTCCTAACACAAGGTACGTCTTAGATGAGTGTATTATTAAAGAATCAAATGTGTCATCTAAATACATTTATAATCAAAATTGGGATATTATTCAGGAATGGATAAAATTTGATAAACCACAAGAACGTAACGTATCAAAAAGGCTTGGTAACTTTTTAGGTTTTGCCAAAGAACCTACAAACGATATAGATGCTTATCATGAGATAGTATATAATGCTGTTACATCCAGGAAAAACAAAGAAAATTATATATTTTGTATCTCGGGTAAAAAAGGTAAAAAAGATATAATGCTATATAAAATGCCTTTACAAAACGTTCCATATAATTTTACAACATATAATGTTCAAGGAAAAAAAATAACACCTAATGATGTTAGAAATATTATGTCATCTGATTTGTCAAATTATGTAGACCTAAGTTCACTAATAGAAGAACCTCAAATTAAACAATAGAGGTTCTTTTTTTACAAAAAAGTCGCCCTAAAAAAGGACGACGAACAAATGGTTATTAAGCAGCTACAGAGCCGACAAATCTAGAACCGATAATGATAACTAAGAGAATAAATAGAACTAGTATTATAGCTGCCCCTGAACCAAAGCCTCCGAAACCATAACCATAAGATGGGAAACCACATCCGCTATAGCATCCTGGAGCTCCGTATCCATAGCCACTATTAAATCCGTAATAATACATACTATTACCTCCTTTTATTTGTTCTATTATAATTTATTACAATACTACAAATTTGGTTATAGAAAAAACCTAATATTATTCTATAGTCATGGTTGTTTGTTTTATGATATGATATTTATGGTGATACCATATGAGAAGTAAAATTACAAAAATGGATAAAAGCTTATTATTTTGGACAATAGTAATGTTTGTTTTTGGGCTTTTTATGATATTTAGTGCTTCTAGTGTAAAGGCTTCTTTGACTGGAGCCCCATATTACTATTTCATTAGGCAATCAATCATTCTTATTATATGTCTTATAATATCACTTGTTGTTATATCATTACCTTTAAAGTTATATAAGAGATTTGCTTTTCTTTTTGTACTAATTATTTTAGGATCTCTTGTCGTAGTATATTTATATGGAGCTATTATAAATAGGGCTAAAAGCTGGATACCACTGGGGTTCTTTAACTATCAGCCTAGTGAATTTGCCAAAACAGTAATTATTCTTTATATGGCCGTTTACTATAACAAGAATAAGGATAGTAACAAACTTATTGTTATCTTTACACCTCTTGTAGCGGCCGCTATGATGGCGGGTCTTACTTTTATACAACCTGATTTTGGAACAGCTTTTATTATTGTTGCACTTACAGCTATTACCTTTTTTAGTATTCCGTTAGATAAAAATATCAAGAAAGTAATTCTTAAGTTTATTGGTTTAATAGGTGTGATTGTTTTAGCGTTTGTTCTAATTACAGGAAATTCTTTGTTGAGCAAAGGGCAATTGGAAAGACTTGATTATAAACAACCTTGCGCTAAATATTTAAGTGGCGGATCCGGTTATCATGTTTGTAATGGCTTTATAGCTATCAATAATGGAGGTTTATGGGGTGTTGGTCTAGGTAATAGTACTCAAAAATATTTATATTTACCAGAAGCTCATACTGACTTTATTATGGCTATAATTTTAGAGGAATTAGGACTAATAGTTGGTATTGTAATAATGATTATATATACCATTATTTTGACATCAATTATTCGTATTGCTTATCGATCTCACAACCTTATGGGGTCTGTTATAGCTTACGGAACAGCTGTTTATATTTTCCTACATATTGTTGTTAATTTAACTGGTTTATTAGGATTATTACCTTTAACAGGGGTACCACTTCCATTTTTAAGTTATGGTGGTTCATATGCGCTTAACTTAGCAATCTTGCTTGCATTAGTACAAAGGGTTGAAATTGAAAATAAAAGAAAACTTCAAGAAAGAGTTTTAAAAGGGGGGAAACAACTCTATTAATACAAAACAATCTCTATGAAGGAGGTTGTTTTATGACAAAGGAGGAATTTTTAAAATATTTATATAAGTATTGGAAGATAATTATAGCTATTAGTGTTATTATTTTTATTATCTTTTTTTATTCTAGTTATAACAATAAAGTTGTTCAACTTAAGAAAAAGGCAATTGAATCTAATATGATTGCAAATACTAAAGAAGAGAAAAAGGAAGTTGCAAAAGAATATTTTTATGTAGACATTAAAGGGGCTGTTGTAAACCCAAATGTTTATAAAGTGGTAGATGGTTCAAGAATTATCGATGTAATTAATATGGCAGGTGGTTTAAAAGAAGGAGCCGATACCAGTGTTTTAAACCTAAGTAAAAAGGTAAATGATGAAATGCTTATTATTATTTATACAGCAGCTGAAATTAGTGAAATAAAAGAAGGTAAAAAGACAATTACAGAAGTTATTAAATACATTGAAAAAGAATGTTTTTGTCCAGATCCAGAAATAAATGGAGCTTGTAATAATCAAGGAGAAACGAAGGATAATTCTCAAAAAATAAATATAAACACAGCAACGCTACAAGAACTTATGACTTTATCTGGAATAGGTGAATCCAAAGCACAAAGTATTATTGATTATCGCTTAAGTAATGGTAATTTTACAAGTATTGATGATATAAAAAATGTGACAGGTATAGGGGAAAGTCTCTTTGATAAAATTAAGAACAATCTTACTATATGACCCATTATATTTAATACTTACAATAATCTCTCTTTTATACAGCTTTGTTATGATGAATTATTTTCCTTATACGAGTAAATATAAAATGACAGATACAACCGTTGAAGGATATATACATAATTTTAAAATAGATGGTAATAAATTAAATATTTTGTTAAAGGGAAAAGAGCGTATTATCATCAATTATTATTTTGAAACAGAAGAAGAAAAAAACAGTTTTCCATTTGAACTCGGTGATAATATAAAAATATATGGTGAGATGGAAAAGCCTAAAGAATCTTCTGTTTTTAATTTGTTTGACTATAAAAAACATTTGTATCGCAATAAAATATTTTATCTTTTTAAAGCTGATAAAATAGAATTGATTAGTAAAAATACTCGTCTAAGATATTCTATAAAACAAAAAATGATAAAACATATCGATAATATAGGAAAATCAACATCATATGTCAAAGCTTTAGTGATTGGAAATGATGACGAATTTAAAGAATCAATAGCAGATTCTTACCAATTTAATGGTGTAAGTCATCTTTTTGCTATTTCAGGTTCTCATATTACTTTTTTGTCAATTATAATTTTGTGGTTTTTAAAAAGAATTAGAGTTGAGGAAAACAAACGTTATTATATAGTTATATTTATTTTAATATTTTATATGTTTTTAACAGATTATGCAGGCTCTGTAATGAGATCAGTAGTATTTTTTTCATTATTATCATTAAATAAAATGTATTATTTTCATATTAAGACAATAAATATATTACAACTTACTTTATTTGTTTTATTGATATTTAAGCCGTCATTACTTTATGATGTTGGTTTTCAGTTTTCCTTTCTTATAAGTTTATATTTGGTAAAATATCAACCATTTATCTCATCTATAAAAAATTATATAAAACAAACCTTCATTATTTCCTTAATAGCTTTTTTAGTGAGTATTCCCATCTGTATTAATAATTTTTTTCAAATCAACTTGCTAAGTCCAATTATAAATGTTCTTTTTGTACCCTATGTTAGTTTTATATTGTTTCCTTTATCTTTTTTATGCTTATTATTTCCTTTTTTGGATAATCTTATTTTTCTATTTGTTATTGTTTTAGAAAATATTTCCCTATATTTGAGCACATTAAAAATAGGAGAAATAATTCTAGCTAAACCTCCGTTCATAATAATTTTAATATATTATTTTTTAATAAGTGTTGGTATAAATAAAATGGCAGTAAAAAAATATTTCTATTTAATTCCTCTTGTAATTTTAATTTTTATTCACAATAATATTAATTATTTTAGCAGATACCCATATCTTGTTTTTATAGATGTAGGTCAAGGAGATTCTATTTTTATTTCCTTACCTCATAATAAGGGAAACGTTTTAATAGATACAGGAGGAAAAATTTCTTTTGAACAGCCGTGGCAACAAAAAAATAATACTTATAAAATAGGTAAAGATACTATTATTCCATTTTTAAAATCAATTGGTATAAAAAAACTAGATTATTTGATACTTACTCATGGGGATGCTGATCATATGGGTGAAGCTTTAAATATTGTAAAAAATTATAATGTTGAACAAGTTGTATTTAATAGTGGTTCATTGGTAAAACTAGAAAAAGAACTTATTGTTGAATTAGATAAATTAAATATCAATTATGATTTTTTAAAAAGGGGAGATGTTATTTCAATTGGAGAAGTTGAAATGCATTGTTTAAATCCTAGCAGGGATATAAATGAAAATGATAATAGTATAGTGTTATATCTTAAAATATTCAAACATACAATTCTATTAACGGGCGATATTTCTTCTAATATAGAAGAAGATATAATACTTGCATATCCAAAACTTAAAGTGGATATATTAAAAGTAGGGCATCATGGTTCCAAAACAAGTACAAGTGAAAAATTTATAAACACTATTAAGCCAAAATATGCTATAATCCCAGTTGGTCGTAATAACCGTTTTAATCATCCGAGCGAAATTGTTATAAACCGTTTGCGAAGTAACGATGTCAAAATACTACAAACAAGTACAAATGGTAGCATTAAAATAATAATTGGGTTAAATGAAGTGACAATAAAAACGGCATCTACATAAATTATGGTGGACACTAATATTAGTGTTTATATAGATTGGAGCCTTTATGGCTCCTTTTTGATAATTTTGTGGTATACTAAAAGAGGTGATAAGAATGGATATATTTTTACAATGTTTATTGATTTTTAGTGTAAGGATTATAGATGTTTCAATGGGAACGTTAAGGACTGTTTTGGTTGTACGAGGGAGAAGGGTAACAGGAGCTTTTATTGGTTTTATCGAAATACTTGTATGGTTTTTAATTGTAAGTCAGGCTTTAACCAATAAGGAAAATAGCCTTCTAGTTGCCATTGCGTATTCAGCTGGTTTTGCATGTGGTACTTTTGTAGGTTCGTGGATTGAAGAAAAACTTGCTATTGGAAGTGCATCATTTAACGTCATCACAAAAGGTTTAAGATATGATTTGGTTGATGTTTTAAGAAAAAGAGGTTTTGGTGTATCAACGATTGTATGTCAAGGAAAAGACGATGAAAACTTAATGCTATTGATAGAAGTTGACCGCAAAAAAATTCAAAAAGTTCGCCAGATTATCAATGAAGTTGCACCAGACTCTTTTATTACAATAACAGATACTAAAAAAATTGTTAATGGATATTTTGCTAGGTGATTTATGAAGGGTGTTTATGTTTTTTGTGGTGAGGAACCATTTCTTATTGATAAAGAAGTAGAGAATATCATTAAAAAGCATTCAAATGGACAAGTAATAAAATATGACTTATCTGAAATCAATGTAAATGTTTTATTAGAAGATGCTTTTTCAATTTCCTTATTTAATGATCATAAAATAATAATAGGGTATAATGCTGATTTTTTTAGCAGTAGTTCCACCAAAGAAAAAATTAATCATGATGTTGATAATTTATTAAAACATCTTGATAAACTTAATGGAGATGTAATCGTTATCTTTATTACTTATAATAATTTAGATAAACGAAAAGCAATTGTTAAAAAAATATTAAATCAAGCAGTCGTAAAAGAATTTACAAAGTTTAGTGAAGATGAAGCGGTCAAGTTTGCTAAAGAAATATTTAACAAAAATGATTTTCAAATTACATTTAATGCATTAAATAAGTTGATTGATAAAACAGGTAACAATCTTTATTTGTTAAATAGTGAATGTGATAAATTGATGCTTTATAAAAATGATGAAAAACAAATTGATGATGATGATATAGATAAAATGATTGAAAAATATGATGTGGACAACCTGTTTTCCCTTACTGATGCAGTTATAAAAAAAGATGTAAATAAAGCTTTATCTTTATATCAAGAATTGTTAAAAAGAAATGAAGAACCAATTAAAATTATTGTAATGCTTGCTAATCAGTTTAGATTGATTTTTCAAGTTAAAAGGTTTAGGGCTAAAGGGCTTAGTGAAAGTCAAATAGCATCTCAATTGGCAGTTCATCCATATAGAGTAAAACTTGCAAAAGAATCAAACTTAGATGAAAAGGAACTTTTGAAACACATTATATCTCTTGCTGATTTAGACGAAAAAATTAAAATGGGAAAGATCGATAAAACTGTTGGTCTAGAATTGTTTTTATTAAAATTATAAAAAAGAGTGAATTTTTTTCACTCTTTATATTTTGCGATATAATCCAATAGCTTTACCAAGAATACTAACATTAGGTAATATAATTGGTGCTAAGGAATCGTTTTCTGGTTGTAATCTAACATGATCCTTTTCTTTATAAAATCTTTTTAACGTAACTTCATTTTCATCAGTCATAGCTACTACAATATCTCCATTGTTAGCATTGCTTTGCCTTTGTACCACTACAATGTCACCGTCAAAAATGCCGGCATTTATCATACTGTCACCACTTACATCAAGTGTAAATACTTCTTTTTTATTTGGTATAAGATAAGCAGGTAATGAAAAAAACTCATTTGGCCTTTCAATTGCTTCAATAGGTGAACCGGCTGTAACCTTACCAAGTAATGGTACTTTTACTAAACCATCATTTTGATTTAAAAATTCATTCTCCACCAATAATTCAATAGCCCTGTTTTTGTTACCACCTTTTTTGATATATCCTTTTTCTTCAAGGTTAGAAAGGTGAACTTGAATAGTAGCTGGAGAAGATAAACCTAAATGTTGTCCTATTTCCCTTACCGTAGGTGGATATCCATTTTTTGCAATTTGTTCTTTTATAAATGTTAAAGCTTGTTCTTGCCTTGGCGTCAAATTATTCAATATATTTCCTCCTTATTTTTTTCATTGTTTACATTTTATCACACACAATGTAAAAAGTCAAACAAATGTTTGTGATTAGTCTTGACACGAACAAAAGTTCGTTATATAATGAAAGCATGAAAAGGAGTTGAAGAATATGAATATTAAAGGAGTTTTAATTACTTGTGTAGTTGTTATTGCTTATTTATTTCTATGCTCTTGGCGCTTTGAAAGACTAAATGAAGTAGAGGAGATAGTTGATAGGCAACTTGTTGCAAATGTAAAATGATAATCTTTACTTTTAAAAGTAAAGGTTTTTTGGTATAATACACTTATAATAAGGATGTGTTATACATGGCAAAAGAAATAAAAAATATTGATAAAAAAATAGTTGATAATATTAAAGCTTTGGCTATTGATATGATCGACACAGCTGGTTCTGGTCATCCTGGAATTGTTTTAGGAGCAGCACCAATAATATATACTTTATATGCAAAGCATATGAATATTAATCCTGAAGATGAAAAGTGGATAAATCGTGATCGTTTTGTTATGTCAGCAGGACATGGTTCAGCTTTGCTTTATGCAACTTTATTTGCAGCAGGATATAAACTTACACTAGATGATCTTAAAGCATTTAGAAGAGTAGGATCTAAAGCGCCTGGACACCCAGAATATGGAGTTACACCTGGTGTTGATGTTAGTACTGGTCCATTAGGACAAGGATTTGCTACTGCTGTTGGAATGGCTATTGCTGAAAAAATCTTAAGTACAAAATATAACGAAAAGAAGAAAGGCCTTTTTACAACGGAAAACAATTTGTTTGATTATTACACATATGTTTTATGCAGTGATGGTGATTTAATGGAAGGAGTTAGTTATGAAGCTGCTTCTTTAGCAGGAAACTATCAACTAGGAAAATTGATAGTTCTTTATGATTCAAATAATGTTTCGCTGGATGGAAATACTGATATAAGCTTTAAAGAAGATGTGTTAAAACGTTTTGAAGCAATGGGGTGGCATACAACCATTGTAAAAGATGGAGATAATGTTGATGAAATAGATAAAGCTATTGTAAGAGCTAAAAAAGTTGTTGACAGACCTTCTATCATTGAAGTTAAAACAATTATTGGTAAAGGTTCTCTAATAGCTGGAACAAATACTGTCCATGGTAAACCGTTGACAAAAGAAGATATTACGCAATTAAAATCAACTTTAGATGTTAGAGGTATACCTTTTTCAATATCAAATGATGCAACTCAAGAATTTAGAACGATGATTGCTAGTAGATCAGGTCCAAAATATAGCAATTGGACAAAGATTTATAAAGAATATATGGAAAAAGCAGCAGATAATGTGAAACAAGAATTAACAATGTTAATTAAAAACAATCTAGCTTTTAATATAAACTTGCCAAAAGTTATGTGGCAATTCAGTGAAGATTTTAAAGAACCACTTCGTGATACGAATGGTAAGATCATGGGAGTAATAGCAGATTATATTTTCAACTTTTTAGGTGGTAGTGCAGATTTAGCATCTTCTACAAAGACCCGTTTACAAAAATATCCTGTCTTTAGTAATTCGTCTTTTGATGGCCGTAATATATTTTTTGGGGTTAGAGAACATGCTATGGGTGCTATAATGAATGGTTTATCATTATCTGGTTTTAGAGCGTTTGGAAGTACTTTTTTATCTTTTTCAGATTATTTAAAACCAGCTATAAGAATGTCTTGTTTGATGAATCTTCCTGTAACATATGTGTTTACCCATGATTCAGTTAATGTCGGTCCAGATGGGCCAACACATCAACCGATTGAACAATTATCGATGCTTAGGAGCACGCCAAATTTAGATGTTTATAGACCAGCTGACGCGAGGGAAATAGTTGGTTCATGGAATGCTATTTTAAGAAAAAATAAACCTAGTGCAATTGTTATTTCTCGTGATGAGGCTGAATTATTAAGTAACTCAAGTATGGAGGAAGTATCAAAAGGTGCTTATATTGTTAGAAAAGAAGTAGTTCGTCTAACAGGTATTATTATTGCAACAGGAAGCGAAGTACCTTTAGCTATTAAAGTAGCCGAGGAATTATATAAGGATGGTATTGATTTACGTGTTATAAGTATGCCTTGCGTTGAAAAATTTTTAGAGCAAAGTGAAGAGTATCAACAAAACCTTATCCCTGTTGGTTACAAAACAATTGTAATTGAAGCAGGATCAAGTTTTGGATGGTTCCGTTTTGTATACAATGAAAAATATTTAATGACAATCGATAAATTTGGAACTAGTGGTACTAAAGAAGAAGTACTTGCTTACTGTAATTTTAATTATGACAAAATAAAACAAAGAATAGAGAAACTTTTTAGATAGGTTTCTCTATTTTGACAATTGTTGACTATATTTTAATATATACTACCTAAAAAGAGGTGATATTATGCGTGTATATTACATTTTTATTGTCAATGATTTTTTTTCAAACTTTTACAATTCAAGACCATCATCTTTATACAAAATATTTGAACAAGTTTATAATTTAAATAATAACGATATAATTTTAGGATATCGTATTTTTGAACAGATTGCGATACCTTTTAATAAAAATAATGTTAATGAATATATTTATAATAGGCATTGTGGTGAATTATCATATTCTAGAAATGTCAATGTTCATATAATCAAAAATCTTTATTATGATGAAATAAGTAAGTTGATAGTATATAACTCACATTTAAAAATAAAAACCAATATCAATTATTCTAGTTTTCTTGATACATTAAAAGATTATGAAAAAAACATTTTTGTTTGTGATTTTATTAATAAAGATTATTTTTGGTTAGACAAAATAAAGAAGGAAACTCTTGTATAAAGTTAATATTTTTAGTAAAATGTTAGTGTTAGGAGGAAAATGATGGAACTTTTTTTAGATATTTTATATGTTTTAATAGGTCTTATAATTGGTGCTGTAATAGGTTTTTTAGTAGCACGTAAATATATGAAAAAATATATTAAGGATAATCCACCTATAAATGAACAAATGATTAAGATGATGATGCAACAGATGGGAAGAACGCCATCTCAAAAACAAATTAATCAAATGATGAAAGCAATGAATAAACACTTATAATCATTGCTTTTTATTAAAAGGAGTAAAATATGATAATAGGAATTTTGGGGCGTCCAAAAAAAGCAAATGAAAGAGAATATAATATTTTTTCTAAAGGAGTAACAGATGTTATCATAAAGTATGATAGCATTCCATTAGGTATTATTCCGCCTGTAACAAATGTATTGAGTGATATAAAGCAAGAAGAGGTTAAAAAAATTTGTAAGCTTATTGATTTGTGCGATGGTATTATTTTGCAGGGTGGCTCTGATTTCTATCAATATGATATAGAAGCTATTAAGTATATCCTTGAAAAAGATATTCCGGTATTAGGTATATGTTTAGGTATGCAGTCTATTACAGCAGCTTATGGTGCAAGTCTAACTGATGTATCTAATCACAAAAAAGATGGGATACCATATGTTCATGATGTTATATTAAATGAAAACTCTAAACTTTATAAAATTATGAAAAAAAATAAGATAGAAGTAAACAGTAGACATGAACAGCAGATAATAAATCCTTTAACAGTACAAGTTTCAGGATTGCATGACAATGTTATAGAAGCTGTTGAAGTAGAAGAAAAAACATTTTGCATAGGAGTACAGTGGCATCCAGAAGATATGATAGAGTATGATGAGGATAGCAAAAAACTGTTCGATTCCTTTTTTTTAAGTTGTCAAAATTATGCCAAAAATAAATAAAAATCATGATATAATGTTTATATAAAGGTGTAAGGTGGTTAAAGTGATTAAAGTAAGTGTCATTATTCCGATCTATAATGCATCGAAGTATCTTTCGTTATGCTTAGATAGTATAGTTTCTCAGACATATAAAAACATTGAAATTATTTTAGTTGACGATAAAAGTACAGATAATTCACTAGCGTTACTAAAAAAGTATAAAGAGAAACACAAGAATATTAAAATTATCAAGTTAAAGGAAAATGACGGTGTAAGTCATGCTAGAAACGTGGGACTTGATAAAGCTACAGGAGATTATATCTTTTTTATTGATAGTGATGATTTTGTTGATAAGAAATGTATTAAAAAGCTAGTGGAAGCAACATTAAAATATGATGCTGATGTTGTTGATACAGAAAGATTGTACTGGTATAAAAGAAATACTAAAATACTTACTTTCTTGGAACGAAAAAAACTTAAGAAAGATTTAATTTTAAATAATATGAACGATGATGTAAGATGCATTACGATGCCAAGATATGTAACTGGTAAATTATATAAAAGAAGTGTTATAGGTGATATTAGATTTGATGAAAACGTCAGATGTTATGAAGATTCTTTATTCAATCATCAAATAAAAGCTAATATAAATAAATATGTTTATGTAAATGATGTTTTTTATAATTATGTACAAAGACCTTATTCACTTATAAATACTATTAGTACTAATCATATGGATTATCTTCATGTGGCAAGAAAAACAAAAGAGATATACAACCAAAATAATGATAAGATAAAACAGGTAGTTGATAATGTTATAGTAGATGATATTATTGTTATTATATTGATGAAAATACCAAAAATGATGATATCAAGTTTTAATAAATATAAATATGTAAAAGAGTATCTTCAATTGATAGAAGAACTATCTATAACTAAAGTTAAACCTAAATCTAAAATAATAATTTCAATATTTAAAAAACAAAAAAGATATTATCGTTATCTTGCTTTAATAAGTAATATAAATTTAATAGACAAGGGATTTAAATTTTTAAATACTTTTCATTCTTATAAAATAGAAGATGAGAAGTTAAAAAAGAAAGTAGATGCATTTTGTTAAGCATCTACTTTTTTAAATCATCCTCATTTTATCTTCATCTTTAAATGGATTATCTTTGTCTATTTTATCAATAAAAAGGATTCCATTTAAATGATCTATTTCGTGTTGAATGGCAATGGATAGTTCTTCTCTTGCTCTAAGAATATGAGTGTTTCCATTGATATCTTGATATTGAATTTTTAATCTTGCGTATCGTGGTATGATCCCTTCGATTTCACGATTGACGCTAAGACATCCTTCACCTCCGCCAGCATATATAAGTTCTTCTGAATGACTAATAATTTTAGGATTTATAATGATGTATTTATTAAATGTTTTATTTTCTTGTTCATGAGCAATTACAAAATATCTCTTATTAACACCAAGTTGTATAGCAGCAAGTCCCATCCCAGGTCTTAGATCATATTTTTTAGCCATCTCTTCAGTTTGACTATTTATAAGATGTTCTAGCATATCATTAATTAAATCTATATCTTTTTTAGACATAGGGAAAGTTACCTCTTCACTTATTTTACGTAAGCGAGGATCCTTTTCATCTAATATATCTTTTGTCACTAACATTTACATCACCTCAAAAAATCATATGTATTTTATCATATATTTTATTGTTTAGCAAACAAAGATAATTGTTTGTTGTAGAAAATATTTGACAATCTATATTTTTGTAGTAGAATATATTGCCTAAAGGAAGCGATATTATGACAGTAAAAAAATATGTTCCAAATGTTTTATCTACTATAAGACTTGGTATGGCTGTAGTAATGCCCTTTGTTTTTCCACAATTTAGTATATCTAAAAAATTACTTTATTTTCTATCGGGTAATGCTACAGATGCCTTAGATGGTTATTTAGCAAGAAAATGGAAGGTTGAATCAAGATACGGTAAAATTGTCGATCCAATTGCTGATAAATGTTTTAATTTACTTGCACTTGGATGTACATCGGTTTTTGTAAATCCACTTCTTTTAGGTCTTGTTGCATCTGAGGCTGCTATAGCTGGAATCACGGTAGCTCATACAATAAATAATATAAAAGATAAAAATATTGATATGTCTAAATTAACAATGTTAGATAAAACAAAATTATTTGTTGAAACAGCTGACGAATTAAAAGTATCTAGAATAGGTAGAAAGAAAGCCGTTATTATGGTTTTAGCTGCTTCTTTAGCTTATACATCAGCTTTGGTTCCGTTACTTTCTATACCAGCATCAGCTTTTATCATAGGAGTAACTGTTGCTGAACTACCTGTTATTTCAAGATATGCAACAGAATACTATGTTGACAAAAAAAGATATAAGATTGAATCATCAATAGAATGTAACGTTACAAATAATGAACTAGGAAAATTAAAGAAAGCTAAGGAATTATTAGAAAAATTTAATAAACTTGATAAGCGTTCAGATGCTTTGGATAAAAAAATATTAGAAAAAATCAAAAATGAACCAATTGAGTTACAAGAAAATTCTCATATTCAAGATTTTTCTAATGTTGAAGAAGAAAAAGAGCATGTTAAAAGAATTTGAAATCATCATAAAAATAGGGAAGAATAAAAACCCTATTTTTTATTTAGTAGACCATGATATAATGTTATGAAAGGAGGTGCTATTATGATAAAAGAAAAGTTACAATTGTTACCACATTTACCTGGTTGTTATTTAATGAAGAATAATAAAGGAACTATTATATATGTTGGAAAAGCAAAGGATTTAAAAAAGAGGGTTGTAACATATTTTAATCGGGAACATACTGGTAAAACTAAAGCTTTAGTAGAAAATATTGTTGATTTTGAATATATCGTTACCAAAACAGAAGAAGAAGCTTTGATTCTTGAATTAAATCTTATCAAAAAACATAATCCCAAATATAACATTATGCTTAGAGATGACAAAACATATCCATATATTGAATTAACAAATGAACAATATCCTAGACTTTTAGTCGTAAGAGATCACCTAAGACGCAAAAAAAATTCAAGACTTTTTGGTCCGTATCCAAATGCTTATGCTGCAAGAAAAATTGTTAATATGTTAAATAGAATATACCCTTTAAGAAAGTGTCGTACAATTCCTTCTAAAGAGTGTTTATATTATCATATAAAACAATGTGCAGGTTATTGTATACACAAAATTGATAATAAAACAATAAAAAATATGACTGATGAAATAATCAAGTTTTTAAAAGGAAATGAAGATGGTTTAATTAAAAGTATAGAATCTGAAATGTATAAAGCTTCTGATAATTTAAATTTTGAAAGAGCCTCTGAAATGAAGGCTTTATTAGACGATATAGCAGTTATATCAAAAAAACAGCTTATTGATTTAAATGATAGTGTTGATCGTGATGTATTTGGTTATGCAAGTGATAATAATTATATTGCAATTCAAGTGTTTCATATTAGAAGTGGAAAATTGGTGGAACGAGATTCAACACTATATCCACTTCTTGATTTAGACGAAGAAGCTCTTACATATTATATATGCTCTTTTTATGATAGTAACAATTTAAAACCAAAGGAAATTTTGGTACCAGATATAATAAACTCTAAATTAGTAAGTGATGTTTTAGGTATAAAAACCATTACCCCACAAAGGGGCAAAAAAAGACAATTATTAGATATGGCTATGAAAAATGCTCGAATTGGACTTGATGAAAAGGTGGAACTTGAAAATAGAAATGAGGAACGCAATTATAAAGCTTCAAGGGCGCTGGGCGAATTACTTTCAATTGATAATTTAAGTAGGGTTGAGATTTTTGATAATTCACATCTTTTCGGAACGTTTTCAGTCAGTGGGATGGTTGTCTTTATTGATGGAAAACCTGCTAAAAGGGAGTATCGTAAATTTAAAATAACTAGTGATAAAGCAGATGACTTTAATTTGATGAAAGAAGTAATTTATAGAAGATATCATAGAGTCTTAATGGAAAAGTTAGAAGCTCCTGATTTAATTGTTGTAGACGGAGGTAAAATTCAAATTGAAGCAGCATCTAGAATGCTTGATATGTTAGAGATGGATATTCCTATATGTGGTCTTAAAAAGAATGAAAAACATAAAACCAAGGCTTTATTATATAAAGGAAAAGAAATACCAATTGATCCGCATTCTTCTGTTTTTCACTTGTTAGAAAGAATGCAAAATGAAGTTCATAATTTTACTATAAGGTATCATAAAGATATAAGAAGTAAAGGAGCTTTAGAAAGTGTCTTAGATAATATAGCTGGTGTCGGTGAAAAAAGGAAGAAGGCCTTATTAAAGAAATTTGGTTCTTTAAACAAAATAAAAGAAGCGAGTGTTGAAGAACTTAGTGCCATTTTGCCACGTCGTGTTGCAGAAGAAATTGTTATTTTTTTCCAAAAACAGTAATTTTTTAAGATGGGCAATAAAGTAGAAAAAAATTTAAAAAGACAAAATTCAACAAAATTTGACATATACTGTTGACGGTCAATTTACAAGTTGAGAATCCTTGATTAGAAAGGGTTCTTTTTTGTTTTAACAAATTAATAAATAAAACCATTATAAAATGTTGACAAGAAAAAATAAAAACAATATACTTATATTGTAAGCACAACATATAGTAGTATTTTTGCAATTGGCATACTACAAATTGTATTGCAGAGGGAGGAGTGATTATTACTGAAATGTCCAGATTGTGGTTATCTTGATACCAAAGTATTAGATTCAAGACCATCCGAGGAAGGAAACACTATAAGACGAAGAAGAGAGTGTGATAGTTGTCATTATCGTTTTACTACTTATGAAAAAATAGAGGAAATACCTATTATGGTAATTAAGAAAAGTAAAATAAGACAACCTTTCGATAGGGATAAAATTATAAATGGCCTTTTAAAGGCTTGTGAAAAAAGACCCATTTCGATCGATAAAATTGAGGAGATTGTTAATAAGATAGAACAAAGAATAAGAAACAGCATGAAAAAAGAAGTTAACAGTTCTGAAATAGGCGAAATGGTAATGGGGTACTTAAAGGAATTAGATGAAATTGCATATGTAAGATTTGCATCTGTATATAGGCAATTTAAAGATATTAATGTTTTTGTAAAAGAGATGAAAGAATTATTAAAATAGAAAGAGGTATATTATGTTAGAAACAGTTATTAAAAGATCAGGTAGAAAACAGGAGTTTGATAAAAGAAAAATAGAACAAGCTATATTTAAAGCTATAATGGGGACGAGAACTGATATCCAGGAAGAAAAAGTTAAGGAACTTAGTGCTCTAGCAACAGATGTTGTTGTCTTCAAATTAAGTGAAAAAGATAAAGCAGTCGTTCATTTGGAAGAAATTCAAAATATAGTTGAAGAAACCCTCATGAATTTAGGTATGACCGATGTGGCACGAAATTATGTAAGATATCGCTTTCAAAGGGAATTGTTAAGAAAAGATAAAGAAACCGGTGTTAGTGTTGAAAAAATGATGAGTAATTACATTAAAAAAGATGATTGGTTAGTTAAAGAAAACGCTAACATGGATTATTCATTACAAGGTTTAAATAATTATATAGTAAGTGATATTACAAAGAACTTTTGGTTAAATCATATATTTACTAAAGAACAAAAAGAAGCACATCAAAAAGGTGATATTCATATTCATGATTTAGGTCTACTTGCACCTTATTGTTGTGGATGGGATATGGAAGACTTATTATTAAATGGTTTTACTGGAGTTAAAAATAAAGCTCAAACTAAACCAGCAAAGCATTTAAAAACAGCATTAGGTCAGTTAGTAAACTTCTTTTATACATTACAAGGTGAAGCTGCAGGAGCTCAAGCTATATCAAGTCTTGACACTTATGTAGCACCATTTATCAGACATGATAACCTTACATATAAAGAGGTTAAACAAAATGTTCAAGAATTTGTTTTTAATTTAAGCGTTCCAACAAGGGTGGGATTTCAAACCCCATTTGTTAACATTACTTTAGATTTAACACCATCACCTTTATTAAAAGATAAACCAGTAATTATTGGTGGTGAATATCAAAATGAAACATATGGTGAATTCCAAAAAGAAATGGATATGTTTAACAAAGCTTTCTGTGAAGTAATGGTAGAAGGGGATGCTAGTGGAAGAGTTTTCACATTCCCAATTCCAACATACAATATAACTAGCGATTTTGATTGGGACAGTGAAGTAGCTCATGAAATTATGAAAATGACTAGTAAGTATGGAATCCCATATTTCTCAAACTTCATTAATTCTGATATGAAACCAGAAGATGCAAGAAGTATGTGCTGTCGTCTTCGTCTTGATAATAGAGAACTTAGAAAAAGAGGGGGAGGACTCTTCGGAGCTAATCCACTTACCGGAAGTATCGGTGTTATTACCATCAACTTACCACGTCTAGGTTATTTATATAAAACAGAAACAGAATTTAAAGAAAGACTTAGAAAAATGATGGATATAGCAAGGGACATTTTAAATATAAAACGAAAAGTAATAGAAAAGAATACTAAAGATAATTTATATCCATATAGCAAATTTTATCTAAGAGCAGTTTACGAAAGATTCGGTGAATATTGGAAAAATCATTTTAATACGATAGGTCTTATTGGAATGAATGAATGTATAAGAAACTTCTATAATGATACTGAAGATATTACGACTGAAAAAGGACAAAAGTTTGCTCTTAAAATAATGGATTATATGAGAGAAGTAATAACAGAATATCAAGAAAGTGGAGATTTATATAATCTTGAAGCAACACCAGGAGAAGGAACAACTTATAGACTAGCTAAACTTGATAAAGCTCAATTTCCAGACATTATTACAGCTGGTAAAAATGAACCATATTATACAAATAGTACTCAATTACCAGTTGATTATACAACCGATTTATTTGAAGTTTTAAAACTTCAAGATGAATTACAAACAAAATATACTGGTGGAACAGTTTTACACGGATATTTAGGTGAAAGAATTCACGATCCAGAAGTAACTAAAAATTTAATTAAAACTGTTTTTGAAAATTATCGTTTACCATATTTTTCAATTACTCCAACATTCTCTACTTGTGATGAACATGGATATATTGCAGGTGAACAATTCAAGTGTCCAAATTGTGGTAGGGATACTGAAGTTTGGACTAGGGTAGTAGGTTTCTATAGACCTGTTCAAGCATTTAATAATGGTAAATTTGAAGAATTTAAAGAAAGACTTGAGTACGTTGTACAGTAGAAGTTACAAAATGATCGCAGGTATAAATCCTAGTTCATATAATGACTATCCTAAGGAAGTGTCGTATGTTATATTCTTAGGTGGTTGTAATTTTCGTTGTCCATATTGTCACAATTCCTCAATAGTTGATAAAAAAAATGATGTGATCAATCTTTCTTATGTAATAGATAGTTTAATAGAGCGCAAAAACTTTATTAAAGCTGTTGTTATAACAGGTGGTGAACCAACAATTTATGGTGATGAATTAATATCTTTGATAGAAACAATTAAAGGACTTGGATTCAAAGTTAAGTTGGATACTAATGGTACTAATCCAAGTCTTTTAAAAAAGATATTTGATAAAGGAATTATTGATTATATAGCAATGGATATCAAAAACACTTTTTCTAAATATCAAGTAACAGTTGGTAAAGCTGTTGACTTAGAAAAGATAAAAGAAAGTATAAAACTTATAGAAAATAGTAATGTATTATACGAATTTAGAACAACTATAAACAAAGAGAATCATACATTAGAAGATATTGAAGAGATTGCAAGTTACATCAGTGATAAAAAAAGATATTTTATTCAAAATTACCAATATAATAAGGAACAAATCTGTAAACGAGACTTTGGCAGTTTTAATGAAGATGAATTAAATGAAATAAAAAATAAGATTGGTGTTAGTATTAAAATTTAATAATTATAGAGATAAAAAAACAAGCTCATTTAATTATGAGCTTGTTTTCTCAACATATAATGTTATTTTTTGTTTTTTCTATCAGATGCTGCAAAAAGACTAGCAACTAGTGCTAATGTAAGAGCAAGATATTCGATTAATATAAATCCAATGTTTACATTTGCAACATTATTGATAAAAACAAAATTATAAGATGTTGTGCCAGTACTACTATGAGTTGGTACAATAACTGTTAAAGCAATTATTGTAATGGCATAAACCTTTAGTAAATATTTTTGTAATTCATTAAATCTCATTATTGCTCCTCCTTACAATATAATTATAACATGTATTTTTTATTATATAAAACAAACTTTATTATTTTACTTTTATTTGATATAATAAAGGTGGTGATTAAAATGAAAAAACGAATTTTTATTCTTGCTGGAATAGTGTCTTTAATTGATCAAGTAGTTAAACTTTTAGTTAGTAATTTTTTACCTAAAGAGGGTATTACTATTATTAAAGATTTCTTTTATTTAAGTTATGTAGAAAATGATGGAGCTGCTTTTGGAATGTTTTCTGGAAACAGGTGGTTTTTAATAATCATCTCCATTTTAGCGCTATATGCAATCATTAAATATTTTATCCTTGATGTAAAGGTTACAAAAGTAGAATTTTTAGCCTATGGTTTATTGTTAGGTGGAATTATTGGTAATTTAATAGACCGTGTTTTATATGGTTATGTAATAGATTTTATTTCTTTCAAAATAGGTACATATTATTTTCCTATATTTAATATAGCAGATTCGGTAATGATAATCGGAACAGTTTTAATAGTATTACATTTGATAAATAATGCTATTAAACAAAGGAGACAAAAGTGAATATAATTAATGTAACTGAGGAAAAAGCTGATATCAGAATAGATAAATATTTAATTGAAGAATTAAATTATAGTCGTAGTAAGATTCAAAAACTTATAAAAAATGGTAACATTAAAGTCAATGATCAAAATATTAAAAATAGTTATATCGTTAGAGTCGATGATGAAATAAAGATAAATGATCATAATATACAAAATGCTGAAATTGTACCTGAAAACATTCCACTTGATATCATTTATGAGGATGAAGATGTTATCGTTGTAAATAAACCGTCAGGAATGGTTGTCCATCCTGCAGCTGGGCATTATACAAAAACGCTTGTTAATGCTCTTTTATATCATTCTAAAGATTTAAGCAATGTAAATGGTGATGCAAGACCAGGAATCATTCATCGTATTGATAAAGATACTAGTGGATTATTGTTGGTTGCAAAAAATGATGAAACTCATGCTTTACTAGCGAAAGATTTACAGGAAAGAAAAATATTGCGAAAGTATATAGCTTTAGTAGAGGGTGTTATTCCTCATGATCATGGTACAATTGATGCACCTATAGGTAGAGATTCAATCGATCGTAAGAAAATGGCTGTAACTGATATAAACGCAAAAGATGCTGTAACTCATTTTTCTGTTATTGAAAGATTTAATAAAGCTACATTGATAGAATGTAAATTAGAAACAGGAAGAACACATCAAATAAGATTACATATGCAGTATATTGGATATCCTATTGTTAATGACCCAGTATACAATAAAAAGAAGGTAATAAACAATTTTGGACAAATGCTTCATGCTAAAACATTAGGATTTAACCATCCTAGGACAAAAGAATATATTGAGTTTAGTGTGGAAGCGCCTAAAGAATTTACACAAATAGTTGATACATACGGATAGGGAGGTTTATAATGAACGATATTGCAATAAAGACAAAAGATACAATTACAATGAAGCTGTTACATTTTTTTATTACTGAAAAAGGTTATACACCTATTATTGTTCATGGTGCAAAAGATGAAATATGGCTTGAAAATATGAATGCACCTATTTCTATTATTAGAATTATGTCTGGTCATATTCACAATCGTGAACAACTAGAATTTGATTTATATAAAACTCATAGTTTAATAAGTCGTATAAAGAAAAAAACATTCAGTTTTAAAATAAAAGCTCTTTCTATTTTTTTAGATGTTGAAGATACTGTTAAATTATCTAGTGATAAAGAAATAGAATGCATTAATATAACAACAGAAGAGGATTTGAAAAAATATCAAATTATAAGCGAAGTGTTCCCAGATATTACATCAAAGTTACAACATACCGAAGAGGGAATTGAATTGTTTGTAAAAATTACTAATGAAATAAATAAAACAACTGAAAAGGAAGCTAGAAAAAATGAGGATGTATTTAAAAATAAAAAACCTTATGTTACAACATTGCTTATAGCGATCAATGTTTTGGTATTTGCTCTTTCCTTATTTTTTGGAATTGAATTCGTAGGAACATATGGAGGGTTATATCCACCTCTTGTTAGAGGAGGGGAAGTATATCGCCTAATTACAGCTATCTTTATACATGCTAATCCATTACATATTCTAATGAATATGTATGCGCTATATATACTAGGATCCCAAATAGAATCATTTTTTGGAGGTTTTAAATTTTTAGCAATATATATGTTTAGTGGTTTAATGGGCTCGCTTCTTTCGATGGCATTCTTAGGGGAAGCTTGGTCAATAGGTGCAAGTGGTGCTATATTTGGTTTATTTGGAGCTTTATTATACTTTGGTTATCATTACCGTGTATATTTAGGTAGTGCTATGAAAGAACGAATAATTCCAATTCTTATTTTAAATTTAATCCTTGGTTTTGCTATCCCTAACATTGATCAATATGCACATCTTGGAGGATTAGTAGGTGGAGCTTTGATGGCAATGGCTTTAGGGGTAAAATATAAAGAAAATAAATCACAACAAATAAACGGTCTAATTCTTTCTTTCTTAGCGATGCTTTTCTTAATATACGTTGCTTTTATATATACAGCAAATATGTAGGTTTAATAAATAAAAAACAAGAAATCAAAAGTTTCTTGTTTTTTACTTTTCACTTAATTTATCTACGCTATCAAAATAGTCTTTTAATTTAGTAGGCCCCGATATTATTTCTCTATCAATATATAAAGTTCTATTTTCTTTGAATTTAACATCCCATTTTACTAATGAAATCTCACCATTTACAATTTCGATACATGTTATATGACGAGGATGGGTACAACAACCATCATTAAAATATAAATGTTCTCCTACTTCAGGTATTACGGCTCTGTGTGTATGACCAGCAATTATCATTTGCTTGTTTTTAATACTCCACGAAATTAATTTCTTTTCAACCGATTTTTGTCGATTATGGTTTGTAGCTGCACTTGTAGGATTTCTTACACCAATCAATTCAAGGGGTTTCCACACATACCTTACTAAAAATCTAGTTAATTTCCATACGTTATCATTAAAGAAATCACCTTGATGTCCATGTGTAAGAAAAATAGTATCGCCTGTTTCGTTATATCTTAAAATTAAACCTTCATCTATTTCAATGTGAGGGAATAAGGTAATATATTTTTTTCTTTTCTCATCATAAAATTCCCTCATAATGTTTTTTCTAAGCCATCTATTTCTTTTTATTATATCGTGGTTTCCAAACAACATATAAAGTCGTTTTTTTCTATAAAATTTAGATAATAGAGTAAAAACATCAATGTGATTATTTATAACAGTACTTAGGTATTTATTTTCCCATAGTTCGTCGCCATCTCCAATTTCGATATATATATAATCCTCTTTCAAATAATATCTAAGAGCTGCCAAATAAATGTTTTTGTTTTTAGCGAAATTATCACTTCTGCTATTATCCCCTCTATGACAATCACTAATTATTATTATTTTTGTAGTATCGTCAAAGGGTATTTCTTTAGAGGTTTGTAAGACTTGTGATAATCTTTTCGACACCCTCATATAAATCTCCTTTCAATCAAAAGGGTGGTTATCGATTGGTTTTATAGCTCATAAACAATTGTTCAGTCTTACTGAAGTTAAATAATTGTGCATACATTCCTGGTAGGAATTGCCTAATATAATTTGTTTTATCTAAAGCATTATCATACTTTTTTGTTATTGAATTGTATATATAACAATTTTGCTTATTGTTTCTTTGCATAATATAAGTGATGAGTTTGCTTCTTGTTTTAGCCTGCTTTGTATATGGTTTATCAAATGTTAAACTTACTGAATTATCAAATGCTCTAATGTTTTTATAACCAACCTTTTTTAAACCATTAACAAATGCATCTCTCATTTCTTTGTTTTTTAGTGTTATAATTATTTCCATCACTAGATCTGATGGTTTTGAAAACTCTCCTAATTTAAAGCCTGTTAACCACCAATGTCTATTATTTCTAGTCAAAAGGACATTTCCTTGTTTTCTTAAAACAAAGGACATTGGTATACAATCTTCATCAGAAACAGCATCGTAAATGATGTTTTTAATCAGATTCTTGCTTTCTGATACATATACACCTATTTCAGCCCCTGTTGTCATTCCATATTGACCTTTCCAAAACTCTATCAGCCATTTTTTATTATCGTATTCAAAATAAATAGGCTCACAATCGATAATCATACTTAGTAGGGGAGCAGCATCATCATATGGCTTTCCATATCCATATTTTCTTTGCCAAGGATACATAATTGAATAAAAAAGATCATGTCTTTGATTATAAGCAAAACCAAAGGATTCTAATTCTTTGTTAAGTTCTTCAACGCTTAGTGGAATCAACGTTTCAATAAAAAGGGAGTTGTGTAGTTTGGATAAGAAATTTGCTTGATAAGTAATGAAAAAGAATATTCCAACAAATGTTATTCCAACAATTACAGAAATGACAATAAGTGTGGTTCCCAAAGAGGCATTAGCAATGTTTTCAAACATTTTATTATCTCCCTTCAATCTATACTATTCAAAGGAGTAACTAACGTTAAGGCTTATCTAACTAGGAAATTGTTTTTTTATAGATATAAAAAAACTAGCCTTTAGCTAGTTTGTTGATGTTTGTTCTAATATCTTATTTGTATTTTTAAAATTCATTTTAGCAATACTATATAGTTTTTCTTCTCCGTATTTTTTTACTATTTCTTTTCCAACTTTATCAACTTCAGGACCTGCACCTTTTGGAAGGGTTATATCTAATTCCTTACTTAATTTTTTCATTTCTTTTAAAAATAAATATCTACTTATAATAGATGCACAAGCAACACTTAAGCATTTATCTTCAGCTTTAGTAACTAAAGTAATGTTTTTTATTACATTGGGGTTTCCCTTTAAATAATTGAAATATTTATTTCTATTTACAAATTGATCGACGACAATCATATCATAATTAAATTTATCCTTATTAATTAGTGTTAATAGTGCTTTGTTATGAAGAACAGCCTTTATTTTATTCATGTTTATATCAACACTATAATTTTTGTTATAACTATTATTATCTAATATAATAATAGAATGAGGAATTCTTTTTATTATTTCAGGTGCTATTTTTATAATTTTATCATCTGTAATCCTTTTTGAATCTTTAACTCCTAAATCTTCTAGAAAATAAATGTCATCTTTCTTTACATATGCACTTGTTACAATAATAGGACCAAAATAATCACCAGTTCCAACTTCATCTGATCCAATAGAATTGATGAAATAGAAATCGCGGTTATCTTTATCTTGTTTTTTATCTTTTTTCTCATTCTTTTTTTCTTTCGTAAGATCAACCACTTCTTTACCGTTGTTTAAGAATGCCTCTCTTTCTTTCCACATAGCAGCATCGATATCAGCGCTAACACCTTGAAACATAACTTTGCCTGACTCATATAATGTTATTACAGTATCAGCTTCATCTGCCTGAAAAACAGCGTAAGGAGGGGTTTTGAGACGCTTTTTGTCTTCAAAATATTGTTTCATTTCATCCATTGTATTTTGACTGATTTTGTATACGATTGTTTTTTGCTTTTTCATTGCTTATCACATCCTAACCCTATTTTAACATAAATATCTTTTCTTTTAACATAAAATATAATATAATGTTAATGATAGGAGTGATGAAGTATAGCAATTGTAGATGTAATTATTTTACTTGCGTTAGGAATGGGAGCTGCAGTTGGCTTTGCAAGAGGTTTTCTAAGACAAACTGTTAAGTCTATTGGTGGTATATTGGTTATTGTCTTTTCTTTTATTTTTAGAGGACCAGTAGCCTTGTTTTTAATAAAAATATTGCCGACATTTAATTTTAAGGGCATTTTTAATGGAATATCATCACTTAATATATTAGTCTATGAGGTTATAGCATTTATAATATTATTAATGTTATTTGGTATAGTAATGAAATTCCTTTTTGCACTTGCAACGTTTATTGAGCGTATTCTCAATGCAACAATTTTTTTAGCAATTCCGTCTAAAATATTAGGAGCAATATTAGGATTAGCTGAAGCGTATCTTATTGTGTTTGTCATTTTGTTTATTCTTACATTACCAGTTTTTAATATAAGAATAATAAATGAATCGAAATATAAAGATAAGATTCTTGAGGGAACGCCAATTGTCTCAAAACTGGCAAAAAAGACAATTGAAAGTTTTGATGATATATATGCTCTAAAGGATGAGTTGAGTAAAGGAGCAGATCGCTTACAACTTGATAAAAAAATCTTAAAAATTTTAATAGATAATAATATTATTTCATCAGAAAGAGCTGATGAATTATATGAAAAAGGAAAAATAAACACTAGATAGGAGGAAGAATAATGAGTGTTATACAAATTGAACATCAAAATTATGATGAATTAGTTAGTGAAGGAATTGTTTTAGTTGATTTTTATGCTGAATGGTGTGGGCCATGTAAAATGCTAGGTCCTGCTCTTGAAGCTTTAGCAAACGAAAGAGCAGATGTAAAAATTATAAAAGTAAACATCGATGAACAAGAAGAATTAACACAACGTTTTGGTATTATGAGTGTTCCAACTTTACTTTTATATAAAGACGGAGTAAACATATCACAAAAAAATGGTTTTCAAACATTGGATATGTTAAATTCATGGATTGATGAAAGTATAAAATAGTTTAAAAATAAAAGATAATTCATATAATAACAGTGTCAACGTTTATGGTTGACACTGTTGTTTATTTGTGATATATTTTTATATAGTGATTTATGGAAAGGAGATGTATACATGGCTGTTAAATTAAGATTAAGAAGAATGGGAGCTAAAAAAAGACCATTTTATCGAATTGTTGCTGCTGATTCAAGGAGTCCAAGAGATGGACGTTTTATCGAAATTATAGGTACTTACAATCCGCTTACTGATCCAGCAGAAATTAAAATTGATGAGGAAAAGGCAATGAAATGGTTAAAAGAAGGAGCAAAACCTTCTGATACAGTTCGTGATTTATTGAGTAAGGCAGGCATTATGACTAAATTGCATGAACAAAAGGGTGGCAAATAATGACTGATTTAGTATTATTAACGGAAACTATCGTTAAGTCATTAGTTAAAGATCCTGATATTGTTTCAGTTAAACAATTTGAAACAAATGAAGATTATATACTTATTCAAATAATGATCGATAAAGAAGCAATGGGGTCTATCATTGGTAGACAAGGTCGTATTGCAAATGCAATACGAACTGTTGTCCAAGCAGCTTCATATGTCGGTGAGAATAAAAAAGTTAGAATTAACATTGATTCTTTTTAAGAACTACTTGTAGTTCTTTTTTTTGATAAAAAACAAACATTATATTTATATGTTTGTTTTTGTTGTAATAATGATGCCTTTGTATTATAATTAATATATAAGTAAGGAGTGTGATATATAATGAAGCGTAGAGTATTAACAGCTGTTATTCTTCTAATAATATGCGTGCCAATTTTATTTATTGGTGGAACTATTTTTTCATTGTTTGTATTAACAATAGGCTGTTTATCTTTAAAAGAAATGCTTGAAATGAGAGATATAAAACGAAAAGTACCTATTGTTATGCGTCTTGTTACATTTGCAACTTTTGTATATTTTATTGCTAATGTACCTGTTGACGATCAATTTATTTACTTACTTGATTATCGAAATGTAGTTTTAATATTATTCTTGCTTTTATTACCAATAATAATATATCACGATAACCATGTCTATAATATAAATGATGCAATGTTCCTTATTGGTACAGTCTTCTTTTTAGGAGTTTCTTATAATTTAGTTTTGACTCTAAGGGAACACAGTTTAATGCATGTTATATATATATTTATTATTACATCTGTTACAGATACATACGCTTTGATAAGTGGTATGTTAATTGGTAAACATAAGTTATTAGAAAGCATTTCACCTAAAAAAACATGGGAAGGCCTTATTTTTGGTACCATTTTTGGTGTTTTGATTGGTTCAGTCTTTTATTACATGACAATCAATGATGGAATAAACATTTTATACTTAGTTTTAGGAACAACATTACTATCACTAGTGGGCCAAATGGGGGATCTTGTTTTTAGTTCGATAAAAAGATTGTATAACAAAAAAGATTTTTCTGATCTTATGCCAGGTCATGGTGGCGTATTAGATCGTTTAGATAGTTTTATATTTGCTGTATTAAGTTATGTTATGTTAATGTTTGTTCTATAGAAAGGTGGTCAATATGACTTTAATATATTTTATTTTAATTCTTGGTGTAACCATTTTTATACACGAATTAGGTCACTTTATTTTTGCGAAAAAGGCAGGTGTTTACATATATGAATTTTCATTAGGAATGGGTCCTAAGATTTTTAGTTTTAATCGAAAAAATGATGAAACAACTTATGCTATTAGATTGATTCCATTGGGTGGTTTTGTTCAAATGGCTGGTGAAGAAATTACGTTTGATGAAGAAATACCAGAAGAAAGACGCATGCAATCTAAAACATGGCTTCAACGTTTTTTAACTATTACAGCTGGTTGTGTTTTTAATTTTATATTTGCACTTGTGTTAATGTTTGTTGTAGGTATATTCTATGGCTCACCTGAGCTTAAACCTTATATTGGACAATCATTAGAAGGTTATCCTGCATTTGAAGCTGGAATAGAAGAAGGCGATTTAATATTAAGCATCAATGGTGAGAAAATGCGTACAGCAGATGATGTGCTCTTAAAATTAGAACTTATTTCAAAAGAAACATCATCATCATTTAAAGTGCAAAAAGCAGATGGTAACATTGAAACATATCAAATATTACCAAAAAAAGAAATGATAGAAGGCGAAGAACAATATAAGTTTGGGTTAACGTTTACAACCAAACAAAATTACGGATTAGGAGCAACAATTAAATTTACTTTTGTAAAATTTTCTTCAACTGTTAAATCGATGGCTCAAGTAATAGGTAATTTAATAACTGGTAACTTAGGATTAAATAAACTAGCAGGACCTGTTGGTATATATAACATTGTTGGTGAAGGTGCAAAAGGTGGTCTTGCAAATATATTGTTACTAACTGCGTTTTTAAGTATCAACGTTGGATTTGTTAACTTTATACCTTTTCCAGCTTTTGATGGAGGGCGTCTATTATTTTTAATTATAGAAAAAATAAAAGGATCTAAAGTGAATCCAAAAGTTGAAAATATTATTCATAGCATTGGTTTTGCATTGTTAATGTTATTGATGCTATTTATTACAATTCAAGATATAACTAGATTATAAGGGAGGTTTTATGATGAGGGAGAAAGTGAAGGTTTTAACATGTTGTTCTCATTTTGATGAGATTGTTAATTATGATTTTTTAGAGGATGATGTATTCACTAAAAAATTAATTCAATATTATCAAGACTTTATCTTTAATATTGATGATGCTGAAGAAAACTTATCTCTTATCAAGCTTCTTGATGAAGCCGTATATAAGTATATGAAAGATTATCACTTTGCAAAAAGTTTGAAAAAGACTTTAGATATTGATTTTATTGTAAGTAGTGAGTTTAACTATTTAGGACAGTTGATGGAATATATTGTTGACTTTTTTAAAACTTATGATGATTCATCAGTTCCTGTTACACCAACCAAATGGATATAGGAGGTTTTTATGAAAGATATTAAAATTGTATTTATGGGAACTCCTGTTTTTAGTGTTCCACTTTTAGAAGCCTTAATAGAAAAATATAATGTTATTGGTGTTGTTTGTCAGCCAGATAGGGATAAAGATAAAATTCCACCAGTAAAAGCTAAGGCTTTAGAAAAAAACATACTTGTATTTCAACCAGAAAATATAAGAAATGATTATCAAGCTATTTTGAGTTTGAAACCAGATATAATTATTACATGTGCTTATGGACAAATAATTCCTAAAGCTATTTTAGATGCGCCACGTTATGGATGTGTTAATGTGCATGCTTCTTTACTACCAAAGTTAAGAGGTGGAGCACCTATTCATCATGCTATAATGAGAGGCGATAGTAAAACTGGTATAACAATTATGTATATGACCGAAAAAATGGATGCAGGAGATATAATAAGTCAAAGGGAAGAGGTTATTTTGCCGACTGATAATGTTGGAACACTTCATGATCGTTTAAGTTTACTAGGTCGTGATTTAATGTTAGAAACATTACCAGATATTATTTCAGGAAATATAAATCCAATAAGGCAAAAAGAAAGCGAAGCTTCTTTTGCACCAAATATCAAAAGAGAAGATGAACATATAGACTTTAGTAAATCAAAAAGGGAAGTTTATAATAAAATAAGAGCTTTAAATCCATGGCCAGGTGCTTATTGTATATTAGAAGCAAAAGTTTTAAAAGTATGGAATTCAAGAATAGGGGAAAACACTTACTTTTCAAACTTCAATGGTGAAATTGTTAAATTGTATGATGATGGAATTGGGGTAAAAGTAAGTAATGGTGAAATAATTCTTACAGAAATTCAATTAGAAGGACGCAAAAGAATGAGTGCCAAAGATTTCTTGAATGGTTTAAAAAATAAGGAACTTTTAATAGGTAAAATATTTGAGTAGAGGTTAGGCTTATGAATAGAGAAAAATTAAAAGAATTTTCTAAAACTAGATATTTTAAGCCCTTACTCTTTTTTGGTTTTTATTTTGTCTTTTTTGCTGTTATCATTGCTACTATGCAACCATCTAGCAATCCAATCAATAATGAAAAGGGAGTTAATAGTAATTGGAAGGACATAACTAACAATTATGAATATCTATATGAAATAGAAACAGAAGAATCAGTTATTACTTTAGAAGGAAAAAAGTATAATAATAAAAACCTTTTTACAAAAAAGACAAATGACATTATTGATAGTGAAGTATACACGTTTTATGAAAAAACATCAATAAAAAAAGACGATACATGGCAAGAAATAGACAATTTCATTTTGATTGATGAATCATTTGATGATAGACTATTAGATATAAATCATTTAAAAACAATAATTGAACAAGCAGAATTGATAGATACAAAAAACAATTTTGATGAAAGTATAAGCGAAATATATAAATATAACGATATGGAAATAGAAGTAATAAATGAAAATAATGTTTTAAAGAAAGTAATTATGTCATTTCCTTCATATAACATTAAACTTCAATTTAAAAATATAAATCAAGTAAATGATTTTGTAGTGGAAAAATAATTTTCACTTTTTTAAAGTATAAGGAGAACTGTATGCGAAACATATATGACTTAGATTTTGATAAGATGAGTGAATATTTAAAAGAGCATGATGAAAAACCTTTTAAAGCTAATCAAATATTTGATTGGTTATATAAAAAAAGGGTTACATCATTTGATCAGATGACTAATTTAAATAAGAAATTTATAGAAAAACTAAAAACAACTTTTATTTTTGGTGATATAACAATTTTAAAAAAACAAAAAGGAAAAGATGTATATAAATATCTTTTTGAATTGAGTGATGGTGAAAAAATAGAAGCTGTTTTAATGTTTCATAATTATGGAATAAGTTTATGTGTTTCAACTCAAGTAGGTTGTAATATAGGATGCCTTTTTTGTGAAAGTGGGCGGTTGAAAAAAGTCCGAAATCTAACATCAGGCGAAATGGTTTTACAAATATTAAAAATCGAAGAAGATATAGGAAAACGCATTTCACATGTTGTTATAATGGGCATTGGTGAGCCCTTCGATAATTATGATGAAGTGATGAGATTTGTTAGAACAATAAATGATAATAAAGGTATTGGTATAGGAGCTAGGCATATAACGATATCAACTTCTGGTCTTGTACCAAAAATAAATGATTTTGCAAAAGAAAATTTACAAGTTAATTTAGCGATTTCACTTCATGCTGCAAATGATGAGATTCGCAATAAAATAATGCCAATAAACAAGGTTTATAATATTGATTCACTTATTAGTGTAGTTAAAAGTTACATCAAACAAACTAATCGTAGAGTAACTTTTGAATATATAATGCTTGAAGGAATAAATGATAATGTTTCCTGTGCTCATGAATTATCTTTCTTGCTAAAAGGAATAAATTGCTATGTTAATTTAATCCCCTATAATGAGACAAATAATTTTTCATTTAAGAAAAGTAGTAATACTAATATAATGCGTTTTTATGATATACTTAAAAAGAACAATATAAATGTAACCGTAAGAAGGGAATTTGGTGGTGAATTGGATGCAGCATGTGGTCAACTTAGGTCAACCAATTAGAAAGTGGTGGAAATATGCAAACATATTATTTAACCGATGCAGGAAGAGTAAGAGAACATAATGAAGATAGTGTTATCATTGTTCAAAATGATAGTGGTGAATATTTAATGGCTGTGGCAGATGGAATGGGTGGTCATCAAGCCGGAGAAATAGCTTCTTCAATGACGATTGATTATCTTAGTAAAGCATTTTTAAAGATGGAGAAAATTGGCAGTAAAGCTAATGCTGTAAATTGGTTAAGGGAATCAGTTGAGATAATTAATAATAATATTTTTTCTTATACTGATAAAGTTACTGAAAGCAAAGGTATGGGTACAACACTTGTTGTTGCTATCTTAACTAAAGAGTATCTGTTGTTTGGTAACATCGGTGACAGTTCAGGTTTTGTCATGAAAGAAAATATATTATATAAAGTAACTAAAGATCACACTTTAGTAAATCTTTTGGTTTCAACTGGTGAATTAACCGAGGAAGAGGCTAAATTACACCCTAAGAAAAATGTTTTAATGAGAGCATTAGGAGCTAATAATCCTATTGAAATAGATATTTTTGATGTTGATGTAAATGTTGATGCTATTTTATTGTGTAGTGATGGTCTTACAAATATGCTTAGTGGAGAACAAATTCAAAAAGTTTTAGAATTAGAAACTTTAACGATTGAAGAAAAAGTTATACGCTTAATTAAGAAAAGCAATAACAGAGGGGGAACCGATAATATATCAATAGCTTATCTAGTAAAAGAGAGTGGTGAATAAGTATGGTAGTTAAAGGTCAAAAAGTAAATGGACGCTATGAGATAATTAAATTATTGGGTGAAGGTGGCATGGCGAATGTTTATTTAGCTGAAGATGTTATTCTTGGAAGAAGAGTTGCTGTTAAGGTTTTAAGAGGCGATTTAGCAAATGATGAAAAATTTGTTAGACGCTTTCAACGAGAAGCTTTAGCAGCATCATCACTTAGTCATCCTAATATTGTTGAAATGTATGATGTAGGTGAAGATAATGGCGATTATTATATTGTTATGGAATATATTGAGGGGCGTAATTTAAAACAACTTATTAAAAAAAGAGGAGCTCTTACAATTCCTGAAGTAATTGACATTATGCTTCAATTGACAGATGGTTTATCACATGCACATGATGCATATATCATACATCGTGATATAAAACCTCAAAATATTTTAATTTTAGAAAACGGATTAGTGAAAATAACGGATTTTGGTATAGCTATGGCACTTAATAGTTCACAGCTTACTCAAACTAATTCAGTAATGGGTTCAGTTCATTATCTTCCGCCAGAACAAGCTGCTGGAAAGGGAAGTACTATTAAAAGTGATATCTATGCCCTGGGAATTTTAATGTATGAATTATTAACAGCTAAACTTCCTTTTAAAGGAGAAAATGCTGTTGAAATTGCTTTAAAACATATGAAAGATCCATTACCATCTCTTAGACGCGAACTTAATGATGTTCCTCAAAGTCTTGAAAACGTTATAATTAAAGCATCAGCTAAAAATCCGAAAAATAGATATAATAACGCTAGAGAAATGTATGATGATTTAAAAACAGTAATGAATGAAGAAAGGTTAAATGAACCACGTCATATTTATAAATACTTAGAGCATGATTTAGAAGATACAAAAGTATTGCCTGTAATAAAAGAAGATAAGGAGGTAGATAATATCGCTAAGCCAATTAAAGAAAATGATTATAAACCAAATAAAAAACCATTTATTATATTAGGAAGTATTTTACTTTCTTTAATGGTTTTACTATTTTCAATATTTATAATTTATCCAGCTGTAACAAGAGTACCAGATGTTAGAGTACCAGATGTAAGTAATTTAAGCGTTGAAGAAGCAGAGTCAAAACTTAAAAATGCTGGTTTTGAAATAGCAGTCGATATTGAACAAATCAGTAGCAATACTATAAAAGAAGGAAAAATAGTTAAAACTTCTCCAGCTGCTGGTCGTATGATAAAAAAAGGAACGACTATCGTCTTGTATCAATCAACAGGTGAAAATATAGTAGTAATTGAAAATTACATAGGAAAAGACCTTATTGAAACAAAAACATCTTTGATATTAAAAGGTATTACAGTAAGAGAAGAAAAGAAAGATGTTTCTGATGTAACTTTATATCGTGATAAAGAAAATGTAATTATAGATCAAAGTGTTGAAGCTGGTACTGAATTAAAAGAAGGAGATGAAATTGTTTTATATATTCCTAATATATATGATGTCTATCCTGATTTTGTAGGTGAAAAATGGTCTGAAGCTGATATTAGAGCTTTTGCTGATGAATATGAGATTGTTTTAGAGATAGAGTACAAAGAAACAGATACACAAGAACCTGATATTGTAATTTATCAAAGTAGATCGCCTGAATCTCGTATTGTTAAAGGTGTTACTTTAAAAGTTGAAATTACTAAAGAGAAAGCATCTCTTGATCCAGATACTGAGAATACAGAAGGCGAAGAATAAGATGGTTGGTCAAATAATATGTAATATTAGTAATTTATATCGTGTTAAGTATGGAGATAAGTATATTGAATGTACTGCACGAGGTAAATTTAAAAATGAAAATTTAAAGCCATTAGTTGGTGATAAAGTAATATTTGATAAAGAAAAAAAGCTCATTATAGAGCTTTTGCCTCGTAAAAATGAACTTTTAAGACCGCCAATTTGTAATATTGATCAAGCTCTTATTGTAATGAGTGCTAAAGAACCCAATTTTGATTTATATCTTTTAGATAAAATGATTAGTATTATTAACTATAATAATATAAATACTATTATATGTATCACTAAATTAGATTTGCTTAGTAGTGAAGAGGGAAATAAAATGGATGAATATATAAAATATTATCAAAAATTGGGTTATGAAGTGCTTACTAATGAGCAAACAGAAAAAATACATAGTTTATTAAAAAACAAAATTACTGTTTTAACAGGACAAAGTGGAGTTGGTAAATCAACCCTTTTAAACAAATTAGATAATAATCTAAATTTAAAAACAAGTAAGATTTCACATGCCTTAGGTCGTGGAAAACATACAACAAGACATGTAGAATTACTTGAAACAAGAAATTCGTTGATTGCAGATACACCTGGGTTTTCATCACTTGATTTCTATAATATGGATAAAGAATCAATAAGGGATTCAATAATCGAATTTGAAAACTTTAAAGAAGAGTGTAAATATAGGGATTGCTTTCATTTAAAAGAAGATGATTGTAAAATTAAAGAACTTGTAAATGATGGAGCTATTTTAAAATCAAGATATTTAAACTATCAAAAATTTTTAAAAGAAAAGGATGATGAAGTTGATCAAAATATCCGTATCCGTTCTATCAAAAAACGATGATGAAACCATTAGAAAATTAAATGAAGTAGAGTTTGATTATTTTCACATTGACGTTATGGATGGAAAATTTGTTAAAGAAATTAATTTCCCGCTCTCAAGAATTGAACAAATAAACAAAATTGCAAATAAACCACTTGATGTTCATTTAATGGTTGATGATATTGATTTTTATATCGATAATTTATCATCATTTAATATAGAATATTTGACAATTCATTATGAAGTTTTTAATGGAAATATTGAGTTGCTAAAAAAAATAAAAAAGAAAGGTATAAAGTGTGGACTTTCAGTTAAGCCTATTACTGATATCAAAGAAACATTTAATTTGTTAGACAACATTGATTTAATTTTGATTATGAGTGTAGAGCCTGGATATGGTGGTCAAGAATTTATGCCTTCTTCACTTGAAAAGATAAGAATACTAAAAGGTGAGATTAAAAGAAGAAATTTAAAGACTATTATTTCAGTTGATGGTGGCATAAATAAGGAAAATGCTAAACTGTGTCTAGATTCAGGTGCTGATATGCTTGTGACTGGTTCATACGTTGTCATGAGTGAAAATTATCAAGTAGCTATTGACTCACTAAAATTCAATAATTAAAATAATTAAAGCTAACAAATTATAATGTGATGATATATTTTGTGACATGATAGGAGGGTAAACATGTTGAAAAAGAAAAAAGGGTTCACATTAGTCGAGTTGTTAGCAGTAATTGTTATTTTGGCTATCATTTTAGCCATAGCAGTACCAGGTATCTCTGGTATAATCAATAATTCAAGGAGAAGTGCTTTTGAAGCCGATGTAAAAATGATTATTACTGGAATTGAGTATCAAATTTTGCAATCAACAATTGATACTGATATCACAACTCCAGCCGTAGGAGACATTTTAGCTAACATCGACGATTATGGTGCAGATCCAACCAATTATACAGCAGCAGAGATTACTAGTTTGGACCCAATAACTGTAACTATTACATCAAGTGCTAATAGTGAGTTTGGAGCATGGACGGCAACTGGTGCTACTAAGGCCTCTGTTACTGCAACGCCTGTCACAACGCCATAGTAGCAAATTGTAGTGTAAACTGTACGTCCGCTTTACTTGCACGTGTATAAAAAGTTATCAACAAGTTATATTGTTTTCCTAGTGTAAACAAAATATAACCTGTTGTTTTTTTTTACCATTTTTATTATATTTTTAAATTTAATTCATTGATTATTAAATTTAATTCATTGATTATTAAATTTAATTATGATATATTTTTAATGTACATGATAAGGAGGTATGACATGTCAAGTAACAAAAAAGGGTTCACATTAGTCGAGTTGTTAGCAGTAATTGTAATATTAGCAATAATATTAGCCATAGCAGTACCAGGTATTTCTGGATTGATTGGTAATACTAGGAAAGGTGCATTTGAATCAGATGTAAAGATGATTATAACTGGTATTGAATATAAAGTTTTAGAAGCTTCACTAAATGATGGTATTAATCTTCCTGCAGAAGGTTCTAATATAAAATCTTCTATTGATGAATATGGAGCAGACCCTAATAATTATAGTTCAGTAACAATTGTAAGTTATGATCCAGTTACCATTTCAGTTACATCAAAAGCTGATAGTAAATTTGGAGCTTGGACAGCAACTAATGCTACAAGATCTTCTGTTACAGTTCAATCAGTAGAATAATAAGTATAATTTTAAAGATGTCACTTGACATCTTTTTTTGACAAAAAATTACAAACGAATTGACTTCACATTAATGAAGTGCTATATTTAATATAGTATTATATGAAGAAAATAGGAGGAATCTAATATGTTAAAAACTAAAAAAGGATTTACTTTAGTGGAATTACTAGCTGTAATTGTAATACTTGCAGTAATATTAGCAATAGCAATACCAGGCATATCTAATATGACAAAAAATGCCAAAAAATCATCTTTTGAGGACAACGTAAAATTAATTATTAAAGGTATTGATTATGCTATTTTAAATGCCGATTTAGCTGGTACAGCAAGACCAGCAGTAAGTGCATCAAATAATATTAAGGATTCACTTGGTGATTATGGAGCTAATCCAAATGATTATGCTAGTTTTTATATTACAAGTTTGAATCCCATAACTATTAGTATAACTGGTTCTGGTAGTAATAGTAAATTTGGTTCTTGCACTGTAACAGGAGCAACTATGTCTAATATTAAACATACAGGACCTGCAGATCAACCAGGTGTAATTTCTGGTTGTTAGTATAATAAGAGTAATGAAAAAGTTAAACGTAAATTAACTGTTTGTATAATTGTTTAATTGACAACTCAATTTGTTGTGTGATATATTTAAACCATAGTAGGAGGAATAAATGATAAGAAATAAGAAAGGTTTTACTTTAGTAGAACTACTAGCTGTAATTGTAATACTTGCAATTATACTAGCAATAGCAGTACCAGGTATATCTAATATGATAGATAATTCAAAGAAAAGTGCTTTTGAAGCTGATGCAAAAATGATCATAACAGGATTAGAATATCAAAACTTAGAAGCATCTCTTGGTCAGGCAACTGCAGTTACAATAAAAGATCTTAATGCTGATGAATTAAAAAAGTTAGGAGCTAATCCAGCTAATTATGAAATTGTTAGTGTAGTTGCGTTATCTCCAATGAAACTTTGTATTGAAACATCATCAAACAGTAAATTTGGAACTCAAAAAGCATTAATTACAAAAGCAACAGTTGACCATAATGCTAGTTTGAATTGTGAAACATATTCTGAATAAAAATAAGTCAAATAAAGATATCGAATTGATATCTTTTT
>DUQO01000006.1 GCA_012837765.1 Mollicutes bacterium | reverse complement strand
TTTAATTTTTTTAGTTCTCTAACGTTCTTTGGTGTTGTAAAAATATAAAAACCATAACCTATTAAAAATAATATTATAAGAACATTTAAGAACCTAAAAAAGCGAAAACGACGTTTCTTTTTTTTATTACCCTTATGTTGCATATTATGTCCTCCTACCTTTTTATTATAGAGTTTTAAGAAATGCATGTCAAATAAAAAAAGGAATAAAAGTGTATACTTAGCATATTTTTTATTGAGATGGGGTGTTATTTTGTGAAAAAGATTTTGTTGTTTATTTTGCTTTTATCTATATTTATTCCACCTATAAAAGCTGAAGAAATTAAATTAGCGCCTAATGCTAAGAGTGCTCTTTTGATGGAAGCTAGTACAGGAGAGATCATGTATAGTCGTGATATGCATGTTAAATATGCGCCAGCATCAATGACAAAGATGATGAGTATGTTACTCTTTTTAGAAGCAATTGAGAAGGGTAATATGAAGTGGGATGAGCAAATTAAAGTGTCTGCTAATGCATCTTCGATGGGTGGAAGTCAAATCCTTCTTGAAACAGGCGAGATAATGTCTGTTGAAGATTTGTTCAAAGGTGTAACTATTGGTTCTGGTAATGATGCAACTGTTGCTTTAGCAGAACGTGTAGGTGGAACAGAACAACATTTTGTTAAAATGATGAACGAAAGGGCTAAAGAATTAGGGTGTAAAAACACCAATTTTAAAAACTCTCATGGTCTTGATGAAGCAAATCATTATTCTACAGCATATGATATGGCTCTTATTGCAAGGGAACTTGTAAAACATGAAAAGGTATTTGAATACTCTTCAATTTATGAAACTTATTTAAGAGCTAATACTAAGCGAAAGTTTTGGCTAGTTAATACTAATAAAGTAGTGTGTTCATATTACAATAAAAATTTAAGTAGTTGTTTGATGGAAAGAGTATGATCGTATGGAAAAGGAAATATCAGATTTGATTTGTAGGGAACTTCAAATAGAAATAATGAAATTCTTTTTGAAAACTAGTGTTCCAAGAATTTTAAATATAAATATTGATATAAATGACTAGGAGAGGATGCTTGCCATGCCTACTGGAGTATATATTCGTGTTTCAACGGAAGATCAAGCTACAGAAGGATTTTCAATTAATGCTCAAAAGGAAAAATTAACAAAGTATGCTGAAATTAATGATTGGCAGATTCTAGATTATTATATTGATGATGGTATAAGTGGTAAAAATATTAAAGATAGACCTGAAATAACAAGGATGTTAAATGATATTAAAAAGAGGAAAATAAAAAATGTGTTAGTTTATAAATTAGATAGACTTACAAGATCTTTATTGAATTTAATGGAACTTATTAACTTGTTTGAAACATATGATTGTTCGTTAAATTCTCATACTGAAAAATTAGATACGAGCAATGCTGTAGGAAGAATGTTTGTTAAGATACTTGGAACTTTTGCTGAATTTGAAAGGGAAAATTTAGCAGAAAGGGTAAGCTTTGGTTATGAACAAAAAACAAAAGAGGGTAATTATACAAATACTAATGGTGTTTATGGTTATGATTATATAGCAGGTGTGGGCGAACTTAAAGTAAACGAAAGAGAAGCGTTGTTAGTTAACAAGATTTATGATTTATACTTATCTAACAATTCTATGTTAAGTATTTCTAAAATGTTGAATGATGAAGGGGTTCCAACTAAACGTGGTGGAAAATGGGCACAATCAACAATTAGATCCATTTTAACCAATCCTTTGTATATAGGTAAGGTTAGATATGGTGTGGGTTCGAAGAACAAACATAAAGCTTTTGTGGTCGATAATGTTAAACATTTACCAATTGTCAATGTCAAAAAATATGACAATGTTCAAAAGTTGATGAAAAAAAGATCAGAATTAAAAGCTAGAAGATACTCTAGTAATGATACCTATTATTTTCATGTGCTTAAGTGTGGTTGTTGCGGAGGTAAAATGCATGCAAGGCAACAAAAGAAAAATAACAAGCAATATATAACGTATGCTTGTAATGGTCGTCAAAGCGGCAACTGTTTAGCTTTAGGTTTTTCTCATCAAAAAATGGAAAAAGCCTTTACGGATTATTTAAAAAAATTACAAAATTTACTTCCTTATGATAGTGTTTTTGTTAACGAAGAAAATAAAACTTTTTTTAAAAATAAACAGCTGATAACAAGAACGCTAAAAAAATATAAATTAAAAGAAGCGGAGACACGCAACTTGTTTTTGGAAGGAAGTTTACCATTTGATGAATATAAAATTTTAATGAAAGAAATTGAGAGTAAATTAAAGGAATTAGAAAACGAACTTAAAAAGAGTGAAGAAAACTTTAAAGCAAAAGAAATACCAGTAGATGATGCTAAAAAAATAATAGGAAACATTGAACTAAATTGGAAACATTTGAATAATAAAGAGAGAAAAACATTTCTTGAAAG
>DUQO01000038.1 GCA_012837765.1 Mollicutes bacterium | reverse complement strand
TGCTCGGTCAGGGTTTCCCCCATTGCCGAATATTCCTAACTGCTGTCTCCCGTAGGAGTTTGGGCCGTGTCTCAGTCCCAATGTGGCCGTTCGTCCTCTCAGACCGGCTACGCATCGTTGCCTTGGTGAGCCATTACCCCACCAACTAGCTAATACGCCGCAGGCTCATCTTCAAGCGGAGCTTTAAGGGCTCCTTTCAATATAGAAAAATTATTTCTATATATTATTCGGTATTAGCAGTCGTTTCCAACTGTTGTCCCCATCTTAAAGGCAGATTACCCACGTGTTACTCACCCGTGCGCCACTAGGGAAAATTTCAAGTCAGCAATTGTGCAAGCACTCTTGCCTCATCGAAGATCCCTCGTTCGACTTGCATGTCTTAGGCATGCCGCCAGCGTTCATCCTGAGCCAGGATCAAACTCTCAAAAAAAAATAATCTTTTTTATCTGTTTGTTTTTTCCTAGCTACTCAAAATTGACTTTTTGCTCAGTTTTCAAAGATCATTCTTGCTTCTTTTCAAAAGCGCACATTAAATATATCAAATAAAATTAGACGTGTCAACAACTTTTTTCGATTTTTCTTCTTTTTTTTACATTTTTTATACATTTGCAATGTAAATGGCGCTTTTTGCTCATAAAATAATATATGTAAACTGTAAAAATATATTACTGAATACCACTTTTTTCCTTATATTTCTTATATATTGAATAATAGTGTTGAACTTTAAAAATGTCAAACAGTTGTTTTTTAGATTTAAACATATTTATTAAATTATTTAATTCCATCTTAACTATCTTATCTATATCTTTAGAATATTTCATCTTCTTTTTATGATAACGATATTCTTCACTATCTAATATCTTGTACGTTTCATCTGGAAATATACGTAAATCCAAATCATAATCTATATATTTTATTGTATTCTCCTCTATTATATATGGTGTTGCTATATTGCAATAATAATATATGCCTGTTTTCTTAAGTTGACATATTACATTATACCAATTATTTTTATAAAAACATATAATAGCAGGTTCTTTTGTTCTCCATGTTCTACCATCAATTTCAGTAACTAATGTTTTATTATTACCAACTATTAAATAATCATCGGTTTCATCTAATATTATAGCCTCATCCCAACTTCTATATATTGTACCATTATGTTTATAAGAATGAATTTGAAGCTTTGCTCCTGTTTTTACATTATTCATTTTCTCACTCTTTTCTTTCTTTATATTATAGCTTATTGTTCATTTACGATAAATATTGTATAAAACACATTGTATCATACATACTAATTGTGAAAGGATGATGAAAAATGGATACAGTACCAGTAATGATATCTAGTAAAGATTTGGATTATATTAAAGATATGTTGAATTGGAATTTTATAGCTGCCAAAAAAGCTAATCATTATCTACAGCATATTCAAGATGAAGAAGTAGCAACACTTATTAAAGAAGTAAGTGAAATGCACAAAAGACATTATGATATGCTTTTAAATATATTACAAGGAGGTCAAAATGGACAATAATACTGTTAGCAATCCTGAAACCAAAGTTCCAAAAGGAAAGGATATGAATGACTCTGATTATTTAAACGACATCTTATCCACCGAAAAACATTATGGTAGCAATTATGCTATAGTAATGAATGAAGCAAGTAATGATAGCTTATATAATGAAATAGGAACTATCTGTAAAGAAACAAAAGATATGGCAAGAGCATTATTTAATTTACAATTCAACAAAGGTTGGTATAGATTAGAACAGGCTGATGCTAACAAAATTAGTACCATCAGCAACGAATATAATCAAAAATATAATGAACTAAATTAAAAAACGGAAATCCGTTTTTTTTATTTTGAAAGTATTTCAATTGCTTTTTGTAATTGCATATCATTTTCATCACTTGGATTATTTAAATAATCATTTCCTATTTCAACTTCAATTGTTGGTTTTACTCCAACTTTGTTAATGGTATTACCTAAAGCAGTCAACCATTCACTTGTTGTAATCTTCAACATTCCGCCATTAGATATTTCTTTTGGTTGTTGAACAGTTCCTTTACCAAATGATGTTTTTCCTATTATTTCAGCTTTATATACTTCTTTAAAAGCAGAAGCTAAAACTTCAGATGCAGATGCACTACCCTGATTTATTAATAATGCAACAGGGATATCCCTTTTTTCAGTTGTTTCATCATAATATGTTTTTGTTACATTCTTTTCTTTCGTTTGATATAGTGGCGAACCTTTCTTCATAAAAAGTTCTAACATATTTTCAGTAACATGAAGATATCCTCCACTATTATCACGAAGATCTATAATTAATGATGAAACTTTTTCGTTTTCTAATTCATTTAAAGCTTTCTTAAATTGGTTATATGTATTATTAGCAAAAAGACTAACACCTATATACCCTATTTTCTTACCATTAGATTCAAATGATTTTTTAATAATCGAAGGTAAGGTTACTACTGTTTTGTCAATTGTTAAAGTTATTTCTTTATCGCCACGTTTTACTGTAACGTCTACCTTTTTAATGTTTTCCCCTTTTATATAATTAGCTATACCATCACCAGTTAATTGAGACACATTAAGATTATCTACTTTAACAATTTGATCTCCTACTTTGATACCTGCTTTCTGTGCCGGTGTATCTTCAAAAACACCAGTTACAAAATGTTCATTTAAAGCAGTTGTAATAAACTCAATACCAATACCTTTATATTCACCTTCCATACGCTCATTGAAACTTTTTGTTTGTTCAGGAGTCATATAAGAAGTATAATCATCAAGTTCAGATAACATACCATTTATTGCAGCATCTATCAACTCGCTTTTATCCACTTTCTCATAATACTTATCTATAACATTATTAAAAGCTTCTTCAAACTCATCTATATATTTAGATGAATTTACTTTTGGTACTCTATTATTCATAAAAAGATAAGTAAAGAAACTTCCACTAAAAACACCTATTATAGTAGCAAGTGATATGAGTACAATTACCTCAAACAACTTAAAACCCAAAAATTTAGCTTTTGGCTTTCGTTTGTTATCTTTTTTTAAGATTTTTTTTACTTTTTGTTTAACTGTATTTGTTTTTTTGTTACTATCCATACTATCACCTTTTCCTTAAATTTAATATACCATAAAACTTATGATTATGAAAGTGAAAATATAATTATTTACATATCTTTATTTTTTTATTTGGCATAGGATTTATTAGAGATGATTATGAAAAGAAATGAAGAACTTCAAAATGGTTTATTAGAACTTGACGTTAAAATTTTAAACGTTTATCTTTTAATTATTGTCAATTTTTTATACCTTATAATTTTTTATAAAGAAAGAGCGGGTATAATTGATGAACTTTTAAACACTAATTATCAAAAGAAATATCCAGACACATCTAATTATATAAAAATTATTGTTATCATATTATTGTTTGTAAACGGAATATTCTTATATTACTCTTATCAAGATTTAAAAGAAAGCGTAGATTTATACAATAAAACTGGTGACAACACCAGTTTAGAACAAAATTATATTAGTTTTAACGGTAACTTGTTACAACTTGTTGCTACTATCCTCATCTTTTATAATGTGTTTATAAAAGAAGCTGGTGTAACAACTGTAATAACTAAATAATTATTTTAAAACCTCTTCAATAGAGTCTTTTCCTTCTACATATAATACATTTTTCTTATTTTTAATTTTTATAAGAGTTGGTCCATTGATTTTAAGATCCCCTATTTTTTTAACATTAGGATTGCTTTCTTCACTAATATATGGTTCATTAAATCCTTTTGATAAATCAACCTTATATACTTTAATATCACTATCTGCCTCATACTTTTCAAGAATAGATGCATATATAGCAGCTGATGAATCTTTAAAATCAAAAAATACTACATAATATTCATCATCATACATATTAAATAATTCCCCTGCCAATATTTCTTCGTATTGAATCGATACAGGTGGTTTATTTAAATCTTTACGAGAATCATTATAACTATTTGTTATCATTGTTGTTATTATATAGAAAAGTATAAAAACACCAATTACTGCAGCTCCTATTTTTATACTGCTTGATGCACTTATATCAGTATCAAGCGTTTCTTCTTTTACCTTATATTGTTTCTTTTCTCTTCTTCTTGTTTCTCTATTTGCCATTATAATCACCTAAATAGATTATATCATAAATATTATTTTTTTTGCAAAAAAATTCCCAGCCACTGGGAACTTTTTTATTTACCTACCGGAATAGTACTAATTGATGTTGCTATTGAGAGTAATTCATCTATACTCATATCATCAGATGCTACATAGTATTCTAACCCATTACTTATCCATGATACTGAATTATCAGTTATTACACCAATCGTATCTATTATCATATATGGTTCACCATAGGTAGGAATAGTTGTCAATTCTTCTTCTTTAGAAGCTGTTTCTTCAACTAAAATAAATGGTTTTTCTCCTTCGAACGTTAACATAATACGTTCTCCTATTTCCTTATTAAGTTTGTTTTGTGAACTTAATGATGTTGCTTCTGGTATATACATAGGATAGATTATATCTTCTATTTTCATTACTGGTTCAACATCATCATCAATTGTAGCGGTTGCCATATTTTCGTTTAAAGAAAAGTGTTTTTCATTAAAAGTCGCTTTCATATCAGTTTTAGTGAATTTTACTTTTATAACATTATTTCCTTCATTGTTTAATACTTGAACCTCTTTTATATTTAATTGTTTATCAAAATATATCACTTGTTTTTCTAACTTACGATTATTTGGGTAATTTACTTTCGTTGTCATTACATAATAATTTTCTGTTTCTTCAAACACTCTTTCATTATCTTCTTTTATGTCTTTTAAAAGCGTTTGTAAAATATAGCATTGAGAATTGTTATATGGCCATTCACTTTGAAATTTAAAACTTTTATTAAGCGATGGTGTTAGAACATATACACCTTCATTATTTCTAAGCAATATTTGTTCATGATTATTAGCTTTGTTTTTTAAACTAACTTTAAACATATCTTCTTTTTGATACGAAACTTTTACATCATATTTATAAATATCTTCATTATTTACTATTTCCATTTCAGCTTCCAAATAATATCCTTTGTTATTTTCTATTTTAGCAGTCAGATCTTTTAAAACATCTTTTTCGTCATATTTCCCACATCCAGTAAGGAAAAATAAAAAGGCACACAAACCAAACCAAACAAATTTTTTCATACATTCACCCCACATTTGTATTTTCATTTAATTATATGGATAACTTTTTCTTTTATTCATGAATAAAAGATGTTTTTTAGGTAAATATATATAATAGAAATGATTAAAGGAGGATAAGATGAGAGGATTAAATATATTTGCTTTAATTCTAACCATTATTGGTGCTTTAAACTGGGGATTAGTTGGTTTATTTGATTTTGATCTAGTTGCATCAATTTTTGGTGGCGCTGATTCAACTATAGCTACTGTCATTTATGTGTTAATCGGTATAGCTGGAATCATCAATTTGAGTTTGTTGTTTGAAATGATAAATGAAACAGATAGAAGATAATAATAAATTATAATATAAAAAGTAGATAATACATCTACTTTTTATAATGTCCTTTTTTTCTTAATTTACAAACAAATCAGTCTTTTGTTCATCAAAATTTATAAAACATGGTTCTTTAGAAACACTCTTGTAATCAAAAGTACTTTCTAAAGAATTATAAAGATTTTTAAATTCTGCAGTACTAATATCATACCTAAAAGCATTTTGATCAATATATTGATTCATTTTACGAGCATAATTTACTATTATTTCCATATCACTTGTATATTCAATTTTTTCTTCTGGAACTCCTACCCTTTTTTGAGCTATAGTAGAATACACAGAATCATATGATTGAATTTCTATTAACAATTGATAAAAAGAAAGCATATCAATAATATCTGTTTCAAGTGATTGATTATCAATTTCCTTTTTACTTTTACTTGCAAAATAATAATCAGTTAAAATAGCACATATATCTATTGAAATTATTGGTTCATTTTCATAGTCAAAGCTGTTTTCTGCTTTTTGCCTATCATCCATTTTCATTATCAATGCTTTAGCTTCTTCAGCAGAACCCTTAATACTACTTAAATGTTCAATTAAGTTTTCAACTTTATCTTGCGACCTATATATATTGAACACATTTTCATCGCCAATTATTCTACATAATAGTTTTACAAGACGCTTGTCATAATAATATTCTTCTTCTTTACTTCCAATTTCTTCTAACATAATAGCGTTACATCCTTCTTCGAACGCCATACCGTTAATATAGAAATTTGAAATATAAGCATTGCGCAATATGATAGCAATCTTTGAATCTGGTGGTATTGGTAAATTAGGATAAATCTTATTAAAAAGCAAATGGCTAAGTTCGTGTCTCATTGTTTCATAAGCAATGCTATCTGCAAAAACTATTTCTCCTTTTATAAAATCAACATAAGCATTAGTTACATCGTTTTCTCTAAGTTTTTTAATATCATCACTACTTATTACTCTAACTTTTATATCTTTAATATTTCGATAAAAAGTTGTAAGATCTAAATTTGGGAAAACGCTCCTCACTTCGTTAACAAACTTTTTAAAATAAACTTTATTTGTTTCGTCTATATTGTCATTTTTATCAATTGCATCTATTAAGTCATTATCATTAATTATAAAGTTAAAGAATTTAACATCTTCTATATCTTTTTCTATATTATCTTCTAAAGAAGATGAATCTATTAAACTTACACTTTTATATTTTGGTGTCTTAACTAAAGTATAATTATTCTTATTAAGTAATAGAAAAGTTAAATTGATTATTAAAACTCCTGCCATTAATAAAGATACGATTCTTCGTTTCAATATCATATATAACTTACCTGTAAATTGTATATTGAATTTGCTATCCAATTCTAAATATATAGATAAATCTGGCAACTCATAACAGCCATCTTCTTTTACTTCTACAAAAATACGCTTGTTGGCTTTGGTGGCAAAAATTTGGTAATTTTTGTTTTTGTATTTAATCTTAGATAATTTCAACAAATCATCACTTAAATTCATTTTTTTCTTTCACCTCGTTAACATTATACCGTTTATTAGCAAAATGTTAACGATTTTTACATATTAAAAGAATGTTTTTAACATTCTTTTATAATCCTTTAATTATATCCCCAAGATATCTTATATATAATTCTAGTATATTAGCACGTTTAACATCTTCACTTACAGTGACATCAATTTTTCTAATCACATTATCATTTTCTATAATACTTATATCACCAACTACATTACCTTTTTTTATTGGTGCTCTAAGTTTACCAACATTAACTTTATAGGTTATGTTCTTCTTACCAGCACTTTTTTGATATAAAATGTTGACATCTTCTTTCGGTACAATCTTTACATGTCTTTTCTTCCCTTTTATGACCTCTACTGTATCAATATTACTTTCATAACTTAATACTCGTTCTAAAGCATATACGTTAAAACCATAATCTAACATTGCACTTACTTCGTTATTTCGAATAGAACTCTCCGGTTCACCAAAAACAATAGCAATAAGGCGCATTCCCTCTTTTTTAGCTGTAGCTGTTAAACAAAAACCAGCTTCACTCGTATGACCTGTTTTAAGTCCATCTACTCCTGGATAAAAACGCACCAGTTTAATAGTATGTTTATTTTACAGTAATATAGTTGTTTTAATTGAATTAAAATCAAACAACCCTCAAATTAAACTTTGCGTTTTTTTACACGTTCTTTACGCACTTTACAAAAAGCAAAAGGTCTAGTGGTTGTAAAGCAAAAAAGAAAGAGTTATAATTGTTATATAAAGAAGGGAGTCTTGACTATGGTTAAAAAAATACGTTTTATCTTAGTATTTATGTCCTTGTCAATTTGTCTATGTTTAATGAGTACTACCTACTCAAGATATGTAGCAGATGCAACAAGCAACATTGAAGTGTTATTTGCAAGGTGGCAAATCCTTGTAAACGATTCTGATATCACGAGTAATAAAGACTCAACCATCTCATTTATACCGGTAATTGAAGAAAACGAACATGTGGCTTCAGATGCTATTGCTCCTTCTTCAAAAGGGTATTTCGATATTGATGTTAATCCTGTTAATGTAGAAGTTTCATTTAAATACTCTATTACCTTAGAAATGGCAAACGAAAATATTCCTGATTTAATGATTACAAAATATGCATTCATACCTAATGATTATATTGAAGGAGACCCACTTGACATTATCAATTTAAATGACAATTCGATAACCGATAACTTATACTTTGATAAAAATGCTGATTCATTCCAATTCGAACCATTTACAATAAGAATATATTTTGAATGGTACGAAGGCGAAAATGAATTGATGAATGATGAAGACGATACAGCAATTGGTAACATGGCTGCAACTGAAAATACAACATTTAAAATAAACGCAAACATTTCTTTCGAACAATTATTAGAATAATATTTAAGATAACAAAAAGGAAAGCAAGATTCTTGCTTTCCTTTTTTAATGTCTAATAATCTTTTTTGCTTTTATAATTTTTCCTTACTAACTAAAATCACAGGAATAACATTACAAGTTGATGACTTTAATTCTCCATATATCTTTGAATGAGATTCGTCAATTTTTTTAATTGCAAAGCCATTTTCACTATCATATTCACTATTAGCCCAATAACAATCAGAGGCTGATAAAAATTTAAACTTTTCATTAACAAACTTATAATAACCATTATAACTTACAGCTCTAGCAATTTCAGTGTTCATTCTATTATCATATTTTAAATTACCAATGATCATATCAGATATACCATCTCTAACTAATAATGAATCCATAACATCAGTTGTAATAACTTTTAATACATCTTGAACAAGCAATGGCCGCGTATTTACTACCCAATCTTTTGTTATAGTTTCAAACGTTAAGTTATAATCGCTGTATGTACTACTTAAATGAATATTATTAGGATCAGGTAATAACGTAACTGTCTCATCTCCTAATTTATTATTTACATCTATTATATGTGTTTTTATACATGTTGAACTAAGTTCGTAACACAGTTTATTTCTTTGAACATCAAACCATATTTCATCACCTAAATCATAACGAATATCACTTGATGTTTCAGTACCTAAGTATTGTTCAGCCGTAACACTTATTACAATTTGTATAGATGGTCTTATTTGATAATCCGGGTCAACACTCTTTTTATTTTCTTCATTTAGTTGGAATTTATAGGCTTCTGTTCCCCATATACTATCTAATTCATTACTATCAGAATCTAATGGCCACGATATGGACACTTGGAAAGAGTTCTCATCTCCTTTTGCCAAAGTATAACCCTTATTTAAATTTATATTAATGTGAAAAGGATAATTATGTGCTAATACATCTTCAATATACTCAGATTTGGTAGTTGTATCATTGGCAATGTAATTATCTTTTTCATCACCTAAAATTCTTGCTGATATTATTTTATAACTTACTTCAGCATCAGAGTCACCTAAGTTTTTGATATTAACTGTTTCACTTACAGTCTCCATACCAGGATATATCTCTGACAAGGAAATAATTATATCATTCGAAACCGTTTGACCATTCTTTTCTAATTCTATATACCAAGCTTTAACACCTATTTCGGTAGAAACATTTGTTAAACCACTATAAGCAAACCAAGCGAGTGTTACAGATATAAATGAAACAACTGCAAAAAATAAAGACATTATATTAAGCCTTAAGTATGCTTTATGCTTTCGCTTCATTTATATCACCTCACATTTGTTTGTATTATTATTTTATCAGTTATTACTAATTCTTTTGTCTTCTTTTTTCTTCTTTAGCTAATAAGGTTGAAACAATCTCAGAACCTATAATAAACATGAATGGGATAATTATGAATAAATAAAATCCTATTCTTGTAGCTACTATTCTATATATAATAGAAAGTATTACCGATTTATATATTACAACACCATACAATTGATGTTCAAAAATAGTTGGGTCTTCAATTAAATTAGTTAAACCCTTAGCACGAAATCGATACTTTCCGTTTTCGTCTTTTTCAACTTTTGTAACTTGGTGGGTAATAACTTTATCTTTAACATCTCCTCTTTCACCATAATAACTAATTGTATCGCCTACTTTAATTTCTGATGGATCAACTTCTTTTGAAATTAACACATCTCCAATTTCATACTTAGGACTCATACTACCAGAAATTACTGTAAACATTCTATAATTGAAAAAGGAAATCTTATTACCACTAAATCGCTGTAAACATACAACAAGTATAAAACCAACCATGATTACAACAACAAGCATACGAATAATAGATGTTATAATCCTAAATATTTTATTTTCCTTAAGTTCTTTTATCTTTCTCATATCAATCTCCTACATATAATCTTGTGTTTTTTCTAAATATTCTTCCATTGCACTTTTAAATTTCTTTTTAACATCAGAGCTATCCACTGTTCTTTTAGTTCTTTCGTTTTTAATTTCATTAGATATTAAACTAAATATTTCTTCGTCTGATATTTCAATTCCACTTTTTAACAAAAAGGAAATTGCTCTTTGTATTTGATTTTTGATCATTATAAGAGTATATTTGTGTAATTTTTCTTTTTGTTCCTTTTTAGATGAGGTTATCGAATCTAAAACAAAATAATCCATTAAGAAGGCATCATCCAATACTCCTCTTAACATATCGTTGCCTTCGGAATCTAAGCTGTTTTTAGAACCATCCTTATCTTTGTTATCATAATTTTGTAAAAAGGTCCATAGTTTCATTGCTATTTGAAAATTAGGGTTTTTCAAAATTACATTGGTCTTTTTAATTGGAGGTCTTACAAAAGTGGCTCGATCTCTTTCTAGTGATGTAATAAATTCACTTCTTGCCCATCCAGAAAAATAACTCCTTATTTTTTTTAATCTTGCCTTAATAGATTCAATCTCTTTTGAAAAAGATTTATTATTTGCTCCCTTAGGTAACTCCTTTGAACTAATTTTTAATTCAATATTTATTTTTTCAGTTCCATTATTAGTTGACGCAGCATACTCTAAAACCTTATCATTTGTTACTTCAAATTTTTCTAACATTTTTTCTTTTTTCATTAGGAATCTTGATAAATCTGTTATTAAAGTATAAATGAATCTATTTTCATAAGTATTAAAAGTTTCCTCACGTCGTGAAATTAAAATCTTAGAAGGTTGAACTTCATTAGTCAAAGGATCTACTTTTTCGATATAATGAGTATTTTTTGATAAGTCTTTAACACTATCAACAGAAACCTTTTTAGCTTTCTCTATTTTTACTACATCTGTTTCAGTAACGAGTGCCAATTTAGGATTCCTAACAATATTATCGATATAAGGACAAGCAAATTCAATTTCATTTAACCAATCAAATTCAATTGAATCACTAGCAAGCTCTGACTTGAAAAACATTTCAGAGTCTATTTCCTTCATGAAGGTTTCACTCTTTTTATTTAATTCTTTATCGACGGTAATTTTCGAAGCTTTTGTAATGAGTATCACCACCTTTTATACTAACTTCTTAATCATTTCTAAGTAATCGATACATTCTTTCATTACACCATTACCAAATTCTTTATTTAAATATGAAATGAATGGATCAATTTCATCGCGAATTAACGATATGTTTAATTGGTCAAATTTACGAAGAATCTTTTTGGCAATGAAATAATCAATTGCTTCTAACTCTTGTCCACCACATGCAACATACACAGGAACAAAGGTTTCCATCTGCTTCATAATACGATTACCAAATGCAATCCTAAAGTGTTTAATAACATATTCGTCCATTTCTTTGACTTTATCTAAACTCTTCTGAGAAATTGGATTTGATTCTACTGCTTTAGTAAATAACGATTCAAGATAGCTTGCATTAATATCAATTGCTTCTTGTTCCCTACACTTAAAGGCACTAATTTTATTATTTATGTCAATAGGCATTGCACGGTCATAAACCTTATCAGTAACCATGAAGGTTGAGTCGTCGTTATTGATTGTACCTATATACCATAAGTTTGGAGGTAATAGTAATTTTCCGTTTTTAATTCTTTTTGGATCATCTGGCCATGGACTAGTTACTAATTCAATAATCCATTCACTTCTAGATGGCATTTCCATAATAGATAACATTTCAGCAAAATAGTATTCAACACGTGCTATATTCATTTCGTCCAAAATAATGGTATGTACATCATCATCATGTCCTGCAATGTATAATTCAGCAAGTACATCAGTTTCGTTAAACTTCTTAGTAAATTCATTGAAATATCCTAACAATTCGGTTTTATCACGCCAAGATGGTTGAACTGAAGCAACACAAGAATCTTGTTTTACGAATTTTCCCCAAGCATAAGCAAGTGATGTTTTACCTGTACCAGAGATACCTTGTAAAATTATCAACTTACTACAAGCTAAACCACCAACGAATGCTCTTAAAAGTGAAGCATCATAATATAAACGTAATTGACTTGCGGCATAACATCTAAAGTTATCTAACATCTCTTCTAAAGTAAAATCGTTTCCGTAATTTTTAATTTTATATGATTTGTATAGTTCATCAATTTTATTAAGCTTTGGAAACCTAATCTTAGAATCATCTACTTCTTCATTTTCATCAGGGTTTTCTTCTTCTAAAGGCTCTTCTTCTTCATCTGGTCTTAACCCAAGTTTAGATACTTTCATAGCCATAATTTCATTTTTCTCTTTTATCAATTTTTTTACTTGATCATTTAAATTAGCTATTTCATCTAGTAACTCATCTTGATTTAATTTACTTTTTCTAGACCTAATTATTTTTCTAACAGCAAAGAAAATTAATAATCCAATTGTTGCAACAATAATAACTAATATTGCAATTACCAAACCTACAAGTAACCATTCAGGTCCTTCAAAACTATCCTTGTAGCTATTGATAATTCTTCTATAATCATTAACATTAAACATTTTTCCTGCGCCATCAACAATTGCTTTAACAATGAAGAATAAGCCATCGAAAAAGATAGAAATAAATTCATAAAAAAATCTTAAAAAGGTATTCATCCCTATTCACCTCCAAAATCCCCAATTTTATTAAATATATTTTCATAAATAACGTTATCTGAAAGTTCTTCAGGAATAAAAGCTAATACATTCAACATGACATCAACTTCATTATTTACAAATATATAATCGGCAATATATATATTTCCTTTGTCTTTCGCTTTAACAACAGTTTCTTTATCAAATGCTAAAGCAAATTTATACCCCATCCTTCTTACCTCTTTTACAACACGTTTATTTTTTAATAAATCCTCAAATGTAATTAGAAGAATGACGTTTTCTTTTGCATACTTATCATCAATCAATCTCAACAATTTTTGTAATTTCTTTTCTTTACTATATAAACTAGTAGGAACATATAAAATGTATTTTCTGTTAAAGTTTGCTGAAAGCATATCTCTTATCAATTGAACAGATAACATAGTCAACATAACTGATAATTTATCTTCAGCAATAATACCTTCTGTATAAGTTTTATCGATTATATAATCACTATAAACTTTACTAAATGATATATTATGTTCTAATTCAAGTCCATACATATTCTTTCTAGAAGATAATTTATTAAATTTTAAATCAAACATATTTGTATCTAAATTCTTCAAAAGGCACTCTAACATTCCGTTATAATTTCTTTGAATTTTCAAAATCCCACTTATAACATATTCGATTTTTTCATCATCGAAATCATCACAATATTTTGAAATTTCTTTTCTATAGAACTCTTTCTTTGCTTTCAATTCACTTATTAAATCCTTTGCTTGTTCTAAACTAGCAATTAACATAAATGCATTGGCATACATATCTACTATTGATGCGTATTTTTCATCTTTCTTATGATAACTATTAACTATTTCGTCAGCTGCTGCCTTTATTACATCTTTAATTTTTGAAAGCGAATTTTTTCTGTTACTTTCTTTACCATCAATATAGTAATTATAATATTTAGCGTCTATATAGCTATCTATGAGCTTTTCCCTTATAGTTGCTTTATTAACACGTAACTTTTCATCATCAACTAAAATATCAATCAACTCATTTAACTCTTCACTCTTTATAAACCTTGCTGTATCTATAATGTTTTTACTTTTTTTATTACCCTTCTTTTTCTTTAATAATTCTAAATTTATTTTAGTTAGTGAATCATCATCTTCAAATTCACTTTTTTCTTCTGCCTTTGGCTCTTCTTCCTTCACTTTGCTGACTTTTTCCTTCTGCTCTGCCCCTTTAAGTTCATTTTTAGCTATTTCTAATAAAGTATCATTTACTTCTGAAGCATCTACTGAAACAACTCTATATAACGCTGTCTTTTCTAAGTCTTCTTCAATAGGCTGTTCAGTTTCTCCTCCCTCTTCACTTGTATCTTTATATTTGTCAGATACTTCTTTGTCATCTACTGATACCACTCTATAAAGTGCTGTCTTTTCTAATTCATCTTCAGTATTTTTTTCAGTTTTAGTTTTAGATTCTTTATTTTCTTCATTGTCTTTATACTCATCATTTTCAATTTTACGAACTAACCCTTTAAATTTACCAGCTACATCATCATCATCTACTGATATAACCCTATAAACCGAAGTCTTTTCTAGTTCCTCATCATCTTCTTCATCATTCATATTATTAGAAGGAGAATTTACTTTTTCAAAGTACTTTAAATATTTTTCATCCATCTTAGGTGAAACATTAACATTTCTATTATTTTTAACTTCTTTTTTCTTGTAGTTGTTTAAAAGAGTTATTGCGTTTTCTAAAAGTAATTTTATTTTTTTCGCTATAGCATTTAATATCAAATAACCAAGACCTTCTTTGCTAGGTGTTATTTTCTTGTTCTTTTTATCACTTTTATTTTTCTTAAATGCTAAGTCAAACAAAAATAATGTAATAATAAGGGTTATTAAAACACTTGGATTAAGTAAAGTTCTTCTAATAATACCAAAATTCGGGAAGATTTTAACAACCTTACCGACAATTTGATTTTGGTCTATTGGTTCATCTTTAACGTTATTAGCATCTCCTCGAGTAACATAAGTTCCATTGTATACTTCAATAATTCTATGAGTAATGTACTCACCATCTAATTTATAAGTAACAATATCGTCTAATTTAACTTTTCGTGTGAGCTTAACAACAATCCAATCACCAGGATTAATTGTTTCTGCCATACTTCCCGTTTGCACTTCAAATATTGAATATCCAAAGAAATCAGTATAATCATGACCAAGAATTTTAGTTTGAATTCCAGTATATATTGAAATTAATAAAATAACCCCAAATATGAAAACCAATATATTTAGCAATAAATTGATAACTTTTTCAACATTGATTCTTCTTTTTAGCTTCATATTTACCATTCCTAATCTTCTATTTTAGCCTCTCGTTAGTATATATTGATTTTATCATATTCGACATTTTTTTACAACATAATGAGGCTCATTTTAAAGAAAGAAAATAGATTAACTATAAAATATAAGGAAGATGGATTTTCTTTTACCTAATGGAATTAAATTAGGGTTTTCAATTATGGTGCAATTTGATTTATGGAGGTTTTTATGGTATTATTTATTATCATAGAAGGTATATATAACAACATGAAAGGAGGAAGTTTAAATAAAAACAAAAAATACAACATTAGCAGTTCTAGCAATTATAGTAGACGCCTTAATATGCATTGGTTTATTTGTTTTATATGGTCCATGGCCCAATTTTAGAAACTTTTGGATTACTTCCTCCATGACAACATTAGAACATCAATATTTAGCTCACCTTTTTTATAGCGATAAAACGATTGAGGAAGTTATGGCTAATAATATTGTCATTGAAACAAATGAGGAACCTGATACTTCTTTAATAAACAAAGAAAAAAATCATCAACATATGGATAGATATGACAAACAAATACTACAAAAGAATAACGAAAATGATATCTATAAGGTTATACCTATTGATGGTAGTGGATATAGAGGTTTTTTAATAGCTATTTACGATCCATCAAAAGTGAGACTAGCTATAACAAGATTTCCTAAAGAAAAAGGAGAACTACTAACAACAATTTCTGAAGTTCATGATGCTAAAGTTGCTATTAATGCTAGTGGATTTCATGATCAAGACGGTATAAGTGATGGTGGTACACCTACTGGTTCTGTTATAAAAGATGGCAAAATAATATTTTCAGAAAAATCTAGAGAACTGTATGGTGGTATTATTGGCTTTGATTATAATAATAACTTGATATTGACTAAAGATGATGCCCAAACAGCTCTTACAAAGTATAATCTTAAAGATGCTGTTGAATTTGGTCCTTTCTTAATTGTCAATGGAAAACCGTCTTTTATCAAAGGGAATGGTGGTTGGGGAATTGCCCCAAGAACAGCCATTGGGCAACGCAGTGATGGTATTGTACTATTCCTAATAATCGACGGAAGAAGAGTTGGCCATAGTCTTGGAGCTGATATGGTTGAACTAACTAGAATAATGACAAACTATAAAGCTATAAATGCTGCTAATTTAGATGGTGGTGCTTCTACTACCCTAACAGTTGAAAAAAATTTAAAAAACAAACCAGGTGGAGGGTTTAGTGCTAAAGTAGAACAAAGACCTTTACCAACTGCGTGGATTGTTACGAATTAACCATCCATATAACAATAAAAAAGATACATAAATAATTTATGTATCTTTTTTTATTACTGTTGAACTTCTATTTCATCTTTTCCATATTTAATTTCAACAACTAAAGCATATATTTCATAAATAAATATTAAAAAGCTTGGAACAAGGATCATAAATAGGAATCCCCATGTAGAAAGTATTATTCCTAGATAGGTGCCTAATTTTTCATAAACTTTAGTAGGTGTCCCAGCGACAAATTGCATTGCATAAGTAGATCCGTTTTCAAACGAAACTGCTGCATCTTCTGGATGCTTTTCGCCTACAATTCCTATATCAAGACTTACAATGCCTTCTTTACTCAAGCGGTAAGCAAATACTTCATCACCTATCTCAATTCCATCAAGCGTTTTCTCTTCTACTAACACTAAATTGCCCTTCTTATATTTTTCATGAGATACATCACTCTTAATCAAAACAAGAGATGTTTCACCAATTTTAGTAACGCCATATCTATTGCGATATAGTAATAACACAGTCATAGTTATAACAAAAGCAAAAAAGGCAATTCCTAATATTCCTAAAAAAATTGTTTTTATAGTTTTCATTACTTTCATCTTTACCACCTACCAATATAGTAACATAAAAGTACTAATCCAGCAATACATTTATCGAAAAACGTCGTACAATGTCAACAATCGATTTCTTCTTCAACCTGGAATTCAGTCACTTTATATGTTGTATTAAAATCCCTTCCATAAAATGTATAACTTATACTTTTTTTACCCTCTATATCAAATATTATTTCATTGATATAACCATTAGAATCAGTATTATATGAACTAAATTTACTTGTATCTTCATCGATTATTAATTTACTAGCATCCCATGTTATTTTCACACATTTAGAAGTTGGATAAGAGTTAGAAATAATCAATCTATCATAATTTGAATAATTTTTATAATTAATAGTAATGTTTTCTTCTTTTAAATTCCTTTTACGAAGTGCAAAATTACCACTTATTGTTTTACGATATGGTTTTGTACTACTAGCTGTAACATTTACAATTACGTCCTTTAATTCATATGTATCATCAGTCAAAATAACATCAAAATAAAGATCTTTTTGTGCAACTTGATTAACCCAATCATATCCCCCTAACTCACAATCGGTTTTGTTAAAGGAACTAACATCCACTTCATCATTTGTATTATTGATGCAAGTTTGAAAGTTGGCTAAAACACCTTCTATAGTGTTTGAATCAGTACCATTCATGCGACATTCCGCATAAGATGAAGCTTCACCTTTTATGGTACAAGAAACTTTATAATCAATATCATAATTTGTTATGATTGTCTGATTTAAATTGTTTTTAATATTAAAATAAACGCTTCCCCCATCCCATAGGTTGTCCACATTTTTTATAAGACTAGATCCTAAGTGATCACTACTAAAGTAAAATCCTCTTGATCTTAAATAATAATCCCAAACAGATGTTGAAACATATTTAGCTAATGTAAAACCAAAGAAGCATAGTAAGGCGCCGCCTATTACTAGGAATGTCAACAAAATATATTTATTTTTATTTTTCACAAGCATCATCCTACTCTTCCATTTTTTGCCAGCTTTTTATTTCTATATTAATGTAATCTACCAAACCAGCATACATTGCATCATTATATTCCTCTGGAAACTCTATTTTGATTTTGTAATTATCAAGCTTCTCTAAAGAATGACTCATTTCCTGTATAGGACTATTACATATTAATTCGTTATCTAAATTACGAGTATAGGTTTCATCACAAGTCAATATCAACTCTTCTGTTTCACCATCTAATTTATAAAGCTCTATAAGTAATGGTACCAAATGATATGTTTTTATTATCATTTGATATTCAACTGAAACATTACTTAATAACCCCGCCTTAGTGTTACTGACTGAAAATTGATATTCTTCAACGTCACCTGGATTCAGATCAATTAAAGATAATTCAATTTCATTTAATTGTTCTGTATTAAAGACAAATTTAGCAATATTACGGTCTACTGAGTCCATAATAACATTTGATTGAAAAAATGAATAAGTTATGCCAGAACCAAATATCAAGATTGTTAAGACAAATAGAATTGCTAAAATCTTATATCTTTTCATATGTAACACCTACCTAACAACAAAATGTTTTTCTATGGTTCCTATTTTCTTTGTATTGTCATATAATTCGAAAACAAACTTATAACCATTATTTTCGAAATTATCAGTTATTAAATTCAATTCAAAATGATTATATAAATAATTTGGAGCTTCATACTTTACTGGATTTGTAGATACATAATATACCTTGTTATCAAATAAATTTAAACTATCACTAACATAAGATGATAAATCAACAAGTGAATAATCTTGATTATAAGCTGTTAATTGATTCTTCTTATATAGTGAAACTCTTATATTAGGATTATTTAAAGAACCATTTTGTAAAATATCAAAGGTTACTTTTACATTGTCATTAGTTTTATTGATAAGACGATTAGTATCATCCATAATAACATCAAAATCATATTCAATCCTTGAATTATTACCAGTTACATTAACTGGAATACTCAACTCTGTAGAACCTAGTTCATCATAATGATATCCGTCATATGATGAATAATTAGATATTTTAAAATAATATAATCCCTTTGCTAAAACATCATTGTTTTCACTTGTGATAATCGTAAGCGTTTTAGTGACTTCTTCAATTCCACTTGTCAAATCAATATGCAAGGTATTATCTTTATCTGGATAATATTCCTCATCACCAATTCTGAAAATAAAGTTTTTTAAATGACTTCTATCTACAATGTTCCCATCACTATCTACTAACTTAATTGATAAACCAATTTTTTTGTCTTCATATAAAGTATCAATTATTTTGTGATCATTTATATATTTATAATTTATTTTACTTGTTATATTGATATTTGTTAAAGAATCACTATTAAATTCAATTGGAGTCCCATTATAATCAGTAGTTAAGTATAAATCAGCAGATGTATCTTCCTCATTTATATTAGAGTATATATTAAACTTTTTAATTGTGTTATATAAAGTTGGTCTTACACTAATACCATCAGAGTCATGTAATTCCATATATAGCATAACATCATTATAATTTGTAGAAATATTTGTATTAGACAAATCTAAAACAATAGTAAAGTCTTCAGTAGTTACCCCCTTGTCATAATAAGAATTTTCAACAAAAGGTTTATCCGTTGATCCTGTTCCAATTTCATTAAATAAAACAAATGGATAAGTAGCTACATTCAGGCAATCAGGACCTTTATCATTACAACTATTATTATAACCGTATATGTCTACATCTGTTGATATTTTATATTCATAAATTTTTTCCAAAACATTATCAATTAGTGTTATTTTTGTCCCTTTTGGAAGGAGAATGTTTGATATTAGATTATGTGTATGATTATTCAAATCTTTAGAAGATGAATTTGAATAATTAATATTCATTGTAATTGTTGATTTATCAGTAATATACACTTGTTCTTCAATGTAACTAGAAGGATTTCTTCCAATTATTAAATCGTTGTAATTATAACCATCAAAAACAATATAATCCGTATTGATATAAGTTACATAATCACAATTATCAAGTACTTTAACATATACTATGTATGTTCCAACTTCACTAATTGATATATCATCATTATAAGTAATCCAATTACTTTCACTCAATTCCTCTAAATCTTTTTCACTTAATATTTCATCGGTTATATAATATTTAATACTTGATACACCAGACAAATTATCAACAGCTTCTATAGTGACTTGTGTTGGCTTACCAATGTATATATAACTTGTAGGTTCTCTTAAATCTTCCCATGTTTTTCCATCAACACTTACTGAAGCAGAAGATGAAGATAAATCTAAAACTAATATATCAGTATTTAAATATGTTACGTTATCGTTATAATCTATAACTTTTGCATAAACAACATAAAAACCTTCTTCTGTTATTTGGACAATACCACTATATGAATTCCATGAAGTCACTTCATTTAATTCGTCTTTTGTTAACGCTTCAGTAGAATTGCTAATGTAATAATAAATTTCTTTAAGAGGTATTAATTCAGAAGCAGCTTCAATATTAAAAGTAATTTTAGAATTTAATCTAACTTTATTTAATTCACCACTAAAGTTATTCCATGAATAAAGATTTACATTTATATTAGCAATTGGATTATTAAGATCATCGATAAATAATATTGGCAATGAATCATATTCAAATACCCAGGCGTTTTGATTGTTTTCGTCTAAATCTGCAAAAGATACAAATTCATTAAGCGATAAATTATCAATAAGAAAATTACTTGTCTTCAGATTTTCCATAGAAGTTAAAACGAAATTACCGTTTGTGCTTCCGTTTTTAATTGCTGTAGGACCATTAACAAAATAAGCATTTGTGACATTGATAACAGTACCTTCTATTGTTCCAATACTATAATTGTTTGAGGTGTTAAATACATTACTAAGTAGAATAGAATCTCTATTATTACTTGCAACACCAATTAAACCACCATTATTTAAAGAATTGATCTCACCAGTGTTGTAACTTTTAGAAACAACTATAACATTATTACTTTTTTCTATTGTACTAATTAGGCCACCACTAACATATTCGCTATCAATGTTACCCACATTATAAGATTGATTGATATTAAGAGAACTTGTTGTAACCCCTACTATTCCACCACTTATATTATTTCCATAAACATATGCTTTATTAATGACATTTTCAATTGTTGTGTTATCAGAAACAGCTATTATTCCACCTGCCACAGCATAATTATATTCGATGTTATAACTTAAATTTAAAAATGTTAATGTTGCTTCATCACTATTGGTAGATGTCTCAACTGGAATTTTATCTAAAATAACACTTCCTAAATCAATTTCAAAACTACCATTTGTTATTTCAACCCCATTTATTTTAATAGAAGTTGATTCTTCATCTGAACCAGTAATTACATAATTGCCTGTAATAGAAGTTGAAACAATTTCACTACCGATAAAAGGAATATTATTAGTTAAATCTATATAATCTGTTTTTTCAACACTACTTAAAGAAATATCTGAAACAGAAGGTTTGGTATTGATACTTTTAGTTAAATTTGTTTTTCTTCCAACAACATAACCATCAAATAAAATGTTTTTTAACGAAACATCATTAGCTATAGAAGCGATACCAGCAGTAATAGTTCCACCATGAACAACTGAGTTTTGAACATATAAATTTTTTATATCTCCTTTTAAATCAGTAAACAAAGCTAATTCATCACTATTTTCATCAGTTATATATAAACCATATATAGTAAAGGATTTGCCATCAAAACTACCTTTAAATCCGTTTAATGAATTAAAAGTATTTAATGAACCTATTTCATTTCCTTCCCTATTAACATTATCGTAATACTTATTAGAATAATGATCTACATAATATGTTTCACCATTCAAAATATATGTTATTCCACTTTCCTCATCATAATTAAATACACCATCATTTAATACAATATCATTACTTAAAGCAAAATAATTGTTGTCATAATCATTATTTTGAAGTTGTGTATAAAAATAAGCAAGTTCAGATCCATTAGATATAATATATGGATCACCAACTGTCCCATTTCCTTTACGGTAACTAGTTGCAACACTACCATCCCAAACAGGTACTGTTAAAATAGTATTTCTGTTTTTGAATCTAGCTAAGGTTGGTATACCAATGGACAACAAAAAAATCAAACTTAATATTACAATCAAGCAAGTAATTTTTTGTGACTTAGATAATTTGTTAATAATTTTCCTTACTATTAGCATATTTATCTTCCTTTACGGCAACATTCTAGTCTTCCACATTATAATTATAACATAAACTAGTATTTTGTACCATAATTATATAACACAAAAAAACTTCTTTTATAGAAGTTTTTATTCTTTTTTGTTTTCAGCTTTGATAATATTTTCAACCTGAACCATAAACCAAATTTTATCAACTGATGTTTTACTTTTTTCAATTTCATTAATTCTTAATAAAAATTGAACTTTACCCAATAAACTTTCTAAATTTTCCGGCTCTAAATCTTCTTCAGATAAATCAATATTATCAAATCGATATTTATTTACAATAACTTTAGCAATGTTGTTTTCTTCAAATAAAGGAACACCATTAATAATTATATTTGTAGGATCCATCGCAAACAAATCAAAGCTTTCACTATATTTTAATATTTCATCATAAGCAGTAAGATCAAAAGCTTTTTTTATTGCCATTTTCTTAAAATAATCAAAACTATAATATAGATGTAATACATCAGATATCGTCAATGAATTATTTAAGATTGACAACACTTTATCCTTAAAGTACTCTTCATCAAATGACTTATATAAATCATACAACTCTTTTGCTAATTTTATTGAATCCATTTTCATTTGCTTTAAAGCATTCTCTTTATTTTTTAAGTTAAAAAGACCAACATCCTCATTTTGGATTTTTTTGTTTAGTTTTTCCAACTTAGCTTCTTTATCAGCTATTTTGGATTCAATATTTTTAAGTTCCTTATTATCATTGTTTGCATTATCACCTTTTAGTATAAGTTTTTCATATTCATTTTTAAAATTATCGAAAAAAGGGACGAACTTTATATAATTACTATATTCTTCTATATTCGCTTTTAACTTTTCTAAACAATCATAGAACTTCTCCATGTTTTCTTTTTCTTTAAAAACCGAAGAATCGATCATCAAAGAATTATATGTTGATGTTCTAACCTTACTATCTTCAAAATAATTATTTATGTCAATTTCACCTTTTTTAGCTAAATCAATAATGTCACATATATTTTCCCTATTTGCAACATTCAACTCAGTATAAGCTTTTTCTAATCTTTCTAAACAATCTTGATAATCAGTAATTTTATTATCTATCTTAACTTTTTCTTGAAGTTTTCCAACATAATCAACAAAGTCTTTTTCGTGTCTTTTAATTAATTTTCTAAAATTTAATTCAATATGCTCAATAATTTCAGGATTAACCCAATATATCTTTTCAAATATTTCAGACACCTTTTCTAAATTTTTAGGATTTTCTTTTCTAGCTTCAATAAATGAAGTCATATATTCGTTAACATAATAAGTGTAATTAAAATCATTGCTAGAAAGATGGATGCCCGCTAATTCAAACTTATCTAAAATTTGATCAATTATTTCGTTTAAAGAACTAAAGTTAAAGTCAGAATAATTGCTTATTTGATACAGCAAGTTATCAAATCCAACTTTCTCAAAATAGGTATTTGTAGGATTTAAAACAAACTTAACATGCTCTAGCATATTAACCTTATCACTTAATTCATCTAAAGCATTACTCTTTCTTTTAATATTAAAAGACTTGCTTTTGGTTTCTATATACTTTTTAACAGATGCCTTATATTCGTTATATTTTCCTAACATGTCATCAATTTTTTCGTTATATTTTCTTATGTTAGTTTTTGTTTTAGTTGGCATGGTGGAAATTAAAACTTTTTTGGCATTGACATCTTCTTCAATAAACTTCAAAAAATTACCCATTTTACTCTTCCACCTTCTCTTCCACTACAATTTTCTTCTCATCTAAAAATTTCAAGAAATCAGTTATGTCTTCATAAACTTCAATTAATTCACTTAAAGTAAGAGTAGATAAATCAAAATTTACTTTCTTATCATCTTTCTTCATTAAATCACCCTTTTTCTTATTCGTAACCTGCTAAGTCTTTTATAAAATTTATAGCAACATAAATAGCAGCACCTTTTGAATACGTTTCTAAGCTATCAATATCTTGGCCTTCTATCCAAACGTATGCCCTCATTTTTGTAATACCATTTGGTATTGAAAAAACAGGCTTCTCAAAATCAGTATCATTTATTGTTTTTTGTAATGCAAAATGTTCAGTATCTAAAGGAATTCCTGTTCCCTCATGTCCATTTGCATGCTCAAGATATTTACCTTCAGCTATAACAGCATAAGTTGGAAGATAATCACCATCAGCTAAAGTAATACCAAGTTCTCCTGCTTTTGAAATAGATTCCTCTGAATGAGTTCTATAATTCGGCTCATAAATGAACATCTCACATTGATTATTACATTTTAAATTTTGGACAACCTTAGGGTCTTCCTTTAATGAGACACTAGCCATCTTAACAAAACCAAATCTTATAGAATTCATGATACCACTCATAGATTCTTTAATTTCATCAGGTAATTCCTCATCATAATCAACAAAAGTGCCTTCATCTAAATATAGATTGTCATTTTTTGGTGAACCGCTAATATTTTTTAAGAAAAAATCAAACGCAATATAAGAACTAAATGCATTAGGTTCATCTTCAGAGACTAATATAGTATTTATATATCTTTTATTAAACTTTTCCTTATGCTTTTCTCTATCTCTATAGCGATTCATTTCACCAATATATATATCAAATTTATCGCTATTTGAATTTCTAATACCATTAGTAGATACAGGCCATAATCCACTAATAGACCATTGGTTAGTATGGTTAGGATAAGTTTTCTTCAAATCCGAAATTACACTATTTACAGATATTTCAATTGAATCAGAATAATCTATAGCATCAAGTGAAATAAATAATCCATTATCACTTGAAACCGTTAAATCAAAAAACCTTATTTTTACATTTAATGAAGCTGAAAACCAAGCGTACGAAGCTATTATTAGTAAAACACCTGTAAAAAAGGAAATAATGATTAACATGTTGGATTTAATTGTTTTTTTAAAGCGTTCTGTTTTACCTTTAATTTTCCCTTTAGTACCTTTAGATTTAGTTTTTTTATACGTCGGCGATTTAGTTTTTGTTTTTGTTCTTGTTTTTTTATTTTGTACAGTCATAGGCACCTCGTTTTAAAATTTTAAAGAGTAACCAACCATGATTACTCTTTATCATCCTAGTAATTGATTTCTAACATAACCACTAGTTAGCGTCATTTAACATCAATTTTTATGGTTCTTGAACTTCTTTTACTACTACAGTTCGTGTTTTAGTAGCAACATTACCAGCATCGTCTGTTACTGTATATACTACTGTATATGTACCAGCTACTTCTGTATTTACTGTACCAGTAACTTCAAGTCTATCAGTTAAATCTTTTGTTCCTTGTACTGGTGGTTCTTCAGGATTTTCAGGATCTACTGTGTATGTAGCATCAGTAGCAGTTGCTCCTGGATCTTCATAAGTATCTCCTAAGTTAATTTCATAAGGGTCATTACCTATTAAAGTAATAATTGGTTTAGTTCTATCCTCACCAGTAGGACCTTCACCTTCATTTGCGATTGGACCTTCATAATTAAAGTCATCCTCTGTAAATCTTTCTTTAGTGAATCCAAACTTAACTGAAATTCTCTTACCAATTGATGCGAAATCATAGTTGTCTATATCTTGACCTTCAATATAAATATATATTCTAACTTTTGTAATACTATTTGGCGCTAATTTCATAAATGGTGGACGTGCTGTCCCTGTTAATAATTTTTCAGTATCTGTAAATGAATCATAAGGTATTAATATTTCTTCATTTGCAGTATATTCATTGTATGCTGCACCATCGTAAACATCTACATTATCTGACGATTTAATATCTTTACTTACAGCATATGTAGGATATGCAACACCATCTAAAACAGGTTTACAAGTATCAGCAGTATCACTATAAGAAGACTTAAGTGTAACATCTACATCTACTCTTTTCCTACAAGATGTTTTGTACCAATTAATTGCACCACTTACATGGTCTCTATCATTTGGTTCCCAAATTTGAGCTTCTCTACAAATACCAGTAACTCCATCAACAACAGTTGGATTACCTTCTCCATCAGGATTACAAGTAATACCAGTAATTTTAGCTTGATCTTCAGAAGTAGCAATTACACGGCCAATTTGAGTAAACGCTACTCTAACTGAGTTTTCAATTCCTGTATTTGCAACACCATCTGCTGCTACTGTTACTTCAGAATCGTTTGTTAAGTAAATTGATTCTTCATCCAATATGTTTAATTCTTCAATATATTGGTTACCAGAAATGTTTTTAACGAATAAATCAAAAACCACATATCCTTCTTGTTCAGGATCATCATTTTCGAAGTTATTAACACGACTTGCTAAAAGTCTATACCCTCCTGGTGTTGGGTCTAAACTCGCCTTTTCGTATAATATCATTCGTGAAACAGATGAATCCATCTCACCAATTGATGACATAGGAATTAATCCTCTTCCACCCCAGCTATTGGTATGTCCTGAATATGACACATCATCTAATGTTGATTGTGAAATTGATACAGTGTTATCCCAAGTTTGACCATCCAATGATAATAATAGACTTTCTGTTGATGCAATTTCAACATCAAAACTAGATACGTTAACAACTCTCATACCAATAAACCACGCAAAGGTTGATACTGATATAACTATTGCTGTTAGAACGCTAATAGTTATGAGATTTCTAACTCTTCTTGCACGTTTCCTATTTGCATTTGACATAAATTCCCTCTCCTTTTTTTCTTGTAATACTGAATCATAACATAATCAAATAACTACTATTCTTGTGCTGCAAACATTTTTCATATATAACCATAAAATAGTTATATACATCGCCCGTTATTCTCATATTATATTCACTAATATTGTAACATAATTCGACAAATTGTCAACATTATTTAAGATATTTTTAAGAGTATCTAAAATTTATTAAATATAATGGGGATATACAATAAAATTGCAAAACAAAAAAGAGTAATTGAAATTACTCTCTTGTTATTTTGTTTATATATTATATTTCTTCTGGTGGTATTGGAGGGCCATCATAATGAATATCCTCTTCTGTAAATCTTTCTTTAGTGAATCCAAATTTTACTGAAATCTTTTTGCCAATTGATGCAAAATCATAGTTATCTATATCTTGACCTTCAATATAAACATATATTCTAACCTTTGTAATACTGTTTGGTGCTAGTTTCATAAATGCTGGGCGCGAAGTACCTGTTTGCATTTTATGAGTATCTGTAAAATATGGATATGCATATAACAATGATTTATCTGGTTCTTCTGGTACATAGCCATTATAAGCAGGACCATCATAAATATCAACATAATCTTCTGATCTAATGGTTGTGCTTACTGCATATGTTGGATATGCTTCTCCATCTACAACCGGTCCACATGTTCCTTCAGTATCATAAGATTCCTTAAGATAAAGATCTTTAGCAGTTCTTGGTAAACAAGATTCTTTATACCAGTTAATTGCCCCCTCTACATGATCTTTATCGTTTGGCTCCCAAATTTGAGCTTCCCTACAAATACCAGTTACATCACCAATAATAGAAGGTTCGCCATTTTCGTCAGGATTACAAGTAATACCAGTAATTGTCGCTACATCCTTAGAACTAGCAACAACACGTCCGATTTGAGCAAATGCTACTCTTACTGAATTTTCGATCCCTGTATTTTTAACACCATCCGATGCAACTGTTACTTCAGAATCGGTTGTTAAATAAATTGATTCTTCATCCAGTATATTTAATTCTT
>DUQO01000005.1 GCA_012837765.1 Mollicutes bacterium | reverse complement strand
CTTGTTGTAAACAATGATACTAAAAACTTACTTTTTTCAATAACTAACCCGTTCATAGTTCCATCACTACCTATAATAATATCAATAATATTTCCGATTTTTTTACCATCATTAACATTAACAACATCCTTATCTTGTAATTCTGATAATCGCATTCTACCACCTAATTAATTATATTTTATTTGGTTTATATAATGCCCCTAATCAATCATTTTTTTCATAGTTTCTAAAGCACTTTTTTCTAACCTTGATATTTGAGCTTGAGAAATACCTATTTCTTCTGCTAATTCCATTTGGGTTTTACCAACAATATATCTAGAATAAACAATATACATTTCCTTTTCTTTTAATTTACTTATAGCATCATTAAGTGCAATATGAACTTCTTGACTATAATGATTCTTATCTTTATCACCTAGTTGATCTGCTAAATAGATTGTATCTCCACCATTATTATAAATAGGTTCAAACATACTTATAGTATCTTTCATCGAATCAATCGCATGACTCACTTCATATTCAGTAAGATTAAGTTCCTTAGCAATCATTTCAATACTAGGTTCTTTACCCAATTTGTTTGTTAAGCGCTCCTTAACGGTTAAGGCTTTATAGGCAATATCTTTAATACTTCTAGCAATCCTAATACTATTGTTATCTCTTAAATAGCGCTTAACCTCACCTAAAATCATCGGTACTGCATAAGTAAAAAAACGAACCTCATGTTTTAAATCAAAATTATCAATGGCTTTAATTAAACCAATACAACCTACTTGAAATAAATCATCCATATTATCGGTTCGATTGTTGAATTTTCTTAAAATACTTAACACTAATTTCAAATTACCATTAATTAAATCTTCTTTAGCAAATTTATCTCCACTTTGCATTTTGATAAATAATTCAGTCATTTCTTCATTAGTTAAAACTTTAATATCCGCAGTATTCACGCCACTTATTTCAACTTTGTAGCGTGCCATAAAAAAATCTCCTTTCAAACCTATATTGGTAAGATTAGAGATTTTTTATTCATTGTTTAATATTTTCCTTTAAGAACTAGGGTTAACGGAACTAGAACATGACTTACATCAGATATATCTATCTTTGAATCTTGAAGTAATTTTAATCTTTGTTCCTTAGAAGTTATAAAATTTTTTACAAATCGATTATTTATTTTTTTCTCCTTTATACTATTATGGTACAACAAACTACTTAATCATTTATTTTTAATATTTCATAAACATCCGTTTCTTCTTTGAAAGAAACATTTATCTTTTGCCCCATTTCAAGGAAAGGAAGTACATTAGGATAAACTTTTATTGAGACCTTATATTTATTCTTAGCATTATCAACTAAGTAATAATAGGTTGTTCCATCAATTGTAGCTGTTTTAATGGAAGATACAGTAATATCTTTTGTGATTATTTCATCTTCATTAACATGGCGTTCATCATTTCCTAAATAATTTAAAGCCGCTGCCTTAATTCCATCTTTCGCATCACTTACAACAACTTTTTGATAGTCAACAACATCAACAAAGGCATACATCTTGACTAATCCAGCATTATCTTTTAGTGATAATAAATAAGTTGGCTTATTATTTAAATTAATTAATAATGGGAAAGTTGATCGATATTTCATTTGCTGAACTTGACCTTCTGCACTAGCCATAGCTGAGTATTCTTCAGCACCAGATACTGGATAAAATACTGTTTCTTTTGTTCTTAAATTACTCATAATAAATCCAATATTAGATTCATCACTAGCAACCGATGTAATTCCTGTATATAAATAAACATCATCATTCATAACTGTATAGTTATATCCTTCAGTTGTTGCAATAACTCCCTTTTGGCCAAATACAGAGTTAATGTATCCACTAGCATATTTTCCCCAATCATTTACTTGTTCAAGTATTAATGATGGCTGATGAACATGATCAACCCAAGTAGGAACTTCACCCGCATTATATTTAGTGGTATCTCCAGTAATTGGGTTTAAAGCAATAACTCCTGTAACTTCAGGGCGAAGCCCTACTCCTACATATTTGATAGTAGGAACAACCCAAAATGGATTACCTTCATTATCTAATTCAAATTTTTCTGTTCCAAAGTTTTCAAACGGGTATGAAAAACGTAGTTTTCGATAAAGATTTTCATTAAATAATGCCGATGGCATGTACTTCATACCTTCATCTAATTTAACTAATTCAGCTTTACCAGTTACCGAATTTAGAATAATGTAACCTTTAACGCCTCCCTTACGGTTAGTGAAATACTTAATAACATTGGCATACTCTAAAGGTGTTACTCTAACAATATCATTTTTATAATTAATTTGAGTATATAAATTTGATACTGAAAACTGAGATACCAATTCAGTCATCTGACCCATAACACGATCCCCTAGTTTTTGACTTGAATCTTTATCAAGTAATGGTAAGGCATTAAAGTCAACTTCCGGAACATCTTCTTCAAAAACACCATCTTCTTTAATTGTAATTCTATTATAATATTCCTTAGAATTAAATAATGGTGAATTTATAAGATTAACAACTAGAATCAATACAACAGCAATAGGTACAATTAACAAAATGTAACTATTACGCGCTCCTTGTTTTTCTAGTTTAGATAGTTTAGTTATTATATTTTCATTAATTTTTAACTTATAAACCTCTGAACTAACAAAATATATAATAAATATAGTAAGTGCGAAAGGCCAGAATAATGGTGCACTTAAATTTAATGGTGGAAGCATAAAATAATATAATAATGCTCCCAAAATAATGGTTATAACAATTGGCATAATTTTGCTTTTCATATTTACTCCTTTACTAATTGTTTCCAATCTTCTTCTTTAAAACCAACAAGAATTACATCATCATTAACTAATAATGGTCTTTTAACCAACATTCCATTTGTTGACAATAATTCAATTTGTTCTTCTTCTGTCATTGTAGCTAACTTGTCTTTTAAGTTTAATTCTTTATACACTAAACCACTTGTATTAAAAAATCTTTTAATAGGAAGCTCACTCTTCTTAATCCACAATGTTAATTCAGTAACCGTTGGTTTATCAACAGTAATGTTTCTAAAATTATAATCAATCTTATTATCTTTTAAAAACTTTTCTGCTTTATTTGATGTACTACAGCGGGGATATCCCAAAAACAAATATTGCATATCTACCTCCAATATTATTATAACACACTATCATTATTCTTTAAAATTTTATTTTAAAATCTTATATTTTAACTATTGTTTTTAATTTTTTAATAACTTTTTTTCAATTCTTGAAATATATGATTGACTAATATTTAATAGTTCTGCAACATCCTTTTGTGTCATTTCATTATAATTATAAAGACCATATCTTAAAATCATTATTTGTTTATCACGACCATTTAGTTTGTTAACTTCTTGATACAACAACTGTTTTTCAACTTCTTCTTCAATACCTTTAGTTACAATGTCTGGTTCTGTTCCAAGTATATCTTCTAGGTGCCATTCGTTTCCTTCAGCATCATAACTAAGACTATCTTCAAAACTAATTTCTCCACGTCTTTTTTTGTTTTTTCTTAAAAATATTAATATTTCAGATAATATGAAAAAAGCAATAAAGACTTATAATAACTTCTTACCATATATAGAAAATTCATTTAAGTATGATATCAACAATGGTATTATCGAAGGAACTAACACTTTAATTAAATGCATTAAAAGAATATCTTTTGGTTATAGGGATTTTAAACATTTTAAAACTCGAATACTACTAATAAAAGGCCACATAATTTATACAAATTAAAAGATCAAAACTTTCGTTTTGACCTTCTGTTTAAAAACTCATTTATCATTAGTTTTTGGATCCACCAACACTATTTGACAAAGAGCCTTGGTTTATATAGTTATTTTAAATTACATTATTTTATCTTAAAGTCCTCTTTTTCTTAAGAATGTTGGAATTTCTGTTTCAGTTACTGCCTCATCTATTTCTTGATGAAGTTCTTCTCTTCTTGTATAAGGATGATAAAGTGGAGCACCTTCTTCTTCAAATCCTGTTGCAATTACGGTAACAATGATTT
>DUQO01000004.1 GCA_012837765.1 Mollicutes bacterium | reverse complement strand
ATTCATTATCATTAGTTTTTGGTCTCACCAACACTATTTGACAAAGAACCAAAAAAAGAAGGCGAAGAATTTGCTATTAACATGTCGTTTTTACCTTGGTTAATATTTTGAATATAATAATCTAATACAATATAAGATAATCCCATATATAAAATATAATGATATCTCTTGATAAATTTTTTTGTCATGTTACAACCTCTACTTCGATATAAAGTTTAGACTTTTACAAATTATCTATATAACTTTCTAATAATGCTACTACATTTGAAGTATTACTTATAAATTCTTTTGGTTTAAATTTTTGTGCTTTTTTCATCATTTTATCTAGTTTATTAAAATCTTTTAACGGCAAAATATAACCCATATCAACAAATTCATCTATTATTTGTAATTGATGATCATTGACATGCTCACCATATTTTTTTAATCGCGGAGCTGCTAAAATCTTTTTATTGTTTTTAACTCCTTCTAAAATAGAACCAACACCACCATGAGTAATAATTAGGTCAGCCTCTTTTACTAATTTGTTAAATTCATCAGTTGGTATTAAATCAAAGATTTCCATATCTTTTGATTCAAACTTGGTACATCCTGCTTGGACCACTACTTTTTGTTTTATATTACCTTTATCTATTTGTTTTTGAATAGCTTTTAATAGTCTTGTAAAAGGTTTGTCCTGAGTACCTAATATGACTAAAATCATAATATCACTTCCTATAAAAATCTAAATATAGCTTACTTGCTGTTTCAGGACTATCTACACCTATAGCGTTCTTGATAGGTGCAAAGATTTCTTCTCGCTTACCTTTTAATAATCCAATATTATCAAAATAAGGAAAGGCATCAAAAATAAAACTTTCAAATTTGTAAGCATTTTCTTTATCTGGCACAATAAGTTCACCAAGATCATTTATATATTCTGTTTTCTTAAAAGCTGCAACATATTTTAATTTTTTATCAATTATTTTCTCAAGCGCTTCAATAGTAAATAAATTAATTAATAAATGAGCATCACCATATACAAGGTTACCATCTTCATCTCTTAAATTATTCATTTCAGGTGTCATATGTATATATTCAACAACTGCTGGTCTACCGTTCTTTTTACAGAAGACCCCAACTTTTTCTTCAGGATAACCTTTTGGAATAATGTAAGATGCACATGGGAAATTATGATGTTTAGCAAAACCTAAAAAGTTAGGAAAATCACAAGGGGTTAAAACATTATCAATTCCACCAATAAAAACATATTTTATTCCTTGTTCTTTCATTTTTTCTAATATGCCACTATTGTGTAGAGATGATGCTACTCCACCATGTCCATTAGCACCCATCTTGATGTTATATTTAGAATCCATAACAATCTTGCCGTTTGTATCTATCATTGGTAACTCATCTTGCGTGAAAAAAGATATTTTATCTTTTGGATAACCAAAGTAATTATTAGCTTCAAAAAATTCAATTGTTGCATTGTTGTTTTCATTACTAGTCATTATAAACCAAGGAGTATATACATTACTTATCTCATATATGTGTTTTAATTTGTCACATTGTATTTCAAACAATGATTTATTGATTCCATATTCTAAAAAATATGTTCCTTTTGGACCACTATGTCCTAGTCTTGTACCTTGTCCACCAGCCATAGTTAAAACAGCATATTCATTTCTCTTCATGCTCTCTATTCCAGCATCATAGTATTCATCTTTATTTTCATAGCTTGACATAGCAGTAATTTCTGCAATTTCTTCTTTACGATTGATGCTTTTATACAATTCATTCATTTGTTCAAAATCGATAGTATTAATTTGATCAAGCAAATGTTTTTTTTCAGCATCATTTAATTCATCATAAAACCTAAGTAAATGCTCCTGATTATACTTTTTCAATTTAGATAAAACATCATTATACATATATATTCCTCCTAATAATGATTATATCATATATTTTCAAAACAAAAGAAATGGATTTTTACCATATCTAATGTAATGACTAACCACTTCATTAATTATTTAATAAAGTTTTAAAATAATTTGATTCTAAGACTTTTTTATTAATATCTATAATTGTATTTAGTTGTTTATTGCGATTAATGATATATTCATGATCAACATCATCACCTATTACAACTTCATTATTTTTATAATATACTTTACCATCATACCAAGAATAATCAACAAAAAAGACAAATCCATCATAACTAGGATCAAAAATGTTTTGACCCAAATAATACTTAGGATCATAATCCAGCCCAAATAAATATGCAATAGTAGGCAACACATCTAGATTAGAATTTACTTTAGAAACTTCTAATTTAGGACCATCACTACTATAAATAAAGAATGGTAATCTATTTATCAAATTATTATCATCAGTTCCTTTTAATTCAAGAATTTTATCTCTATTAGAATAACCATAAGCATAGTGATCTGATAAGCCTATTATAACTGTATCTTCCATCATGTTTTCCTTTTCTAACGTTTCAACAAGTTCCTTAAAGAAATTATCCGTCTCACGCACTTGAGCTTTTAGACAAATTTCCTCTCCGTTTCCACCATTTCGAATTGCATTTATTTCATCTTTTGTAGCAGCACTATTACATTGAATATCATCAAGAGAATAAGGAACATGTGCACTAAAAGTAATTATAAAACTCATGAATCTGTTATCCTTTGGCAATAAAAGTTTTCGTATTTTCTCACTAGTTAGAAAGTGAGTATCGTTAACAGCTATATTATATGGGACTCCAAGTTCTGTACTACTATAATAATTTTTATAACCAAAGACTTTAGACATTTGACCACGATTATAAAAAGAACTTACATTTTGATGATATGCATTAGCATCATAACCATCAGCAATAAAAAGATTTGGTAATGAGAACGGAAAATAATTTCGACCATATTTATTAGATGCTGTTTCTCCATTAAGCGGAGTCATATAACCTGTATTTAACATAAATTCAGAATTAAATGTTGCACCTCCACCATAGATAGGTGCATAATGATTTGTGAAGTTGATACTATCTGCCATTATTTTGGTTAAGTTAGGCATCATTTCTTTATTAACCATCCAGTCATCTATACTTTCCATTAAGATAATAACGGCGTTTTTACCTTTAAAAATGCCTTTCAAATCATCAGAAGCAACATCAGCCATTTCGACTTTTGACTCATTATATGTTTTAAAATAATCATCTAAATAAGCAATATCTTTTTCATTATCCACAAATAAAGTTGCTATTTTAGAAAAATAAAAGTCTCTTGCTATATATTCGTAAAAACCTGCAGTTTGAAGACTTTTTCTTGTGTCAGAAAATGTATTATATATATTTCTTTTGTTAGTCCATGTATCCCAAGCATTTAAATCTGCTGCTTCACCCAGGAAAATACCAGCGATAAAATAACAAATAATAGAAAATGATGCTAAAACAAAGTTTAGTATTTTATCTTCTTTTGTTTTATCTTTTGGCATAAAGTAACAAGCTAATATTCCACAAAAAATACTAAATAATAATGCAAAGACTAATGGCAAATCAATATAATTAAAGATCATTTTAAAATAGTCTTGTGCCTCATTAGCTAAACCAATATTATTAAAACTAAAAAATACACCAAATATATTAAAATATATATAATTGGTCAAAATCATTAGTTGATAAAAAATTAAAACAATAAAATAGATCGT
>DUQO01000037.1 GCA_012837765.1 Mollicutes bacterium | reverse complement strand
GTACTCCCGCACAAATTCTATTATGGGAAATTCCCATCCCCTTACTTTGAAAGGATAAAGTTAATTATGAGAAAAAGAAATATCAAAATTAATATATTTTTAAATAAAATAGAAAAGAAAATGTTAATAGAAAAATTTAATAAAGCCAAACTATCACAATTTGACTTTATTAGAAAATTAATTAATGACTATACAAAAGATGATGTAATTAAAAATAATTTAGAAGAAAAGTTACAACTGTTAAAAATAGTTGGAGATTTATATTTATTAAAAAAACAGATAGATTTTCTTAATTATTCTGATTATTCAAATTTTATTACCAAGCAAATTAGAAATATTCACAATATAATTAACCAAACTCAAAAATAATTTATAAAAAGACAATGTTAATTTTATATAGTTTCATTGTCTTTTAATTTAAATAAATTTGATTACATAAACTTTAACGTTTAGTATTATGCGATAATACTATTAATTTTCCTTTTCCTAATTCTAAATCATTAGGTGATTCCTCTTTTAATATGCTATCTATTTCAAACCCATGTTTTAATAATAATTCACTTATCTGTTTAACAGAAAAATAATTTATATAAATATAGACTCCTTTTCTAAAGGGTTCTTCTATCATTGCTTCGCCCAATCCTTCTTGTAAAATTAATAACAATTTGCCATTTGGTTTTAATATTTTAGAAAAGGAATTTAGAGTTTTAGGCAATTCTTCTACTGGTATATGGAAGAAAGAACAATTTGAGATAATTCCATCATAACTATTGTCTGAATAAGTAATATTAGTTATATCCATTACTTCAAAGTCAACCTTAGGAACCATTTTTTAGCAATAACTAACATTTCTTTTGACAAATCAATACCTTTAACTTTAAATCCTTTTTGATTTATATATTTACAATCACGTCCATTTCCGCATCCTGCATCTAAAACATTTTTCCCTTCTAAACTTTGTAAAAACTGATCAATATACTTTTCGTCAGATTTATCATCAAAAAATTCTTCAGTATATTCTTGCACGATAGCATTATAATCATCAATAACATATTTTTTCTTTTGTTCTATTGTTAAATTTTTTTTCATTGTGATTGGTCCTTTCTTGGATTTAATATATCACTTCATAACTACATAAAAGTTAATTAGAAACATCTTGCATTTCCCAACTTTTAAAATAAATACATTCTAAATTATCATTAAATTTTATTTCATAAACTCCATCATAAGTTTCAGAGTTTTGTTCTAAATACCACTCAACAATAGCAGTATAATTATCTATCGCTAATATTTTAAAATCTATTTGTTTTATATTTTCATTTGTTATGTGTTGCCATTCTTCATTAATCTCTTCTAAAGTAGTATATGCCTTCATAAATGGAGTCTCCTGATAAAAAGAGGTTTTAGCAAATAAAGACACTGCTTTTTCAATATCTTTATTAAACCAATATTTTTTTAATTTATTTAACCAATCTTGCACAAATCCTTTATTCATTGTATGCACCTCCAATTATAAATATTTTGTTTATTTTATCTCTATCAAGAAATTTCTATTTCTTCTAAAGTTTTGTTCCAATCATCCCTATATAATGCATTTGTAAATATTTTATCTAAGTATATGTTATATATGTTTTCATTCATTGTAGGTTGAACTAAAGGCATATTAGCCATTAAAAACAATAATACTGCTAATGTTCTTTTACCCGTTTTTTCAAACAGTATTCCTCTTGAATCATTAAAACTTATTTGTCCTTTGCAAGAATTAACAATAGTATATTCACCTGCAATGATAACATCAAATTGATGTATACGTTTTATTTTATTTTCTTTGTAATAATCTAAAATTATTTCAATTAATTTTTCAATATCAGAGTAGGTATTTTCAGCAAATAAAATAGTAGGTATTTTATAAGTATATTCATTTTTATCCTTGTTCCAAACGAGACCATTTCTTACTCTAGTTAATTCTTTTACGCTTCTTATTTGCTTTAATGCTCTTTCAATTTCCTCTTTATCGTTTAAATTTCCTTTGATTTCAATCGCATAATCCACACCATCAGCAAAAATAACCGAGGCTTTTTTGTTTTTACTATCTATAGTATATGGATGTGATGGATCAAGTATTATGCAATCTATAGAAGCACTTCGTTTATTATAACTATCTATAATATTTCCTTTTGTAATTCTATATGGAAATGGAAAATATTTTTCAAATAAAGAATGAAATAATTCTTCTCTTCTATCTGATATTTCTTGAGGGGTTCCTTTGCCTTCTATAGAAGCCTTGCTTAAGCCTAATTTTAATTCTTCGTATTCTAATTCTAATAATTTAATAAATTCATCATTCATTTTACATCTTCACTTTCTAATCTTTTCTATTTTTTCCATAATTCTACATAAATAAATTCCTAAATATGTAAATTTAAAACATAAATATGTATTAAAAGATTCACTCATTTTATTTGGAATGTATTTTGACAATTTTATAAAATTATTATAAGATAATTTTTCGAATATATTAAAAATATTTGAGCTTTCTTGAGTAGGCATTAAGGTTAGTGATTCACCAATGATTAAACTATTTTCATTATTTACAAAATCACTTTTATTTACTCGATATTCATAACTCATTATCAAATCTGGCACAAATTCGTAATTGCTACTAATTTCATTTTTTAGACAACTTACATCGAACTTTTCATTACCACGCTTTTTCCAAAGATTATAGTATAATACATCAATATCGTTTTTTGTTAGTTTCATAAATCCGTCTATAATATTTTCAAAATTTTCTTCTGACATATTTAATAAGTCTATAGCAATTTCTATAAAGTCATTTGTTTCCTCTGAAAGAACTTTTAGAATTAAATTTTTAATTTTATATCTGTTTATAATCTTATATTTAAATACATCAAAATCTTCTAGTTTTTTGTTTAGAATATCGATTTTTTCATTTATAATTTTAATTTCGTCTTCATTTAAATAGGAATCTAAATAACCATTCATTAACGAGCCAATGGTACCATATGTATTTATTGATAAATTATTATATGTTTTTATCTCATTCATTAAATATCTCCTCGCAGTAATCTTAAAATCTTAAATTTAAAGTTATTATACTATAAAATAATAAAATTCTCCATACCGCCATTGAAATTTAATAATAATTCATATATAATATTTCTAGAAAGAGAACATAGTTCGTAACCCGTATGTGATTCGCTCCAGAGGGAAATTAGTCGAACTAATCGACTTTAATTATAGAAAAGGTTAATTTCTAATGAGATTAACTTTTTTTGTTATGTAAAGTGATGTTATTAGTTTGTTATATATAACAAAAGAAGAACTAGAAATCGAAGAAACATTAAATCAGAAAATCAATAATTTATGTAATTTTTTAAATGTTGAAACAAAAATATTAACGAAAATATCTTAAGTATTGAAAAAACAAGTATTAAACGCAATTATTCATTTAGACGAGAAAACATCACATTTACACGTTATAGTTGTTCCATTAATAAAAAATACGATATAATTATTTCATAAGACAAACAATAATTTGTGTGAGGTATAACATGAGAGAAAAATAGCTAAATTAATTGTTATATTTGGATGTAGTTTTCTCTTGATAAATGCGATAGGATATATTTTTAAAATACCTGAACTAGTTACAGTTTTAAACAATCCCGATGATCCTGGTGGACAGTATGGTAGTAATATTCCAACAATATTAAGTGTACTTATAACTATGGTTATAGAAGCGGTTAAATATTATTCTAACAAGTGAGTTGTATATGAATTTTAATAGATAAATGCTAACAGTCATGTTATACTAGTGTTGGTGATTACATATGTCATACCATGAATATGATGATTTATCTATTGATGCTCAAAAAAAGGGTAAGTATCAAATTTTTGTTTTTGATATTAAAGATAGCAAAAAAATGTTACCAAAAGAGAGAAGGCAAATTCAACTTAAATCAATGCAATTATTATTGTCGGTTTATAATAGGTTGGAACAATTAGAAATGAAACTGAATCGTAAGATATTACATAAGAATTCTAAATTTATAAGTCCTTTAAATTCGTCAAAAAATAATTTTAGGGGCGATATGTTCGAACCATTTAATATCACAGGTGATTGTTTTGGTCTAACAATTATTAGAGGAAGTATAGATTCTGAGATAGTTTATAATATATGGAAAGAAGAAAAGGATAAAATAGCTATTGATTGTGAGTTTCGTGTAGCAGATATGTATTATGAGACAGATGATTATGCGATGGGTGGGACTAAATATTTTAGAGGATACTGTATGCAAAAGGCAGAAAATGATAGTAAAAGAAAAGGAAGAGTTATATAAAGAGTGGTTTTATTATCTAAGATAAGTTATAATATATGTATGTTAACTACTTTGTAGATAAGTAGTTTTTTTACGACTAGGAGTGATATTGATGATTACAGTAAGTAATGTGAGTCTAAATTTTTCTGATAAGAAATTATTTGAGGATATTAATGTTAAATTTTTACCCGGAAATTGTTACGGTGTAATTGGTGCTAATGGAGCAGGTAAATCTACATTTTTAAAGATTTTATCAGGAGAAATAGATTCTAATAAAGGTGAGGTTCAAATAGAGGCAGGACAGAGAATGGCTGTTTTGAAACAAAATCATTATGAGTTTGATGATTTTACTGTTATTGATACTGTCATTATGGGACATAAAAGATTGTATGACATAATGGTTGAAAAAGAAAAAATATATAGTAAGGCAGATTTTACTGAAGAAGATGGTATTTTAGCAGGAAATCTAGAAGCAGAGTTTGCCGAGTTAAATGGTTGGGATGCAGAATATAATGCTAGCAAGTTACTTAATAATTTAGGTGTAGATAAAAAATATCATGATAAATTGATGAAAGAATTACCAGGTAAGGATAAAGTTAAAGTGTTATTAGCACAAGCCTTATTTGATAATCCAGACATCTTACTTATGGATGAACCTACTAATGATCTTGATTTTAAAGCTATTAAATGGCTTGAAGAATTTTTAATTGATTATGATAAAACAGTAATAGTAGTTTCTCATGATAGGCACTTTTTGAATAAAGTATGCACCCATATGTTAGATATAGATTTTAATACAGCTAAATTATATCCGGGTAATTATGACTTTTGGTATCAATCTAGTCAATTAGCTCTTCAACTGGCTAAGGATGCTAATAAGAAAAAGGAACAAAAAATTAAAGAGTTAGAAGAGTTTATTGCACGTTTCAGTGCTAATGCTTCTAAATCTAGACAAGCAACCTCTAGAAAGAAGAGTCTAGAAAAAATAGTGTTAGAAGAAATTAAACCTTCAAGTAGAAAGTATCCTTATATAGGTTTTGCTCTAAATAGAGAGTTAGGCAAAGATATTCTAACTGTAGAAGGATTAACTAAAACCATAGATGGTAAGAAGGTATTAGACAATGTAACTTTTACCTTAAACAGGGGAGATAAAGCAGTTTTATTAGGTAGAGATGATATCGCTAAGACAACCTTACTAAAGATATTAGCTGGAGAAATGAAACCTGATAAGGGTACAATTAAATGGGGAAAAACAATTGAATATGATTATTTCCCTGCTGATAATTCTGCATACTTTGAAAACAATAATTTAAATTTAATAGAATGGTTAGCTCAGTATTCTAGTGATACATCCGAAGCTTTCTTAAGAGGGTTTTTAGGAAGGATGTTATTCTCTGGTGAGCAACCTCTGAAAAAAGTAAAAGTATTGTCTGGTGGAGAAAAAGTAAGGTGTATGTTTTCTAAACTTATGCTTAGTGGTGCAAACTTCTTATTACTTGATCAACCTACTAATCATCTAGATTTAGAGTCTATTCAAGCTGTAAATGATGGTTTAGTTAACTACAAGGGGTGCTTGCTTTTCACATCTCATGATCATAATTTTGTCGAAACAATTGCAAACAAAATAATCGAAATAACTGACAAAGGAGCTTTTGCTATTGATACATCATTTGGTGAATATTTAAATGATGAGAAAATACAGGTGAAAGTAGAATCAATGTATAACAAATAAAACTATGATGCACATAGTTTTTTTTGTTTACGACTTTTTAAAAACCACATTGACTTGTATAAGATATTATATTAATATTATAGGGAACCATAGGAGGACACAATGAACGAAGGTATTATAAGACAAATAGGTATTGATCTTAATGTTAAAGAGATACAAATACAAAACACATTGAAACTGCTAAGTGAAGGAAATACAATTCCTTTTATTGCAAGATATAGAAAAGAAGCAACTGGTAATTTAGATGAAGAACAAATAAGACAAATAAGTGATGTATATGATTATCAAGTAAATCTTTCAAAACGAAAAGAAGATGTCATTAGGTTAATTGATGAAAAGGGACTTATGACTGACGAGTTAAGACAAAAGATTATGCAAGCATCTAAATTGGTAGAAGTGGAAGACATATATAGACCTTTCAAAGAGAAAAGGAAAACCAAAGCAACTGATGCTATAAATAATGGGTTAGAACCTCTTGCTAAAATAATTATGTCTTTCCCAGATAAACTTGATATTGCTAAATTTTTAAATGATAAAGTAAAAACAGAAGAAAAAGCTTTAGAAGGTGCTAAATACATAATAGCTGAATGGATTAGTGATAATGCGTATTATCGTAAATGGATAAGAAGTTATTATTTTAAGAATGGGATACTTGTCTCAAAGATAAAGAAACAAGCAGAAGATGAGTCAAAAATATACGAGATGTATTATGATTATCAAGAAGCGGTAAAAGATATAAAACCACATCGTGTGTTAGCGCTTAATCGTGGTGAGAAAGAAAAAGTGTTAACTGTCAATATTGAAGTTGACACGAATGACATATTGTCATTTTTAGAAAGTAAAATAATTAAAAACAAAGAAAGTATTAGTTGTGATCATGTAATAGAAGCTATAAAGGATAGTTTTAAAAGACTTATATCTCCTAGTATTGAAAGGGAGGTTAGATCAGAACTTACAGATGTCGCATCTGATTCTGCGATTATGGTTTTCTCTAAAAACTTAGAAAAATTATTACTGCAGCCTCCAATGAAGGATAAAACTGTATTAGGTTTTGATCCCGCTTACCGAACAGGCTGTAAACTAGCTGTAGTTGATTGTACAGGTAAAAAGTTAGATGTTAGTGTTATTTATCCTCATGAACCAAGGAATGAATATGAAAAAAGCAAAAAACATATTTTGGATTTAATAGATAAGTACAATATTGATATTATTGCAATTGGAAATGGAACAGCTTCTAGGGAAAGTGAAGCATTTATTGCAGATACAATAAAAGATGCTAAAAGAAAGGTTGAATATATAATTGTAAGTGAAGCTGGAGCATCTGTTTATTCAGCTAGCCCTCTTGCGATAGAAGAGTTTCCTAATTTACAAGTAGAAGAAAGAAGTGCTATAAGTATTGCAAGAAGATTACAAGACCCTTTAAGTGAACTTGTTAAAATCGAATCAAAAAGTATTGGTGTAGGACAATATCAACACGATGTGGCTCAAAACAAATTAAAAGAATCGTTAGATTTTATTGTTAGTAAAGTAGTTAACCAAGTGGGGGTAAACATTAATACAGCAAGTTCGTCGTTGCTAAATTATGTGTCTGGTCTTTCAAATAAAACAATATCTAAAATTATTGAATATCGTAATACCTTTGGAAAAATAAAATCACGTGATGAATTAAAAAGTAATAAAATCTTAACTCCTAAGACATATGAACAAGCAATAGGTTTCTTAAGAATTGTAGATGGATCTAATTTATTAGATAAAACAAGTATTCATCCCGAAAGTTATAATGTAACAAAAAAACTTTTAAAAACAATTGATATGGAAATCTCTGATATAGGTATAGACAAATTAATTGATAAACTTAATTCGATAGATATCGAAAAATATGCCGATATGCTTGATACAGATATATATACCTTAGAAGACATTATAAAATCATTAAAGCAACCTAATCGTGATTTAAGAGATGATTTTGAAAAACCTTTACTAAGAAGTGATGTTTTAAAAATAGAAGATTTGAAAATAGGTATGAAATTGCAAGGAACAGTTAGAAATGTTGTTGATTTTGGTGTGTTTATTGATATTGGATTAAAAAATGATGGTCTAGCGCACATATCTAAGTTATCTAAAGATTATATTAGACATCCTTTAGAAATACTTAATGTTGGTGATATAGTAGAATGTTATGTAGATGAAATACATTTAGATAAGAAAAAGGTTAGTTTATCAATGTTGGAACCTGTAAACAATTAATGATAATAATGAAAGGCAAGTTAATCTTGTCTTTTATTATACAATCACGACAATATAGTGTATTTACTTTACTTTTTATAGAAAAAACAAGCAAAGAATGGTAAAATAATAATGGGTGAACAAAATGAAAAAAGTAAGAACAAGGTATGCGCCAAGTCCAACTGGTTTTATGCATGTTGGTAATTTGCGTAGTGCAATATTTGAATATTTAATTGCTAAACATAATGACGGAGATTTTATCTTACGAATAGAAGATACAGATCAAGCGCGAAAAGTTGAAGGGGCTGTTGAGTTTATATATGAAACTTGTCACTTATGTGGTTTAGATTTTGATGAAGGTCCTAATAATCCAGGAGCATATGGTCCTTATACACAAAGTGAGCGTTTAGATATATATAATAAGTATGCTCATGAATTAGTTGAAAAGGGCGAAGCTTATTATTGTTTTTGTACTGAAAAACGACTTGAAGAATTAAGATATCAAGCAGAACTTGAAAAAAGAGCTTTTCAATATGATGGTTATTGCAAAAATTTAACTAAGGAACAAATCGAGGAAAAGATACGAAATGGTGAAAAATATGTAATTAGACAAAGAATGCCTAAAGAAGGAATTAGTTCCTATGAAGATGTTGTTTTTGGAAAAATTGTTGTTGAAAATAAAATATTAGAAGATCAAATATTGTTAAAGTCAGATGGATTTCCAACTTATAATTTTGCAAATGTAGTTGATGATCATTTAATGGCTATTACGCATGTGGCTAGAGGAAACGAATATTTAATGTCTACTCCAAAGTATAATCTTTTATACGATGCTTTTGGCTGGGAAAAACCAGTTTATATTCATTTACCAATGGTGTTAGGAGAAGATGGACAAAAACTTAGTAAAAGAAATGGCGATGCGTCATTTATGGATTTATACAATGATGGTTATCTTCCAGAAGGTGTTGTTAATTATTTGGTGCTTTTAGGATGGAGTCCAGAAGGTAATGAAGAAATTTTTACTTTGGATGAATTAATTAAGATTTTTGATCCTAAAAGGATTAGTAAATCACCAGCTATATTCGATATTAAAAAATTAAATTGGGTCAATGCCCATTACATAAAAAAGCTAAGTATTGATAAGCTTTATGATATTACGATTCCTCATTTACAAAAGGCATATAATATAGAGAACAAAAGTGAAGAATGGTTAAGACACCTAATAAGTATTTATCAAAATCATGTAAGTTATGGTAAAGAGATTGTTTCATTAGTATCTTTATTTTTTAACGACGATATAAAAATTGAAGGGGAAGTTAAAGAATTTATGGAAAGTGATTCATCTATTCCATCAACATTAAATGTTTTTAGAGAGGAAATAGAATCTATTGCTTTATGGACTGTAGATAATATTGTTACTGCTATAAATAATACTAAAGAGAAAACTGGTGCAAAAGGAAAACTTCTGTATATGCCTATTAGAATAAAAGTAAGTGGGCAAATGCATGGTCCAGAGTTACCAGATACAATTTACTTGTTAGGAAAAGAAACTGTTATTAAAAGATTATATAACTAGGGGGTAAAATATATGAAAATATATAATACGCTTACAAAAAAAGTGGAAGAATTCATACCGATAGATAAAAATGAGGTCAAAATGTATACTTGTGGTCCAACGGTATATAATTATGCTCATGTTGGTAATTTAAGGACTTATATATTTGAGGATATATTTGAAAAAACACTAAATTACATTGGTTATAATGTCAAAAGAGTTATGAATATAACAGATATAGGTCATTTAACATCAGATGCTGATACTGGTGAAGATAAAATGGTTGAAAGTGCTAAAAAAGAAGGGAAAAGTGTTCTTGAAATAGCAGCCTTTTATACTGATGCATTTTTTAATGATATTGCCAAGCTAAACATTAAAAAGCCAGCTATTATAGAAAAGGCAACTGATTTAATAGATGAGTACATAAAGATTATTTCTGTACTATTAGATAAAGGATTTGCTTATATATCTAATGGGAATGTTTATTTTGATATTACTAAGACAAATGATTACTACAAATTATCTGGACGAAATGAAGAAGATTTAATTATTGGAGCAAGATCTGATGTTGAAGAAGATAAAAATAAACGAAATCCGTTTGATTTCGTTCTTTGGTTTACATCATCAAAATTTGAAAATCAAGCTCTAAAATGGGATTCGCCATGGGGGACGGGGTATCCAGGATGGCATATTGAATGTTCAGGTATAAGTCTGAAACATTTTGGTGAATACTTGGATATCCATTGTGGTGGTGTTGATAATATATTTCCCCATCATACAAATGAAATTGCTCAAAGTGAAGCTTATGTAGGACACAGATGGTGTAATTATTGGGTACATGGTGAGCATTTGAACGATCAAAGTGGTAAAATGAGTAAATCAAAAGGAGATTTTTTAACTCTATCACTTTTAGAAAGCAATGGGTATAATCCTTTGGTTTATCGTTTCTTTTGTTTAGGTTCGCATTACCGTAATCAATTGGTTTTCAGTTATGAATCACTTGATACTGCATCTTCATCATATGAAAAGTTATTAAATAGAATTAAATCAATAAAAAAAGATGAAAGTATAATAGATGAAGAAAAAGTAGAAATGTATACAATCAAATTTAAATCAGCTTTAGAAGATGACTTAAATACAGCGAATGCGTTAACTATTTTATTTGAAGTAGTTAAGTCAGATGAACTAAATAATAATACCAAACTTTTCTTGATAGAGGATTTTGATAGGGTTTTATCACTTGATTTATTAAAAAATGAGGAAATTGTTTTAGATAGTGAATTAGTTAAGAAGATTGAACAAATGATAAAAGAACGTGATGAAGCTAAAGCTGAAAAGAATTATACTAAAGCTGATGAAATTAGAAACGAATTGTTATCAATGGGAATAATTATAAAGGACAGCCGAGAGGGAACAATATATGAGATTAAGGAGAGTGAAAAATGGAATTAGCGTTATTTTTTATATCTTTTATTTTAGTTTTAGGTGCGCAAGCACTTGTCAGTGGAACATACAATAAGTATAAAACAATTTTAAATACAAAAAAATTAACAGGATTTGATGTAGCACGTGAAATATTAAACCAAAATGGTCTTAAAGAAATAATGATAGTTGAAACAAAAGGTAAAATGACAGATCATTATGATCCAAGACGTAAGGTGATAAGATTATCTAGTGAAGTATATCATGATTCTACTATCTCATCTGTTGCTATAGCTGCTCATGAATGTGGGCATGCCATTCAACATCAAAAGAAATATACACCTTTGATAATTAGAAATGCAATTGTACCTTTTGTTAATTTTACTTCGCGTATTGGATATATAGTGCTTGTAATAGGTATTCTAGCTTCGGCTTTTGATATTGCAATAGTGGGAATAGTGTTGTTATCAGCAACTTTGTTGTTTCAATTAATTACTCTTCCTGTTGAATTTAATGCGTCGAATAGAGCGATAAAAATATTAGAAAAAGAAAAACTAATAGACGAAAAAGAAAAACAACCTGTAAAAAACATGCTTACAGCAGCAGCCTTAACATATGTTGCATCACTTATTTCAAACTTACTCGAAATATTACGTTTGTTTTTGATGGCTACTAGAAATCGTGATTAATGATTAATATAATCTAATGTAGTAAGTAAATATGTTATAATCTATATGATGGAGGAGTCGTATGAAAAAATTATTTAATAATGAAAAAATAGATACTAAAAGCTTAAATGAAGTGATTAAACTAGGTAGTAGGATTTTAAAAGTCTTGTTTGTGTTGTTGGTGATAGTAGGCATTTATGCTGTAACTCTTATTTTTAAAGAATGGAAAATATTGCCTTTTATACTACTGATATTGAAGATTTTATCACCTTTTTTTATCGGTATTATAATAGCGTGGCTTTTAGATCCATGTGTTAAATTTTTACATAAACGAGGAATAAATAGAGTTGTTGGGACTTCTTTAGTATATATAGTAATGTTATTATTGTTATATTTGCTAATTACAACTATTTTTCCATTATTGTTAGGTCAATTAAATGATTTTATTAGAGTTTTACCAGATGTTTTTAGCAATGTAACAGATTGGTTAAATAATTTTATAGATCGTTTTGAAAATATTAGCTTTATAGATGTTGAGGCAATAAAAACAGATGTGGTTGCTTCAATCAACAGTTTTGTAGGTTCACTTACAACTGATGTTCCAAGAACAATCGTTAATTTTATTAGTGGAATGTTTTCAACTATTGGGGTTATTGCTGTTGGACTTATGATAGGTTTCTATTTATTGTTTGACTTTGATAATGTTGGAAAAGTATTGATGACAATGCTTCCAAAGAGATTAAGAAGTGATGCACTAAGTTTGTTTACTGATGCAAATGATTCGGTATTTAATTACATTAAAGGAACTTTTGTTGTTTCTATAATAATATTTATATTAAGTTCATTGGTCTTTACTATAACAGGATTACAAGCACCTTTGTTATTTGGTTTAATATGTGGTATTACAAATGTTATACCTTATATAGGTCCATATTTAGGAGCTTTTCCTGCTACTTTAGTAGCATTTACACAAGATGTAGCAACTGGTATTATAGTGCTTGTTGCAATAATGGTTGTTCAATTTGTTGAAGGTAATTTTGTTCAACCTTTAGTTATGAGTAAGACGATGAAACTTCATCCTGTAACTATATTGATAGGATTATTACTGTTTGGTTATTTCTTTGGTGTTGTTGGTATGATAATTGCGACACCTTTAATAGCTGTTATTAAATCAGTGGTATTATTTATAGAAAGAAAATTTGAAATTTTGAAATTTAATGAAGAAGAATAAGGAGGTTCCTTATGGAGTTTGTATATAAAGATCCTATTATTTATGTAATAGCTGGAAAAGCAAGACGTGGTAAAACAACATCAGCGCTTCTAATGAAAGAAGAATATGAGAAAAGAGGTAAGAAAGTTGCCATCACATCATATGGAAAACATATCAAAGACTACGTTAAAAATTACTTTGGTTGGGATGGAAATGAGAAAACAAAACCAAGGGAGTTATTACAATCAATAGGAACGGATTTAATAAGAGGAAAACTGAAAAAATATGAGTTTTTTGTAAATAGAACGATCGAAGATATTGAAATACTTTCATATTTTTTTGATGTAATAATTATTGATGATGCAAGATTAGAAATAGAAATTGAAAAACCTAGATCAATCTTCGATAAAATTGTTGCTATTAAAATAACAAGAGATAATGTTAATGATGGTCTTACTGAAAAACAACGATCAGATATAACTGAAATAGACTTTGATGATTATTATAATTTTGACTACTTCATTCATAACAATGGTACGTTGGATGATTTAAAGGATAAATTTATAAAAATTATCGATGAGAGGGAGATGAAAAGTGAAAAGAATGAGTAGTAATGAAATAAGGAAAATGTATCTTACTTTTTTTGAAGAAAAAGGGCATACAGTGCTTCCTAGTGCATCTTTAATACCTGTCAATGATCCGACTCTTCTTTGGATAAATGCAGGTGTTACCCCTTTAAAGAAATATTTTGATGGTTCCATTGTTCCTAAAAATAGAAGAATGGTGAGTTGTCAAAAGTGCATTAGAACAAATGATATTGAAAATGTCGGCAAAACAGCAAGACATCATACTTTTTTTGAAATGCTTGGTAATTTTTCTGTTGGTGATTATTTTAAGAAAGAAGCTATAGAGTATTCTTACGAACTCCTTACTAGTGAAAAGTATTTCGGATTAGATAAAGATAAACTTTATATGACTATATATACAGATGATGATGAAGCTTATAATTTATGGATAGAACAAGGTGTTGATCCTGATCACATCATTAGGCTAGAAAGTAACTTTTGGGAAATAGGTGAGGGTCCATCTGGTCCTGATAGCGAAATATTTTACGACCGTGGAGAAGAATATGATCCTGAAAATAAAGGGATTGCTTTATTAAAAGAAGAGATTGAAAATGAACGTTATGTTGAAATTTGGAATAATGTTTTTAGCATGTACAATGCAAAAGAAGGAATTGATAGAAAAGATTATCAAGAATTACCTAGTAAAAATATAGATACAGGTATGGGTCTTGAAAGAATGGCTTCTATATTACAAAATACAAAAACCAATTTTGAAACAGATTTGTTTTT
>DUQO01000036.1 GCA_012837765.1 Mollicutes bacterium | reverse complement strand
ATAAACTAAATTATTAATAGTAATTATATATATTTTATTATATTCAAAAATAAGCTCTTGAATTTTATTGTTATAATCATTTAATTCTATTATTTTAAATATATGATTACTGTATGAAGTGATCCAAATATATTGATAATTATCATGTTCAAACATTACTTTTGTAATCATAAAAAAGTCACCTATTAAATTATATAAAAAAAGATGAGATATATATCTCATCTTTTACTAGTTTTCAGCCTCTTCTAACATATTTGTAATGAATATTCCATATCCTTTGGTTGGATCATCAACGATAACGTGAGTTACAGCTCCAATTATCATTTCATCTTGAATAATTGGACTACCACTCATTCCCTGTATAATCCCACCTGTGGTTTCTAACAACTTAGGATCAGTAATGTTAAATAAGATGTTTTTGATCTTTTGATTATCATTTTTGTTCAATTTAATGATCTGAATTTCAAATTCCTCTACTTGCTCATCTTTAACAACAGTTAATATAGATGCTTTTCCGATTCTTATTTCATCTGGTTTAGCTACTTTATATAGTGGTTTATTTGGTATATTGTTATAAGTTCCAAAAATACCATGGTTAGTATTTTCCCTAATATTACCATATGTAATATTAGAAAAATATCTAGCATTCTTTTCACCAGGTGAACCATTACTACTTTTCTTAATTCCTTCTACCTGAGATTTAAAAATCTTACCATCCTTAACTTCAATCATTTGTCCAGTGTTTTTCTCAATTATTTCATGACCTAAAGCTCCAAAGTAATTAGTTTTTGGGTCAATAAATGTAAGTGTACCTATACCATTGATTGTATCTTTAACATAAAGTCCTGTTTTATGAACTCCATCTTCTGTTTTTACAAGCTTAAGTTTAGTATTATATACTTTATCAAAACGCTTGTATTTTATATCAATGCTTTTTTTATCTTCATCTTTATTGATCGTTTCAATCATTTGATTGATGTTATCAACTTTTTGATTGTTTATGGCAAGTATTTTGTCACCAAGTTTTAGTCCAGCTTCACGTCCTGGATAGACATTATCAATTTTGTACAAACCAACGATTATGATACCTTTTGAGTTAATTTGGATGCCAATGTTTTCACCACCAGCAATGATGTAGTCTGAATAAGCAAAGGCAGTTGTAGGTAGAATAAATAATGTTAGAAGAAGACCACATAGAATGTTTCTCGCTTTTTTTAAAAACATAAAAACATCTCCTCTAATTATCAATAGACTACAATTATATTTTGGTTTAAAAAGTTTAAAAAAAACTACACAAATAATGCCATTTATTCTTTGGTAGTTTTTGAATAATAATTTTTTTAATTTTTAAATTACTCTACATCAAAGTCTTCTAGCTTGCTATTTTCTGTAAGTATTTTATTTACTTGTTCTTCTGCTTTTGCAAGTTTATCTGATGCACTTTTAGCTATTTTCATAGCTTCTGTATATTTGTTAATAGCATCGTCTAAATTAGTATCTCCAGATTCTAATTCTTTTATAATAGCTTCTAATTTTTCTAGTTCTTCTTCTAATTTCATTTGTTTTTCCATTTTAATTCTCCTTTATACCTATAATACTAGCATTGATAATTCCTTTATTAAAGATAATGTCAATTTTATCATTGGTATTTAATTTTTTAATATTATCTATTGCTTTATTATCTTTTTTAACAATTGTGTATCCTCTTTTTAAAGTGTTCATAGGATTTAACAATTTTAATTTCTCTAAGTATTTATTTAATGTATGATTTTTACCTTCAAGTAATTTGTTAGGATTATTTAAAACATAACTTTTTTTCAAATGATTTAAATAATCTTTTCTTTTTACTACTATATTTGAAATAATAGAATGAATTTTATCAATCAAATTATCTAATTGTTGTTCTTTTACTTGGTATATATGAAGTGGATTATTTAAAACATAACTATCTTTTAATTTCATTAAAGTTATTTTTAAGTTATCAATTTTATTTAAAATAACTTTATTTGATCTGATTTTTAAATTATCGATGAATGTTAATAGATCCACTAAGTTTGGAACTGCTAATTCAGCAGCACCTGTTGGTGTAGCTGCTCTTACATCAGCTACAAAATCACTTATTGTATAATCTATTTCGTGTCCTACAGCACTTATTGTAGGTATTTTACAATCAAATATTGCTCTAGCGACATCTTCTTCATTAAAAGGCCATAAATCCTCAATTGAGCCACCACCACGTCCTATTATCAATACATCGATATCAAATTCTTGAGCTTTTTTTATTTGCTTTACGATATCAGTATGGGCATCAGGGCCTTGTACTAAAGCTGGAAATAAGATTGTTTCACAGATCGGAAATCTTCTTTTAATAGTTGATAGGATATCTTTAATAGCAGCACCAGTTGAAGCAGTTATAATTCCAACCTTATTAGGAATCTTAGGAATAGGTTTTTTTCGTGATTTATCAAATAAACCTTCTTTTTCTAGTTTAGCTTTTAATTGTTCAAATGCAATGTATAAATTACCAATTCCATCTTCTTGCATTTCATTAACATATATTTGATAATTACCAGTTGCTTCATAAACACTTATTTTACCTCTAACTAATACTTTCATTCCATCTTCTGGTGTAAATGCTAATTTAGATGCACTTGATGAAAACATAATAGCTGAAATTCTACTTGTCTCATCCTTTAAGGTAAAATATAAATGCCCTCTTGTATGCGCTTTAAAATTAGAAATTTCGCCTTTTAAATATACATCTTGTAAATGCTCATCACTATCAATTTTATACTTTAAATAACGGGTTACAGCTGTTATAGATAGATATTTAGTATTATTCATAATAATCACCTACTTTTATAAATACTATCTAAAACACCGTTTATTAAATCTTTAACAGCATCATCTGAGAAGTTTTTAGCAAGTTCTACAGCTTCATTTATACAAATAATATCTGGTGTATCAGTATATAAAAGTTCGTAAATTCCCATCCTTAAAATAGCTTGATCAATCTTTCCTAAACGATCAATAGACCAATTTTTTAAATGCTTGTTAGCAACCTCATCAATTTCATTTACATTATTTAAAACACCATGTACCATTTCTTTTACAAATTCACTATCAATTTCAATATTTTCTTTTATTACATCTTCGATATCATAAGTAATATTATTTTTTTGATACAATGATATTTGATATAAAATAATCATAATCGTTTTTCTTAATTTACTTCTATTGTAATGCATTTTTATCACCTATTAGTATTTTATCATATCAATATTTAAATTACTATAAAAACATTATCTTAAAATGCTTATTTATAAAATAAAAAACTCTTAAAGAGCTTTTATTTTGATTCTACAATTAGTTTTATGGCTGTACGCTCTTCCCCTTCGATTAGAATATCGACAAAAGCAGGAACGCATACTAGGTTCTTCCCACTAGGTGCAACAAAACCTCTAGCTATAGCTATGGCTTTAATCGCTTGATTTAATGCCCCAGCACCTATCGCCTGAATTTCTACAGATCCTTTTTCCCTAAACACATTAGCTAATGCTCCAGCTACTGAATTAGGGTTTGACTTTGATGAAACTTTAAGTGTTTCCATTAATTATTTCCTCCTCTATTAAGTTCAATATAGTATATGATTGAAGTTGAAAATAATTAATAAAAAATCAATATAATATTTATTTATATTGATTTTTAATCTTAATAATTTTTTATATTTAATTGATAAAAGCTTTGTGGATGAGCACATACTGGGCATACCTCAGGTGCTGAAGTTCCTTTATGAATATAACCACATTCACGGCAAATCCATTCAACTTCTTCATCGCGATTAAACACTTTGTTATTTTTTACGTTTTCATATAATTCTTTATATCTTTTTTCATGATGTTCTTCGATTGATGCAATAAGTTCAAATAACTTAGCTATATCTTCAAATCCTTCTTCTCTTGCTACTTTAGAAAACTCTGGATAAAGATTAAATGCTTCATCATGTTCTCCATTAGCAGCATATTCTAAGTTTTCTAAGGTTGACCCAATACATCCTGCAGGGTAAGAAGCAGTTATTTCAACTTCACTACATTCTAATTTTTTATAAAATAGTGATGCATGTTCACGTTCGTTTTCTGCTGTTTCTAAGAATATTGCAGCTATTTGTTCATAGCCTTCTTTTCTTGCTTTTGAAGCATACATTGTATATCTATTGCGTGCTTGACTCTCACCAGCAAAAGCTTTTAACAAATTTTGTTCTGTTTTAGTTCCTTTTATCATTTATATCTCCTCCTATAATAAAGTATATCATACTGTAACAATTTAATTCAACAAAAAAAGAATGTATCAATACATTTTACAAATTAAATAATAAAAAGCACTATCTTTAGTATTAGTGCTCTTTATTTTGTTTTAATAAGTTGACATATTTATCTATCATATCATTTAAATCATCAGGACTCATAAAAATTATTACACTATCATGATGATTTAATAGTTTATCTATATTATCCCTTTTGATGCTTTCTCCATTTTTAAGTAAGTCAATTATTAAATCATTTGTTATACCTGGATAATCGCTTGCTTTTTCTCTACTAGGATAAACATCTAAAACATATGATTTGTTAATCGTATTTAGTATTTGAGCAATCTCCTTATATAGAGCTTTAGTACGAGAAAAAGTATGTGGTAAAAATACACCAATTATCTCTTTATCAGGATATTTTTGTTTTGCTGCCTCTATTACAGCTCTCATTTCATTTGGGTGATGAGCGTAATCATCAATTATAACTATATCATCAATTACTGTTTCACTAAATCTTCTTTTGGCACCATTATATGTTCTAAGATGCTTTTTTACAGATTCCATATCTAAATTATCAAGATATGCTGCTGCAATAACAGCTAAAGCATTTAAAATAGAATGTTTACCATACATATCGATATTAAAAGTACCTACTAATTCATCTTTAAAATAAACATCAAAGGTAAATCCTTTATTAGAACTCACAATATTTGTTGCTTTAAAATCATTATTATCTTCTATCCCATAAAAGTAAATTGGTTTGTTAATTTTATCTTTAATACTTCTAATGTTTAAATTATCACCACATGCTATAATTTGCTTTTCTGTTTGGTTAGCAAAAGAAATAAAAGCATCTTTTATATCATCTAAATCTTTAAAATAATCAATGTGATCTAAATCAATATTAGTGATGATAGTTGTTTTAGGATAGTAATACAAAAAGTGTCTACGGTATTCACAAGCTTCTATCATAAAATAACTATTATTTTTATTAGCAAAACCTGTTCCATCACCGATTAAGTAATTAGAACCAACTATATTATTGAAAACATGTGCTAATAATGATGTTGTAGATGTTTTACCATGACAACCACATACAGCAATAGTGTTATATTTTCTAGTCAATTTACCTAGTAATTCAAAATAAGCATATTTTTTAACATTTAATTTATTTGCTTTTTGTAGTTCTACATTATCTCCTTTAATGGAAGCACCTACTACAGCAATAATATTATCGTCAATATTTGAATCATTATATGGTAATAATTTAATGCCTCGTTCTTCTAAAGCTATTTGAGTAAAAAAATGTTGTTCTTTATCAGACCCTTGTACATCATATCCTAAATCAAACATGATTTGAGCTAAAGAACTCATACCAGAACCTTTTATACCAATAAAATGATACTTCACAAAATATACCTCCGTTACATACGTTTTTTATTACTGTATGTTTTACTTTTATATAAAGACATAGGAATATAATCATAACCTTCTTCTTGAAAAATTTCAAAGTTAATATGATCATTTTCAAATCCCATTCTTTTAGCAGCATTTAAAGAAGCGTTATTGCCTGAAGAAATTTCTAGATTTACTTTATCACATATATTATTATCAAATAACATATTGACCATATCTCTTAAAATAGCTTTTGCATATCCTCTATTTCGGTATTCTTTTAAAACAGCATAATATACTGACATAGGCATTGGAACCTTTCCACGCTCATATATGGCTAGTTTTAATATAGCAAGACCTATATATTCACCAATATCTAAATCCATTACTAAATACTTAGCAAATGTATCAGAAGTTGGATATTTTACTTGATAAGCATAGTTAGATGTATCTTTTTCTTCTAGGCATTTATTTAAGAAATTGTTTTGTGCTTCAATTTTTTCATCAAAGCTAAAAAAGACAAGATTATGATTGTTGACCTTTAACAAGGCAACAGATTTTTGAGGTAATTTAGGATTGGTTTTTGAATACACTTTATTTTTAACCTGATCCTTATTTTTTAGAAATAAATTATGATCAAATGTAAAACCAGAATTATAAGCAAGATCATAATCAATGTCATTATCTTTTATTTCTATTATTACTTTATGAATGTTTTTATTATTAAATTTTAAATTAGGTAAATTATCCAATATATGTTTATAATACATATATTTTTTATTTACATCTTGTTCAGATATAGAAATATCTAATACTACTGCATTAAGTTCAGAAGGTAATAATCTAAATGAACAAAGACCAATATATTTATTAGTATCCTCATCTTTAATGATATAACTTTCAATTAAGCTTTTTGTTTTTTCCTCCTCTTGTTTTGTAATTAATTCCATAATATAAGAATCATAGTTGTTTTCACTAGTTGGGGTATGTTTTTCATACTTTAATTTGCACTTTGTTAAAGTTGAAACGCTTTTTTTCATTTCTTTTTTTTTCCTTCCATTCATATAAATTTTTAATATATGCGTAATTGCTACCCTCATGTGTTGAAACGTCTTCATGTATTTTTTATTTTAACATATTTATCCAAATGTTGCAAAAAAATAAACCTTATATAAGGTTTATTTAATAATTATTTGATTGTTTTCAATATCAATTGTAATATTATCTGCAAATTTGATTTTTTCCTCTATTAAATACTTGGCAATTAAAGTTTCAATATTTCTTGATATAAATCTTTTTAATGGTCTTACACCATAATTGACATCATAAGAACTTTCAACAATATATTTAATTGCCCTATCAGTAATCGATATGTTTAATTCATATTCTTGTAATCTGAGTTTTAATTCGTTTATTAGTTTTATTACAATCTTATTGATAACTTCTTTAGTTAAATAATTAAAGATAATTATTTCATCAATTCTATTTAAGAATTCTGGTCTAAAAGTTTTTTTCATTAAATCATGCACCAATTCATGACCTTTATTTTCTAATATATATTCACTACCAATATTAGATGTCATTATAATAATAGTATTTTTAAAATCAACTACTCTTCCATGACTATCAGTAATTCGTCCATCATCTAATATTTGTAACAAAATATTGAATACATCTGGATGAGCTTTTTCTATTTCATCAAATAAGACAATACTATATGGATTTCGTCTTACAGCTTCTGTTAATTGACCGCCATCATCGTAACCAACATATCCTGGTGGAGAACCAACCAATCTAGACACATTAAAAGCTTCCATATATTCACTCATGTCAAGTCTAATCATATGACGTTCATCATCAAATAATTGGTATGCAAGTGTTTTAGCCACCTCTGTTTTACCAACACCTGTTGGTCCTAAAAAGATGAAAGAACCAATTGGCCTATTAGGATCTTTAATACCTGCTCTAGCCCTAATTATAGCGTTACTTACAAGTTTTAAAGCATCATCTTGACCAATTACCCTCTTCTTCATTTCATTCTCTAAATTAAGAAGTTTTTCCTTCTCTCCCATTGCAAGTTTAGTAACTGGTATATTAGTCCATTTAGAAATGATACTAGCTATTGAATCTTCAGTTACAGTATCACTTAACATTTTACTACTATCTTTCTCTCTTAAAAGAGTTAGTTCTTTTTCTAAAGTAGGAATCTCACCATGTTTAATTCGAGCTGAAGTTTCTAAATCATAATTGTTTTCAGCCTGCTCCAATCTAAATTTAGCATTTTCTAACTCGCTTTTCTTTTTGTTAATTTGATCATTAATAGTTTTTTCTTCTTCCCACTCTTTTCTTAAAACTTTTTCTTCTTCTTTCAAACTGATCAATTCTTCATTTATTTCTTTTAACCTGTTTCTACTAGCTTCATCTTTTTCATTTTTTAAGGCATGATTTTCAACTTCAAGTTGCATAATTCTTCTTGTTAGCGAATCTATTTCAACAGGTACAGAATCCATTTGAACTTTAATGGTTGCACATGCTTCATCGACTAAATCAATAGCTTTATCAGGTAAAAAGCGATCTGTAATATAGCGTTGTGATAAATTAGCTGCAGCAATTAAAGCTTTATCTGAAATGTTTACCCCATGATGAACTTCGTAACGTTCCTTTAGTCCTCTTAAAATGGTTATAGTATCTAAAATAGTTGGTTCGCTAACTAATACTTTTTGAAATCTTCGTTCAAGAGCACCATCAGATTCGATGTACTTACGATATTCGTTTAAAGTAGTAGCACCAATACAATGAATTTCACCTCTTGCAAGCATTGGTTTTAACATGTTTGAAATATCCATTGCACCATCTAATCTACCAGCACCTACTATCACATGAATTTCATCTATAAACATTATAATATTACCTTCACTATTCTTTATTTCTTTTAATACAGCTTTCAATCTTTCTTCAAGTTCACCACGATACTTTGCTCCAGCTATTAAAGCCCCCATATCTAATTCCCAAATAGTTTTATTTTTTAAACTATTTGGTACATCCCCTGCTACAATACGTCTTGCAAGACCCTCAACAATAGCAGTTTTACCAACCCCTGGTTCACCTATTAAAACTGGATTATTCTTTGTTTTACGTGATAATATACGGGTAATACTACGAACTTCTTCATCTCGTCCTATAACAGGATCAATTTTACCATCTTTAACACTTTTTACGATATCGCGACCGTATTTTTCTAAAACGTTTTCTAGGTTTTCTTGATAGTTATTCATAAAATCACCTCAAAAACAATTATATAACTAAAAATAGCACTCGTCAATACAGAGTGCTATTTTTAGACATAATTTTAAACTTCTTCTTCTGCATATATATTATCAAAGGCTAAATTTATTTCATTACTAGTAATAATTTTCTTAACAGTATCTTTCGCTTGTAAAAGTGATTTAATTGAATAAAAATCTTTATTTATATTATTAGAAGATGAGAATTTAATTGATATACCACCAGCATTTTTCCATTCTATAAGATTTTTAGAATAATCATCTATCAATACTGCTCCCCTTGGATCTACAGCGATTGACTTTGATGTTGGTTTAAAAACAGGAATCAACTTAATGCCAGGTATATATTTATTAATTGTTTTAATTTTCCATTTTACTTCATTATGTGAATTGCAATGAGTTAAAATAGCTATTTCAAAGTCATTACAGTTAATTAATTCTTCTAACCCTTCTATGCTACCTTCAATAGGTTTTGATTTACTAAAAATATCTTTCCAATCATATTTTCTTAATATTTCACCAACTTCATCATTATCTTCTTTGGTAGCTATTTTATTAATTATTCTTTCATATAATGCATAATTGTATTCTCTAATAATATTATAAAAAACGGGAAAAGAATCCCAAATTACTCCGTCAAAATCTATATATACTTTCTGTTTCATATTTCCTCCATTAATTTTTATCTAATTTTCCTTCTTTCCAACATTTATAACAAAGACTTTTATATTGTTCATCCCCACCTATGACAATAGATTCGCCTTCATATAAGATTTTACGACCTTTATATCTTGCATTAACAATGGTTTTTTTACCACAATGACAAGGACTATTGATTGCTTCTATTTTATCAGCTATTTCAAACAATCTTTTACTACCTTCGAACAACTCAGTTTTAAAATTAGCCCTAAGTCCAAATGTAAAAACAGGGATATCAAATTCTTCTGCAATATATTTTAATTGTTCGATATGTTCTTTAGATGCAAAGTTCACTTCATCTACAATAACGCAATCGATATCTAAAAGTTCAAAATTATATATATCAAGAAGATTATCATCATTATCAAATACATCCACTGGTGCTTCTAAACCAGGAATACGAGATTTAATTATATTTTCACCATCACGATTATCAATAGCTGGTTTTAAAAACAAAACTTTTTTCCCTCTTTCAAGGAAACTAAACCTTAACATTAATGCTTGTGCTGTTTTACTGCTCCCCATTGTTCCATATGTAAAATATAATTTTGCCATTACCTCACCTACCATCTAACATAATTATACCATTAAATTAAAATAAATTAACGAAATTTTTATCATTTTAAGATATATTATTTATTATTATTGAATTAAAACAAGATGAAAAAAAATAAATCAAAGTAAAAACTTTGATTTATTTGTGAATAGTTTTAGTCAATATATGATCTTGTTCTAAGATTATTTCTTCTAATTCATCGAATGAATAAAAATATGGAAAAGGACCAACGATCTTATTTATACCAAATCTATAATTCAAGATGGATAAACAATAATTTCTTAAACATTCGAATAAGCGTTTCTTCTTGTATTCATCTAATTCATCAAAAACAATGTTTTCAGGACTATAATCAATCATAGCAATCATGTTTATATTAGTACCGTCTGTTATATTATGATTATCTCCTTTTAAAACCATAAAATTATTGTTATGTCCATCTAAATAATAAATACCATTTTCATATAATTCTCTCATTATCTTTAGTATTTCTAAATGTATCTTTATAGCTTCCTTTGGTGATGTTGTTTTGTTAATCACTTTATTACAAAATTCAGACAAAGTTATAGCGTTATCGAAAAAAGGAATTTCTTGGCCAATTACTCTTCCATCTAGTGTAACTACACCTGTAGGAAAAAGTGAATGTTTTATTTTCGGTTGTCGTTTTACAAGTTCTTCAATCATTATATTATCTTTATGAACAGCCTTGGTATCTTTATATATTCTATATCCAATCTTTTTATCTATTCTATTTTGATAAATTAAAACACCATTTAAATCTACATCATCACAAAATGACTTGTTACTTTGACCGTTTGACTCTGTTATATACTTACCTAAATTACCACATATATTATTTTTTTCATATGCTATTTCTCTAACATTTTTATATACATTTCCTAAGGAATCTACATATTCTTCTCTTATAATAGGTATTGTTGACTTGTTATTTAACATAAATTTTACCCCCTTTTACATCTTTTTATCTTTTAATTTTGGTATGTGATTTTTCATTTATGCTTTTTGTTAAGGTATAAGTATCTTCTAATATCATTAATTCTTCGTTGGTAGGAACAACCCAAACTGGTATTTTGGAATCTTCTGTTGTAATAACACCTGTTTGTTGTTCTTTATAACTTGCTATATTATTATTTTTCGCTTCATCTATATTAATACCAGTTACTTTACTTATCTTTTTAATTATCCTATCTCTAATTCTAGATTGATTTTCACCAACACCAGCTGTAAAAACGATACCATCAATGTTACCTTCTAATCTATTATAATATTGTATAATATAATCTGCAATTTTCCATGTATACATATCTAATGCTACTTGAGCTTTTTTGTCGCCATTATCAGCTAAAGCTTCCACATCCCTTAAATCACTTTTACCCGTTATTCCTAAAAGACCACTTTTTTTATTTAAATCATTCATTGTTTCTTCAATAATTTGTTCTTTCATTTTCTTAATATATGAAATAATAGAAGGATCAATAGATCCGCATCTAGTACCCATCATTAAACCATCTAATGGTGTCATACCCATTGTTGTATCATAACTTTTACTGTTTTTTATTGCAGTTATACTTGCCCCACTACCAATATGACATATAATTAAGTTTAAATGTTTTTTATTTAAAATGTACTTCATAGCATTTGTAATATATTTATAACTCGTACCATGAAACCCATATTTTCTTACTAAATATTTTTCATACCATTCACTAGGAATTGGATACATATAATTTTCTTCAGGTATTGTATGGTGAAATGCTGTATCAAAAGAAGCAACATGAACAGCATCTGGAATAGCATTTTTTATATTTTTTATGCCAATTAAATTTGCCGGATTATGAAGAGGTGCTAATGGAACTAGTTTTTCAATAGTGTTCATAACTTCATTATTTATAATAATTGAATCACTGTATTTATCACCACCATGAACCACGCGGTGACCAACACCCTTTATTTCTTCTACATCAGTAATAATGTTGTTTAAAAACAATTCATTTAATAATATCGATACAGCTTGAGCATGATCCTTAATATAAGTATTTTTTTTGATTTTTTCACCGTTTGTACTTATAGAATAAAAATTATCATTCATTCCAATTTTTTCAAAGTACCCATAAATTAATTCTTTTTTTTCAGGCATCTGATATGCTGAAAACTTTAAAGATGAACTACCAGCATTTACAACTAAATAAATTTCATTATTCACTATTTATCATTATCTCCCTCTTACAAATATTGTCGCTTATAGTACCAAAAAAAGTAGTGTTTGTCAAATTTTGAAACTTGATGGATACACACTTTTCATAAAAAAACAGTAATTTCTTTAAAAAGAATTATTACTGTTTTTGTATATTTAATTACATACTTTCTTTAATTTTAGCTTGT
>DUQO01000035.1 GCA_012837765.1 Mollicutes bacterium | reverse complement strand
CTAATTTCAATTTAGTATTTATCATTGACGGAAATATAAATGAAAATATTATATTCATATTTATAAATTTATATTTAACTTTGATAAATATAACAATATGGTTTTTAATGAGTTACATTATATTAAAGCTCATTAATGATAAAATAGGTATCATTATTGTTGTTCTCATAGCATTATATCAATATGTAAGCCCAACGATATTTAATATTAATATAATATTTCCATATATGAATACTTATAATAATTTATGGATATTGTTTTTAACTCCAATTGTCATATTTATATTATATAAATTATCGATTATTGTATATACTAAACAGAATTGGAGAATCCGATAAATGAAATCAATGATATATAGGGATTTATTATTGTTTGTTAAGAAAAATTATAAAATTATAATTTTTATAATTCTATTATTAGTATTAAAAACAATATTTAATTACAATAATTTTACTAATGCAACGAACAACATCAATGACTCAAATGTTTTAAAACAAGACAATATAATTCATATAACCTCGTTTGTTTATACTGAACAATTATTTTTCGAAAGATCTTTAGGATTAACTTATAATATAAATGATATTATTGAAATTATATACATGTGCTTAATGATATCGTTATACATATATACTGCTGTTTCAATTTATTTTTCAGATATAACGTCCGCACCTGAACAATTGTTTTTGAGAATGAGCAAAAAGAAGTATATACTTCAAAAACTTATATCTATTACAATAATTAGCATTTTAATGACTTTCATACTGTATGTTACTTTATTTATAACTCTTTATGTGTTGAATGTAAATTATTTTAATTTTGAATTATTGTTTATTAATATAATATATAAAATAATACTGCAGTTTATAGTAATTGCTTTGTTTGGTTACATGAACATATTTTCATATTTTGTTATTCTAGGATTATACTTATCTATTGTGACATTTAAAATTAAGCATTTATACTTTTTATTTCCTAGCTGGAATAATTTTAATATTTATATAGTCATAATTTTAATGTTGGTTTTACCACTAACATATAGGATATGTCACAAAAAAATAGTGAATCTTTTTAGAAAGGAGAAGATGTATGGATTATAAAATAGAGGTTAAAGATTTAAACTTAACTATAAAATCCAATGTTATATTAAGAAATATAAATTTAAAGATTGAGGCTGGAAAAATATATGGTTTCATAGGGAGAAACGGAAGTGGTAAAAGTATGCTTCTTAAAAGTATATGTGGATTGCTTAAACCGACTACAGGAAACGTTATTGTCGACAGTGAAGATATCTATAAAAAGGACATATTTCCAAGTAACACGAGAGCATTTATTGATAAGCCTTCATTTATAGGAAATTTAACAGGTTTTGAAAATCTAAAATTATTAGCTGATATCCAAAACAAAATTACTGATGAAGAAATTAAAATGGCACTAAAAAAATGTGATTTAGAGGGTCAAATGAATAAGAAGTATGGAAAATATTCACTTGGGATGAAGCAAAAATTAGCAATTGCTAGTGTTTTGATGGAGGACCCAGATATTATGATATTTGATGAACCATTTAATGGAGTTGATAATAAGAGTGTTGAAAAAATTAGAAGTATACTTCTAACCGAAAAACAAAAGGGAAAAACTATTTTGATTGCAACTCACATAAAAGAAGATATAGATTTATTATGTGATGTTATATACGAATTAGATTTAGGTGAAATAATAACCAGTTAATTTGGATCGAAGATATTTGCAAAATACTTAATTTTATCAAAAACAAGACCTTGTTAATAAGGTCTTGTTTTTTATCTTTTAGCATTCCAATATCTTATTGTTTGGTTTGATAAATTAAAGATAATACCAGCAATAATCATATAACTTATCAAACTAGATCCACCATAACTTATGAATGGAAGTGTAATACCTACGATAGGTAATAAACCTATATTCATACCAATACTTTGTATTTGTTGGTATAAAATCATACCTATAATACCTGCTATGACATATTTATATACGTTTTTCTTTGTTTTAACGGCAATGTTTATAATTTTTAAATCAAAGAATATTAATAATGCAACTAATACTATTGAACCGATCAAGCCAAAATTACTTGCAAAAACAGAAAAGATGAAATCAGTATGTGCTTCTGGAAAGTAAATTGGTGTGTTGCCAAGTCCAAATCCAAACAAGCCAGCGCTTCCTATAGCAGTTAGGGCATTACTAAGTTGCATCCCATCTTTAGCTTGCCAATCTAAAAGACGATCTATACGGTAGAAAAAATTAGTGCCAAAAATCTTAACAAATAAATCACTTTTAAATAAATATAATCCTAAACCAATTAAACCTAAAACGAGAATCAAACCTATTATAATAGCAAACCATCTAAATCTTATTCCAGATACAAATAACATTGAAAATGTTATGGCAAGATAAATGATAACAGCACCTGTGTCAGGTTGAAGGAAAGTTAAAATTGATGGAATGAAAACAATTATAAAAACTTTTACCAACAATTGTAATTCATCCTTTATTGTAGGATTAGAATTACGCTCATTAAAATCGTTTATTACTCTAGCTAGAATTAGTATTAAAATTATTTTCATAAATTCACTTGGCTGAATAGTTGCAATATCTCCTATTGTAAACCAACATCTTGCATTATTTATAGGTACTCCTATAAATAGCAATAACAGCAAGCTAACAACTCCAATAACATAAAATATCCAAGCATACTTTAATAAATAATCAGTTCCAATGAACATAATAATAAAGGCAACTCCAAACCCTAAAACATACCAAAGTGTTTGTTTTATAAAAGCATTAGATACATTGCTTTGAATTATATCAGTAGCACCATAGATTGTTATTACACTTATTATCGCAAGAAGGATAAGAGGAATTATTATGCCATATTCTATTTTATACCTTGATATATTTTTCATCTTACCACCACCATATACTTATTATACACCTACTTGGTCGTTTCATGTTGCAACTTTTGAAATAATTATGCATAAACTAATGATAGATAAGGGTGTTGATATATGAATAAAAAATTACCTAGTATTTATGTTAATAAAATCGATAAGAAATTAAATGCTAATTCCAAAGTATATTATTCTTTTAATACTAATAAAACACTAGTAAATGAACCGGTTTTAAAACAAACAGAAAAAAAGGATGTAACAACTAAAATAAAAGAATTGTTCAATTCACCAAATTATGTTTACAAAATGAAAGCAACTATTACGTTACATGATAACACAATAGTTAGCAAAGAAATAATCGGGCAAACAAAGGACAAACTGATTACAATGGATGAAGAAACTATAGACATTAAAGAAATAAAAGACATAAATTTCTAAAGAAAAAGGTCACTATATTTAAGTGACCTTTTTGCCTATACGCAATCAACGAAAGTATCTTCAAGGCATCTAATTACACAAACACATTTTAAATCTACAGTGAAGAACGAATTAGTAGCTTTATATTCTTTGTGGCAACCGAAGTCTGTTACCTTGTGATGCTCTTTTTCAGGAACTAGTACTCTGAAAGTTGCGCAACAATCATCAATTTTTTCTACTCTAAATACGCTTGAGAATGCTGGTGTTGGACATGATGCATCACCTATTGGAGTTGTACCTGTTGTAGTAGGCATAACTAAAGGATTATCACCATTTTGGCCGCATAAGATCAATTGTATAGGACGTGTATTACATTCACATTTTTTGTCGCATTCAAGTTTTGGTCTATCACACCTGTTGTCGCAATCGTCAAAACGTTCAGCTTTCTTTTGAAGGATGTTTATTACTTTTAAAATATCACTTATGCATTTGCAATCTGTGTTTTCTTTACACATATAAAATCCACCCCTTTACTTATTTTCAATATAACATATTCTCGTAAAATAAAAGAGTGTGTAATTAACACCTAAATTTTTCTTGTTTTATTTTAAAGAGTTTTATAGTATAATACAAGTAGGTGATGAAAATGCAATATATACAATATTTAATTATTGCTATTGTTCTCTTTTTAATTGCATTAGTTGTCTTAAAAGCAAGCAAGAAAGATTTTTATATTGAAGCTAATAAATTAGTTGAGTTTTTAGGTGGCAAGGACAATATTATTAACATAGAAGTCAATATGTCACGATTTAAAGTAACACTTAAAGATGTTACGCTAGCTAATAAGGATGCAATTCAGAAACTTGGAGCCAAGGGAATTGTAGAAATAGATAATCAGCTCAAAATTATTTTGGGGCCTGATGGTCAAAGATTAAAAAAATATATTGATGATTTGAAAAAGTAGTACCAAAACTACTTTTTATTTTGACATAAATAGTTAATTATTTATATAAATTTTCAATATTCTTTTAATTTATTTATTTTTCGACATTATTCTACGATGTATGTTTTTATAATGGTGACATGAGGATGTGATTAAATGAATATTTTAGAAACCTTATCTTTAAGTTGTATATTTATTTTGTTTCCGTTATTTTGTTATTTTATTTTTGTTATTAACGAGCAGAATCTTGGTAGAAAGACAAGTAATGTTCTTTTTGATGTAGCTCTTTACTCATCATTGTACTTAATATTAAAAGTTGAAACAGAATATATTAGTGTTAAAGTTATGTTTATAACAATTCCACTATTAATCGCATACTTAAAGGAAAAGAAAATATTATCTATTATTTTCTCCTTACTGATTGGTCTGTATTATTTTTATAAATTTGATATAAATATTATTTTAATAATATTAGAATTATCCATATATTTTGTATTGTTTCCAATCCTAAAAAAAAAATCAGTAAACGACTTTAATACAACAAGTGTGTTTGTAGTTATAAAAGTTATTTTTACCACATTAGGTTTGAATCTTTTTGAAATCAACAATTTAAATTTTGTCAAAAAAATAATGATTTTACCTTTTGCTTTTTACCTTATGACTCATTTAATACATTATTTAATGACCAAAAGCGAACAAATAATGAGTTTGCATTTGACTATAAAAGAATTAGAAAGAGAAAAGCAAGTAAGAAATTCTTTATTTAAAATTACACACGAGATAAAAAACCCTATTGCGGTCTGTAAAGGTTATTTAGAAATGTTTGATCCAAAAAATGAGGATCATCTTAAACGGTATATTCCCATTATAAGGCAGGAAATAGAAAGAACCTTAACGATTATGACTGACTTTACAAATCTCACAAAACTTACAGTTGATAAAAGAAAGATGGATATAATGGTATTATTAAATGATGTTGTTGAAATTGCTAGTGTACTAGCTAGTGAGAAAAAAATAGAGTTTGAACATAATTTAAGTGATGATGAGGTTTATATTTATGGTGATTATGATAGATTAAAGCAAGTGTTTATAAATGTTATCAAAAATGCTATGGAAGCTATACCTCTTAATAAAAAAGGCTTAATTAAGGTGAACGCAAAATTAACTCGTGGTAATATAACAATTATCATTGAAGATAATGGAGTAGGCATGAATAAAGAAGTTAAAGATAAAATGGGGGAACCTTTTTTTACTACTAAGAAAAATGGAACTGGTTTAGGAATCAAACTTTCAAATGAAATAATTGAAGAACACAAAGGCCTGTTAGAATATAAATCAAAGCCAAAAGCAGGAACTAAAGCAATTGTTACTTTGCCATTAAAAAAATCCTTGTAATAAGGATTTTTATTTTAATAGAAATAAGGATATGGATAATAAGCATATGGGTAAAAAGGTCTAAATGGTGGTGTTAGGGCAGCTCCTGTCAAAGCACCAAGTGTGAATGGAACAAAAAAGTTTTGGCGCCCAAATCCAAATCCAAATCTTCTACTAGGTCTAAAAAAAGGACGTCCTCTTCCGTACATCGTGTATCTCCCCTTTCATTTTATTGTATGAAAAAGGTGCATAAAAGTGATTGTTGTAATACCTATTTATTAACGATGCGATAGAAGTTAAATGAAGGTTTGTTAAAAAACCTAAAATTAATAGTTGAGGTTCCAACGCCACCAGATATGTATAAATCAGTTTTATCTATTTTATAATATTCGTTATAATATTTTTTTGCACCATTAGGTGTGATGATAGATCCAATAAAAGGAAGTCTTACTTGACCATTATGAGAGTGACCTGCTAGTACTAAATTAAAGGTATTGTTATTTATTTTTTTAAGGGTATCAGGGGTATGAAGAAGAAGTATTCTATATTTAGCATTGTTTTTGCCTTCTTTTGTTTTTAATGGCTCTGTTACAGCTTTTATATCAGCATTACCTTTTATTTCAGATTCTAAACCCGCAATATATATTGGTTCATACTTTTTGCTATAAACAACATCATATGTATTTGATAAGTTGATAAAGTCACTTTTATTTAAAATCTCATTATATTCATCAAATTCTAAATCGTGATTTCCATTTACAGCGTATTTTCCCATACTTGCTTTTAGTTTGCTTAAATGCTTTATTAATTCATTTTTAATTTTTTCACTGATAACAGTGTTTCTGTCGATTAAGTCACCTGTAAAAAAAATTAAATCAGGTTTTAAAGCATTGATTTCATCAACAAGATGTTTGAACTCCTTATTATTTATTGTTCTTCCATAATGTGTATCAGTAAAGTGAACTACTTTTAAACCGTTAAATGATGCTGGTAATTTATCATTTATAACTTTATATTCTCTTATAATTAATCCTGAAGTGCTTATATATCTTGACCATAACAGTGTGGCAGTAATACCTAATATAGATAATAAGAATACTTTACATTTTGTTTTTAAACGACGCTTTTTTTTCATTATAACCTCCTACAGTATTAGCAATATTTGTAAAATTGTTATTAAGTTGTGAATGGAATGCATAATAATAGATGGAAGGGGATTATTAGTTTTTTTCAAAATGTATGCAAATGCTATCCCTAATGATGTATAAGGAATAATGTACAACCAACTATAGAAAGATTCTGCACTACCAATGATATGAGAAGCACCAAATAAAACTCCGCTTATAATAACAAACCAATTTTTATTTTTGGTTAAATCGAAAATGACTTTACGAAATAATGTTTCTTCAATAATTGGTGCAACTATTACTGCTGAAAAAATCATATAAATAGTATTGGTGTCTAATAATTGTCTTACAACTTGTTCGTTTTCTGGCAATTTTAAAGGTGAAAAGGCATTTATAATAATATTTGAAACTATCATCGCAAATGAACCTACAAGCCAGCAATTAAAACCGATTTTTAAATGATCATATGCATTTTTCTTAAAATCATCTAAATGTGATTTCAAATCATTTTTATATATATAAATAAGAGACAAAATAAAAACAACTTGCATGATTATGTTATAAATAATTGGAATGTCTTCAAATTCAAAATTTAATAAAGCAAAAGGTGCATATATTAAAGTGTTATATAAAAAATAATAGATTATAACAAATATTGTTTTTTTTATGTTTTTCATATTTTCCTCCATTTATATTTATATTATAACAAAATTTATTATAAGTTGTTTAAAAATATACAAAACTGTAAAATATATGGTATAATGTATTAGACAACAAGAGTGAGGTTATCTCACTCTTTAAAATTAAGGAGACATTTATGAAAAAGGAAGGTATTATTAAAAAGCTAATTGAAGAACCATTATCTAAGATAAATATTATCGTTGACGATGTTGTTTATGTAAAAGAAAATGGTATTAATTTTTTGAGGGTCACAATTGACAAAGAACCATATGTAGGTGTCGATGATTGTGTAGCTGCTACTAAGATAATAGATCCTATTATTGATAAAGAGGATATTATAAAAGATTCTTATATTTTAGATGTATGTTCAAAGGAAAGAGGAGGAGATAACTAATGGATTCAGCAGAATTTATTAAAGCTGTTGATCATATTGTGGCAGAAAAAAATATTTCTCGTGAAACTGTTTTTGAAGCCATGGAATTAGCATTAGCAACAGCATACAAAAAGAATTTTAATGCACTTACTAATGTAAGAGTTGATTTGAATCGTACAACTGGAGAAATAAAAGTTTTTTCAGTTCTTACTGTAGTAGAGAATTTAGAAGACGAGGAAATTGTTACAGAAGAACTTACAGAAGATGTTAAAGATGGTGAAGAAGTAGAAAAAGTAGACCCTAAGAGTATTGTTAAAATAACATTAGAAGAAGCTAGAAAAAAAGTGCCTAATATCAAAGTGGGTGAAACTATTGAGGAAGAAGTTACACCAAAGGATTTTGGCCGTGTAGCTGCAGCTACAGCTAAACAAGTTATTATGCAAAAAATTAGAGAAGCAGAACGTGCTAGCATTATGGAAGAATTTGAAGGCAAGCAAGATGAACTTGTTGTTGGTATAGCTTCAAGAGAAGATGCGTTAAATTATTATATTGATTTAGGTCGTACTCATGGTATATTACCAAAGAAAGAAATTATTCCTGGTGAAACAATTGTTATGGGTAATTCTTTAAAAGTTTATATATCAAAAGTTGAAAATACTACTAAAGGTCCAAAAGTTCTTTTATCAAGAACACATTATGGATTTGTAAAACGTTTGTTAGAACTTGAAATTCCCGAGTTACATGATGGTCATGTTGTACTATATGGTATAGCAAGAGAAGCAGGTAACAGAAGTAAAGTTGCTGTTTATTCTGAGAATAAAAAGATAGACGCAGTTGGTTCATGTATAGGTGAACGTGGTGAAAGAATAGAACGTATTTTAAAAGAATTAAATGGTGAAAAAATAGATTTGATTGAGTATGATAAAGATCCAGCTACTTTCATTAAAAATGCTTTAAGTCCAGCTCGTGATATTTCAGTATATATAACAGATGAAAAGCATAAAGAAGCAATTGTTGTTGCAGAAGGAGAAAATTTATCTTTAGCAATAGGCCGTAAAGGACAAAACGTTCGCCTAGCTACAAAGTTAACTCACTATAATATAAATATTAAGACACCAGAGGAAATGGAAAGTGCTGGTGTTAGTATAAAAGTTAAAGGGGATGAGTAAGCTTGAAAGCGAAAAAAATACCGCTTAGAACATGTGTTGTAACTAAAGAAAAACATCCTAAGAAAGAACTCTTAAGAATAGTAAAAAATAACCAAGGCGACATTTTTGTTGATCTTACTGGTAAAGCTAATGGAAGAGGAGCATATATTAAAAAGGATTTAGAAGTTATAAAAAAAGCAAGAAAAAGCAAACAATTGGATAATCATTTAGAAGTTACAATACCAGAAGAAATATATGATGAAATAGAAAATGTTATAAGTAAGTAAAATAACGAAAGAGGTGATAAGCATGATGAGTGTTTTAGAGTATGCTAATGACATTGGAAAAGATGTTGATTTAGTAATCAAAAAGTGTGAAGAATTAGGTATTCCTGTATCTAATAAAGAGGACATGTTAGATGAAGAGCAGATTATAAGTTTAGACAACTTTTTTTCGAGTACAGAAGAAGTTGAAGAAGAATTGCTTGACGATGAGGAGATAGAGGAAATTATTTCTAAGGTCAATATAAAAGTTGACGACACGATTAAGAAACAAAAATTAAAAAAGAAAAGTGAAATATCAAATTCTGATATTGCAAATCGTAAAAAGCAAATGTACAAACATAAGAAAAAACTTATTTCTAACAAAGTAGAACAGGATGATAATATTGTAATTTATAAGAAGAACATGACTGTAAATGATTTAGCAGAAGCTCTTTCAGTTGATGGAGTTGAACTTGTTAAAAAGTTAGTAAGCTCAGGTATAATGATAGGACTTAATGATTCTATTTCGTTTGATGATGCTTCAATTTTGGTTTTGGATTACAATAAGGAATTGAAAAAACTTGAAACACAAGATGAAGCTAATTTTGAAAATCTAGAAATTATTGATGATGAAAGTGATTTATCATTACGTCCACCAGTAGTAACAATAATGGGACATGTAGACCATGGTAAAACAACTCTTTTAGATACAATTAGAAAAGCAAGTGTTGCAAGTGGTGAAGCAGGTGGGATTACACAACATATAGGTGCTTATCAAGTTACTTATAATGAAAAAAAGATTACATTTATAGATACTCCAGGGCATGCTGCATTTACTGAAATGCGTGCAAGAGGAGCAAGTGTTACTGATATTGTTATTATAATTGTTGCTGCAGATGATGGTGTTATGCCTCAAACAATAGAAGCTATTGATCATGCAAAAGCGGCAAAAGTACCTATAATTGTGGCTATAAATAAAATGGATAAACCAACAGCAAATCCTGAAAGAGTAATGACAGATATGGCTGCTAGTGGACTTACGCCAGAAGAATGGGGTGGCGATACTTTATTCGTTAAGATTTCTGCTGCTACAGGTACAGGAATAGATGAGTTACTTGAAAATATTCTTTTAATTGCTGAAATGCAAGAATTAAAGGCTAATCCTAACAGATATGCAATAGGGTCTGTTATTGAAGCTAAACTTGATAAGGCAGTTGGTCCTATTGTAACTTTACTTATTCAAAATGGTACTCTTCGTATTGGTGATCCAATCGTTGCCGGTACAACTTTTGGTAAGGTAAGGACTTTGAAAAATGATGTCAATGAAGAAATAGTTGAAGCCCTACCATCTACTCCAGTATCTATAACAGGTTTAAATGAATTGCCTTTAGCAGGCGATAGATTTATGGCTTTTGAAAATGAAAAAAAGGCTCGTTCAATAGCTGAAATAAGAAAAGAAAAAGCTAAACAAAAAGCAAACAAGGACAATGAAGTTTTAACATTAGATGATTTGTTCTCTAAGATACAAGAAGGCATTAAAGAAATAAACATAATTTTAAAAGCAGATGTAAAAGGAAGCGAAGAAGCAGTTAGAAATTCACTTGAGAAGATTGAGGTTGAAGGTGTTAAGATTAACATTGTAAGAAGTGGAACAGGAACAATAACAGAAAGCGATATTGTTCTAGCTAATGCTTCTAATGCTATCATAATTGGTTTTAATGTACGACCTAATAACACAACTGTTGAAGTTGCTAAGGAATATGGAGTCGAAATGAGACTTTATAACATAATATATAAAGTTGTTGAAGAGATCGAAGCTGCCATGAAAGGTATGTTAGATCCAGAATACGAGGAAAAAACGCTTGGTCAAGCAGAAGTAAGAAAATTATTTAAGTTTTCAAAAACAGGAACAATTGCTGGTTGTTATGTCACAAGTGGTTTAATAAAAAACAATGCTAAAGCTCGTATTATAAGAGATGGTATTGTTGTATATGACGGAAACATCAATAGTATTCAAAGAGAAAAGGATTCAGTCAAAGAGGTAAAAGCTGGTTATGAATGTGGTATAACAATTGAGAATTATAATGATATAAAAGAGCAAGATATTATTGAAGCTTATGAAATAGTGGAAGTGAAAAAATAATATGAATACAATTAGAGTAAAAAGAATTGCAAGTAGTCTTCAAAACGAAATAAGCGATATTATTGCAAATGAATTAAGAGACGAAGATTTAAAAATGGTAACAGTTACTCATGTCAAACTAGCTAATGATTTAAGTCATGCTATAGTATATGTGACAACTCTTTTTGATGATAAAAAAGATAAAATGATAAAAGACTTAAATAGAGCAGCAGGTTTTATCAAAGGCGAATTAGGTAGAAGAAAGTTTGAAATAAGAACGATGCCAGAATTTGAATTTGTTTATGACGAATCTTTAGAGTATGCACAAAATATTGAAAAGATTATAAAAGATTTAAACAAAAAACAAGATGTTGATAAAAGTGTCTAAAAAGCAGACACTTTTTTTATTTGGACATATGTTAATTTATTGACATGAGATTAAATCAATGTTATATTGAAGTCGCAATTTATACTAAACATCTTTATATATTAACGGTGGTGATTATATGAATGGAATTATATTGATAGATAAACAAGCAGGTATGACCAGTAGGGATGTTGTAGATAAAGTAGGGAAGCTTCTTCACACTAAAAATATAGGTCACACTGGAACTTTAGATCCGATGGCAACAGGTGTATTAGCTTTATGTGTAGGAAAAGCTACTAAAATAAGCGAATTACTAACTAACTATAGTAAGGAATATATTGCTGAAATCACACTTGGTATTGAAACAGATACTCTCGATACTGAAGGTAATATAATAAATGAAGTTTGCAATGTAAATACTTCCAAAGAAAAAGTTATAGATATTTTGAACAGTTTTATTGGTATTAGTGAACAACAAGTTCCATTATATAGTGCAGTTAAAGTAAAAGGTAAAAAAATGTATCAATATGCAAGATCAAATATAAAAATTGAACCACCAAAAAGAAAAATTGAAATATATAGTATTGAACTATTAGACGATATAAAAAGTGGTAATGGAAAATTAAAATTTAAAATAAAATGTCATGTTTCAAAGGGAACATATATAAGAAGTTTAATTAGAGATATCGGTTTAAAATTAGGTTATCCAGCATGCATGTCTTCACTTAGAAGAATAAAGCAAGGAAACTTTTTGATAGAAAATTGTCATACAATTGAAGATATAGCTAATAATAATTATAAGGTATTAACAATAGATGAAGTATTGTCTAATATTGAATCAATAAGTGTAACTAAAGATGAAGAAAAAAAAATTAGAAATGGTGCTATAATTGAAAAGTCATTTGATAGTGATATGGTTAAAGTATTCAATCAAGATGGTGTTTTACTAGCTATATATAAAACATATAATAAGGATATATTTAAGGCAAAACCATATAAAATGTTGATAACTAAAGATAATTAACCAAAAAACTTGATTTATCATAAGATATAGAGTATATTATTAGTGCATACCTAATCTTGGTAATTGGTCTCTCCGTCCATTACTCGGATTTTGGTGAATATAAGATTAAGGAGGAAAAGAAATGGCTTTGAAGAAAGATGAAAAGCAAGCTTTAATTAAGAAATTTGCTATAAAAGAAGGAGATACAGGTTCAGTAGAAGTTCAAGTTGCAATTTTAACAAAAGAAATTGAACAATTGACAAAACATTTAAATGAACATATACATGATTTCCATTCTAAAAGAGGTTTGTTAATTAAGGTTGGTAAACGTCGTAATTTATTAAACTATTTATTAAAACACGATGTTATGAGATATCGAAAGTTAATTAAAGAATTAAATTTAAGAAAGTAGGCACTGTTTTTAAGTGTCTTTTCTTTTGAAAGGTAGGAACAAATGGATAAGAAAATTTTTGAATTAGATTTTAGGGGACGAAAACTTGTTGTTGAACATGGAGAACTTGCAAAACAAGCTCATGGGGCAGTATTAGTTAGGTATGGTGATACAGTTGTTTTATCAACAACTGTTGTATCAAATAATGCAAATATATTATCTGATTTTTTTCCACTAATGGTATTGTATAATGAAAAGTTATATTCAGTAGGAAAAATACCAGGAGGTTTTATTAAAAGGGAAGGCCGTCCTAGTGAAAATGCGACTTTAGCGGCTCGTATGATTGATAGATCTTTGAGACCAATGTTTCCAGAGAATTTTAGAAACGAAGTACAAGTAGTAAATACAGTATTATCTGTTGAACAAGATAATTTACCAGAGATTGCAGCTTTTTTAGGCTCTTCATTAGCTACATGTATTAGTAAGGTTCCTTTTGATGGACCTGTTGGATGTGTAAAGGTAGGTAGGGTTGATGGTAAATTTGTAATCAATCCGACAACTGCTCAAGCAGAAGTAAGTGATGTTAATTTAACCGTTGCTGGAACAAAAGATGCTATCAATATGGTTGAGGCTGATGCAAAAGAAGTAAGTGAATCAGTAATGTTAGATGCGTTGATGTTTGGACATGAAGCGATAAAAGAACTGTGCGATTTTCAACAATCAATTATCGATGAAATTGGTGTAGAGAAGATGGACTACGAAACTCTTGAAATACCAGAAGAGTTAAGTGAAGAAATAAAAGAGGCTGTTGCTGATAAACTAGATCAAGCTATGCGCATTAAAGATAAACAAGAGAAATATGCAGCAATAGATGCTATAAAAGAAGAGACAATAAATAAGTATGCTACTTTAAATGAAGATTTAAAACCAGAAGAGTTAAACAAATTACTTACTTGTGTGAAAATAATATTATCGAATGTTGAATACGAAATATTTAGACGAATTGTTGTTAAGGAACGTACGCGTGCAGATGGAAGAGCAATGACTGAAATTAGAGAATTATCAGCTGATATTGATATTCTTCCAAGAACACATGGTTCAGCATTATTTACAAGAGGCCAAACACAAGCTTTAGCTGTTACAACACTTGGTGCTTTAGGTGAACATCAAATATTGGATGGCTTAGGTATTGAAGATGTAAAAAGGTTTATGTTGCATTATAATTTTCCATCTTTTTCAGTGGGTGAAACAGGAAGATATGGTAGCCCAGGAAGACGTGAAATTGGTCATGGTGCTTTAGGTGAAAGAGCTTTAGCACAAGTTATACCAAGTGAAGAAGAATTTCCGTATACTATTAGGGTAGTATCAGAAATACTAGAAAGTAATGGTTCATCTAGCCAAGCTACAATATGTGCAGGGTGCATGAGTTTAATGGCTGCTGGTGTTCCTATTAAAGCACCTGTAGCAGGTATTGCAATGGGTTTAATTACAGCAGGTGATGACTACACTATTTTAACCGATATTCAAGGTCTTGAAGATCACTTAGGTGATATGGACTTTAAAGTTGCTGGTACAAGAGAAGGTATATGTGCTCTTCAAATGGATATTAAGATAAAAGGAATTACTAAACAAATCTTGGAAGAAGCTTTAGAACAAGCTAAAGTAGCTCGTATGGAGATATTAGATGTTATGGAAAGCAAAATTGCAGAACCTCGTAAAGAAGTAAGTGAATATGCTCCTAAAATGGTAACATTTATGATCAATCCTAACCGTATAAAAGAAGTTATTGGTAAAGGCGGCGAAATGATTACAAAGATTATTCTTGAAGCTAGTAATGTTCAATCAGTATCAGATATCAATGCTGTTAAAGTAGATCTTGAAGATGATGGAAGAGTAATCATTTATCATACAAATAAAGATATTATTGAAAAGACAATGACAATGATTAAAAATATTGTAAAAGAAGTTGAAGAAGGTAAAATTTATACTGGTAAAGTTGTTAAGGTTGAAGATTTTGGCTGCTTTGTTGAACTATGGCCTGGCTGTGAAGGCTTAGTACACATTTCTCAACTTGCTAAAGAAAGAGTTGAAAAAACAGAAGATGTAGTTAAAGTCGGAGACGATATTGTTGTAAAAGCTTTAGGTTATGATAAAAAAGGAAGATTAAATCTTTCTAGAAAAGAAGCTATGACAATTGATAAAAAAGATTAAACCAAAAAGGAAAGTATTATGAAATATACTTTCCTCTTTATTTTGTTAAAAAAGAGATAATTTAAATTATCTCTTAATTTCCATAAATACTGGTAATATGATTGGTTTTCTTCCTGTTTCTTCTAGAATGAAAGGGTATACCTCAGCAATTATTTGCTGTTTTAATTCTGCATAATTAATTTTCTTGTTTTTAAGATTATTTTTAATTATTTGATTTGCCATATATTCAATTCTACTTAGTAATTCCCCGTTTTCATTAACTAGAACAAATCCTCTTGTAGTAATGTTTGTATTACCAATCAATTCACCTTTATTGATGTCAATGTTTGCAATAATAACTAGAATACCATCGTTAGACATAATATTACGGTCTTTTATTACAGCGCTACCAACATCTCCGATTCTGTTACCATCAACATATACATCTGATGCAGGTACAGTACCATTTCTTTTAACACCATCTTTAGTTAATGCCAGTACATCCCCATTATCTAAAATGAAGGTGTTTTCCTTTTTAATTCCACACTCTATTGCCAAATCAGCATGAGCTTTTAGCATTCTGTATTCACCATGGTATGGCATAAAGTATTCTGGTTGAAACAATCTAAATAGTAGTTTTAATTCTTCTTTATTACCATGTCCTGATGTATGGATTTCACTTAAAAGAGTATTTGTATATACCTTTACACCCTTCAAGTATAATTTATTAATTGTATTTGAGATACTTGAAGCATTACCAGGTATAGCAGATGATGAAAATACTACTACATCACCTGGAATTAATTTGATTTGTCTATGAGACCCATTAGCTATTCTTGATAGAGCAGCTAGCGGTTCCCCTTGAGAACCAGTACATAACAACGCTATTTCATCACTCTTCATTTTATTAGCTTCTTCAGGTGTAACAAAAATATCAGTATTTTCAATATAACCACATGCAATAGCTATTTCTATAGAAGTTTCCATACTTCTTCCAAAGAGTGCAACCTTACGATTGTTTTTCTTACATGTTTCAACAATATGTTTTAAACGGTAAATGTTAGATGCAAAAGTGGCAATAATAATACGGCCAGTACATCTTTCAAAAACATCACCTAAAGTTTCATCAACCCTTGATTCACTAAGTGAAAATCCTTCTACCATAGCATTAGTACTATCACTAAGTAATAGTTTAACACCTTTTTTACCTATTTCAGCCATTTTATGAATGTTAGACATAGGTCCTATAGGTGTCCAATCGAATTTAAAGTCACCAGTCATAACGACAGTACCATTTGGTGTTGTAATAGAAATACCATGTGAATCAGGTATAGAATGAGTTGTAGCGAAAAATTCAATTGTAAAGTGTTTAAATTTTACTTTTGTTTTTTCGGTATAAACTTGAATCTTTTTATATTTAATACCACGCTCTTCAATCTTCCTTTTTATAAGTTCAGTTGCTTGTCTAGGCGCATATATAATCGGAATATCAACGAGTTGAAGAAGAAAAGGAATTCCTCCAATGTGATCTTCATGACCGTGAGTAATAAACAATGCTTTAATTTTATCTTGGTTCTTTTTAAGGAATGAAAAATCAGGAATTACATAGTCAATTCCCATTAATTCATCTTGAGGAAACATAACGCCACTATCAATAATGATAATTTCATCGTTATGCATTACGCAATACATATTCTTGCCCACTTCTCCTAAGCCGCCTAAGGCAAAGACTAATGTATTGCTATTATCAAAAAATTTCATAAATCTCCTTTCTATAGTTAATATTTGAAAGATTAACTCATATAATTATACATTTTATTTTTATATTTGTCTACTGCAATACTCTTAATATTATTATTTGCAACAGAAAATTAATTATGATAGAAACAAAAAATTAATGATATAATGAATAAGAGTAAGTTAACCTCCGGTAATTTTACGTATAATAATTTTAAAATTTAAGTTTTGAAAACATTATATGTAATAAATGTATTATAATAATAATTAGTGGAGGTTAATATGGTTGAAACATTAGAAAACATTATAGAAACAATAACAGATGTTATCAGGAATATTGGTCCTTTAGCAGGGTTCATTATAATTATATTAGAATCAATTATACCTATTTTACCTCTAGCAGCTTTTATTGCCTTGAACAATATTGTTTTTGGTCCTTTTTTCGGATTTATTATATCGTGGATTGGAACTATTATTGGTTGTCTTTTGTCGTTTTATGCATTTAGACTGGGTTTTAGTAAAAAACTTTATGCTCGTGTTAAAACAGATGGAAAAGTTCGTAAAATAATGAATTATATAAGTAAAGTTCCAATAGCAAGATTGACATTACTGATAGCTGTTCCATTTACACCCGCTTTTGCTATAAACATAGCATCTGGTTTATCAAAAATATCCTTTAAAAAATATTTTGTTAGCATTTTAATAGGTAAGTTATCAATTGTATATTTTTGGGGTTATATAGGTTCAAGTTTAATTGAAAGTATTAAGGATCCTATAATCTTAATTAGAATAGTGATAATGGTTGGTATAACTTATTCACTATCATTATTTGTCCAAAAGTATTTGGAAATGAAAGGAGTTAAATAATGGAGTACATAATTATAATTTTATTAGTATCAATTCTTATTGTATGTGTAATATCTCTATCAAAAAATATTAATGAAAGTAATATCACAGAGCGCTTAGGAAGATTAGAGACTAGTGTGACAAAAGAAATCGGAGATTTTAAATCTGATTTTGCTCGTACACTAACAGATGATTTTAATAAACTTAATGACAAAATTGAAGTAAAATTAAATACTTTAAATGAAAAAGTTAATATGAGAATAGATGAAAATTTTGAAAAAACAAATAAAACTTTTGTTTCTGTTTTAGAACGTTTATCTAAGATAGACGAAGCTCAAAAGAAAATTGAATCTTTATCAGGTGACATCGTGTCACTCCAAAGTGTCTTAACAGATAAAAAGAGTCGAGGTATATTTGGTGAAGTAAATTTAAAACATATATTAAGTAATGTTTTTGGTGAGAAAAATGATGCTATATACAGAATGCAATATACATTTGAAAATGGAACGATAGCGGATTCAGTTTTATTTGCACCTTCTCCTCTTGGTACCATTGCTATCGATTCAAAATTTCCTCTTGAACATTATCAACTTATGGTTGATAAGTCATTACCTTTAAGTGAAAGAGAAAAGCATGAAAAAGAATTTAAAAATGATGTGAAAAGACATATTGATGCCATTGCATCAAAATATATTATTCCTTCTGTAACAAGTGATCAGGCTATAATGTTTTTGCCAGCCGAAGCTATATTTGCAGAACTTACTGCATACCATCAAGACATTATAGATTATGCTAATAAAAAAAGAGTATGGATCACATCTCCTACAACTTTAATTAGTACTCTTACTGTAATTCAAGTTGTTCTTAAAAATATGGAAAGGGACAAATATGCTTCTATAATTCAACAAGAATTAGAGAAACTTAGCGTTGATTTCAATCTTTATCGCAATAGATGGGATAAGCTATCAAGAAGTATTGAAACAGTAAGTAATGATGTTAGAAATGTTCATATTACGACAGAAAAAATATCCAAAAGGTTTGCATCTATAAATAAAGTTGATGTTGATAAGTTTATAACAATAAATGAAGAAGAAGTAGGTGAAAATGAATAAGTATAGCAAAAAAATAAACTAGTCGATGTTATTAAGTAATGAGCGAAAAGGAGAAAAGGGGTCATTTCCAAAGAAAGTTTTTCTTATTGTAGTTTTGATTAAATAAATTATGAGGAGAGGTTAAAAATGAAAAAAATGAAAATATTGAAACTGTAGATCAAACTAAGGAGGTACTTAAAACTGCTATTGGAAAATATAACCAATTAAAAGCTACGCCTGATTTTTTAGATTATATGTTACCAATAATGGATAGTTATTTAAATAATAGTCCTATGACAAATATGGAAAAACAGCAAACACGTGAGGAAATTAAAAAATTGAAAACAATCTTATATCTAGATTTAGGCAATTAAATTTCGAATTTGATTTGCTAATTCATTTTCTTGCTAGTAATTGTTTTACGTCAGTGAGGCAACAAAGAGAAATTGAAGTGGATGAAGAACGAGATGAATTAATAATTGCATTCGATCTTAATAAGTTTGCATAAAGAATTAATTCGTTAGATCCAAAAATAGTTGAAAACATCAAAAGTCAACTTATAGATGTTATTAGAGTGGAAGATAATATAATTGAAGAACGAAATAATTTAGTTCGTTATAGTAAAAAAATCATTGAGTCATACATGGATGTTGAAAAATATAATGAAAAAGTGCAGTATATACTAAAAAGGCTCCTTCATATTAAACATTACTATTTGATAAATAAAATATAAAGGCTTATTGTTAAGTCTTTTTTTGTTGAAAACATAAAAACGGTAAAAATTAATACAATTAAATAGGTGATAATATGTTGATGCGCATTTTCTTTTTTCTTATCGGATTCGGTTTGTTAGTAATCGGTTTTGTTAACATTATTATTTATATGAATTTTATGACAGTGGGGTATAGTTTTAAAGAATATGTTAATTTTATTATTAGAAGTAGTGAATTTATATATGTTATAGTTGGATTTATTATAATCAATTTGTGCATTTTTTTTAAAGGAGGTCAATATAATGAAATTCGTTTATGATATACTGTTGAATCTAAATGAAACAAGAGTATATGATTTTTATGAATGGAGTGAAAAAGATTCAATTGAGTTTTTTAAAAGGATACCAATATTTAAAATAGATAATGAGTCATATAAAAAAATAAAGATAGGAAACATCATTAGAAGTGATGATTTATTAGACAATATTTATCGTGAGACTGAAATATATGAGCAGAAAAAAATCGTACAAGTGGATTATGCATGTGTTTTTACAAACGGATATAGCGCAATTGGAGCATTGTTAAATAAATATGGTCAGATATTGATGCTTAGCAAATTACTTCTTGATGAAGAAGAGGAAGTTGTCGAAACAAGTATAACCCTTGAAGAAATAAAGTTGGATGTATATATAAAAAATCAAAATTATAAGGACGAATCTTTTTTAACAAGAATTGAGTTGTATAAGTTGTTTTTTTTAACAAGAGAAATTGATAATTTATATACAAACAAAAAAATTGATAAATTAAAATATATGTATTATGAATGTTTTAATCGAATAGAGGAAAATGTTGATAAGATATATCAAGATCTTAAAAAGTTTTTGAATGGAGAATGGACTTATAATCATAATAATTTATATGATTTAATAAGACTTTCTTATAGCAAAAAATGAGGATGATGCGGAATTTGTCATTTCCTTTAAAGTATAAAATAAAATTATGTTACTAAATATATAAGGGAGGTGGTGATTTTTTGCATTTAATACCAACAGTTATTGAAAAAACAAGTAATGGTGAAAAAGCATATGATTTATACTCAAGATTATTAGAAGATCGTATTATTTTATTATGTGGTGAGATTGATGATAATGTAGCTAATATTGTAGTAGCTCAATTGTTATATTTAGATAGTATAAACCATGAAAATATAAATCTATATATTAACTCTAATGGAGGATCTGTAACAGCAGGTTTAGCTATTTATGATACTATGAATTATATTAAAAGTGATGTTTCTACAATTTGTATAGGTCTTGCAGCATCAATGGGAGCCTTTCTTTTATCAAGTGGAACAAAAGGGAAACGATTTTCGCTTCCTAACTCTGACATCTTGATCCATCAACCATCAGGAGGTGCGCAAGGGCAAGCTACAGATATGAAAATTGCGGCTGAACATATCATTAGAACAAGAGAAAGACTTAACAATATACTGTCTAAAAATACAGGCAAAAAGGTAGAGCAAATAGATAAGGATGTTGAAAGAGATTATTACATGACTGCTGAAGAAGCACTTGATTATGGTTTGATTGATAAGATACTATATTAATATTTAACTGCTATTATTAGTATTTTTTAATAAAGAATTATAAACTCACTTGATATTTTTCTTTTTCCTTTAAAAACACGTATAATTATGTTAGAATTAATTATACGAGGAGAATGATATATGGAAAGATTAGTATCAGGTATTAAACCAACTGGTGGACTTACCTTAGGTAGTTATATAGGTGCTATTAAGCAATTTGTTGAATTACACAAAAATTATGAAACTTTTGTTTTTGTTGCAGATATGCATGCTATTACTACACCTCAGGAAAAAGAAAAGTTACGTCAAAATATGAAAGACATTGTTGCAGTCTATTTAGCTTGTGGTCTTGACCCTGAAAAAGCGACTCTTTATATTCAATCAGAAAATCCATATCACGCTCAATTGTCTTGGATTTTGGAGTGTCATACATATTTAGGTGAACTAAATAGAATGACTCAATTTAAAGATAAAAATCAAAAACAAGGTGACAAGAATTTGTCATGTGGCCTATATACATATCCAGTTTTAATGGCAAGTGATATCCTTTTATATGATGCTGATGTCGTGCCTGTTGGTGATGATCAAAAACAACATGTAGAACTTACAAGAAATATTGCAGAAAGATTTAACAATAGGTATGGTAATACTTTTAAAGTACCAGAACCTATTATTCCTAAAGCAGGAGCACGTATTAAGGATTTGCAAGATCCAACAAAGAAGATGAGTAAATCAGATGATGATTCTCGTGGTTGTATTCTATTGTTAGATAGTGAAGAAGTAATTCGTAAAAAAATAATGTCCGCTGTAACTGACAGTGATAATAAAATTATTTTTGACGAGAAAAATAAACCAGGGATTTCTAATTTAATTATGATTTATGCAGCTTTAAACAATTTAAAAGTAGAAGAAGTAGAAGAAAAGTTTGCTGGTTATAATTACGGATCTTTTAAATCTGAAGTTGCTGATGCTGTTATAAACACTTTAAGACCAATTCAAGAAAAGTATAAAGAAATTATTAATTCTCAATTAGTAGAAGATGTTTTAGATAAAGGTGTTGAAAAGGTTATAAAAATAGCTGAAGCAAAATGTAGGGAAGTACAAGAAAAAGTTGGATTAGGAAGATAAAAAAGCAAGTTAACTTGCTTTTTTGCATTCATCAGATATTAAATATAAATTTTCACATCCTACATTTGTCGCTTCATCATGATAAATTAATTCATTACCTTTATATAGGGATAAAGTTAATGTTGAATTGAAACTTTCTTCAATCTCTTTTTCCATTTTAGCTTTACACGTAGGTGCTACAAGCAATGCCCCTTTAACATATTTTATATTTATTAAAAGGTTTTCATCACCTTTTTCAATTGTAATTTTAATATCATCTCCTACTGTTTTATGAGTCATTTTGTGGCCAGTATATGTTGCATAACGAAACTCATCTCCGTCAACATTCAATACACAAAAGAATCCGCTAAAATTACATAATAAATCAGCTTTTGCTAAAACTAGTGAAGTGTTAAAATTCTTAAAATTATTAGTTTGAACCCATAACCATTTATTAGGAAATTTTGTCCCATAATTTTTTTCCATGTAACCATTTCCATTGATTACATAAGAGTTGTCTTTATTCTTTATTTTTCCTTCTACTTTAGCATTCATAAATATTATTTCATGTTGCGTTGGAAGTGGCAAATTTTTAAAAATACTCATTATTGATTTTTTAAATAAACCACCATTTAAGAGAATAGTTGGTTTAATATTAAGATCTATGTCGAATGGTTCAACTTTAAGTTTTAATTTGTTAATACCTAAAATGTTATCTTTAATTCTAATTGCTTCATTATTGTAATAAAAATTACTTTTATCAAATCTAAAATAGTATGACTTATTTTCACTTGAATCAATTATTTGGATAAAGGCATGTGGATCTTTAAAATATAGAGAGACACCAAAAATAAAGATAAAAGTATGATTGTTTTCATCAACTATTTTTAGATACCACCCTTCATAGAAATTCTTACACTTGTTTCTTTTTTCATATTTAAAATTATGCATTATATCACCACTTTTATTATGTACCTAACTTTATTAATTATAAAAATTTATTCAAAAAAGAATAGCAAATATGATATAATTTAACTGAGGTGGAATATGCTAAAAATAATTAATTTTTCAAAAACTTATGGAAATAATAAGAAGAAAGCTGTAGATAATCTTAATTTAGAAATTAAAAAAGGAGATATTTTTGGTTTCATCGGTCCAAATGGTAGCGGTAAAACTACAACTATAAAAGCTATTGTTGGGATAAATGATTTTGAAGAAGGAGACATTTTAATTGATGGCTTATCAATTAAAACCAACGATATAGAATGTAAGAAAAAAATAGCTTATATTCCTGATAATCCAGACATTTATGATTCGCTTACAGGAATTGGTTATTTAAATTTTATAGCTGATATATACCAAGTTGATAATAAAGAAAAAGAAGAACTTATCAACAAATATGCAACTATGTTTGAGATGCTACCTAATTTAGGAGATTTAATTTCAACTTATTCACATGGTATGAAACAAAAATTAGTTATTATTTCAGCACTAATACATAAGCCGCAATTATTAGTGATGGATGAACCTTTTGTAGGTTTGGATCCAAAAGCTTCTTTTGCTTTAAAACAAGTAATGAAAGAATTGTGTGCAGAAGGTGCGTCTATTTTCTTATCTTCACATGTGCTAGAAGTTGTTGAAAAATTATGCAATAGGGTAGGAATTATTAAAAGTGGCAAATTGGTTAAGTGTGGAACTGTTAAAGATATAAAAGGCGAAAAAGATTTGGAATCTATATTTATGGAGCTTGATCAAGAATGAAAAACTTATATTTACTTTTAAAAACTCGCTTGCTAAATACATACAACATTAAGAAATTACTTAATGTTAGTAAAAAGAGAATGGTTATATATATTGCAATTGTAATATACGTGATTACAACTCTTTTTATTTCGGTATATGAAATGGTATCAAATGTGGCTAATGCCTTAAACGAATATCATCTAATAACATACATGCCTGTACTTTTCTATTTATTAAGTACCTTTATGGTTTTTATGTTTACAACATATAATGCAAAAGGGAGTATGTTCAATTCAAAAGATAATGATTTGCTATTTTCAATGCCTATCAAACATTCTGACATTTTGGGAAGTAGACTAATATATGTTTATCTTTGGAATTTAATGACCTCTCTTTTCTTTATAGCGCCTACTTTTATAGTATATGCAATAAAAGTTGATGTTCCTTTTATATACTATATTTATGCTTTTATAATTTTTATTTTATTACCCATTATACCAACTATTTTAGCATCTGTTATTGGTATGATAATTGCTTATCTTACATCTAAGACAAGTAGAAAAAATTGGGTTGAATTAATTCTTTATTTTCTATTTATTGCTTTGATATATTATGTGATTGGAAAAAGCGATGTTATTATAAATTATATTGTAAGAAACTCAAACAATTTAGAGCAAACTTTGAAATTGTTTTTCTACCCATTATATCTTGTTTATCAAATAATCGCTTCGTATGATATTGTGTCGCTAATTATCTTTGTTATTTTAAACATTGGTTTGTTTTCAATATTTACTTATATCTTGAGTATAAATTATAAAAAAATTATTGTTAAACTACAAGAAGAAAAAACAAGATCTAATTATGTTATGAAGGAATTAAAATCTTCTTCCATTTTAAAAAATCTTTATTTTAAAGAAGTCAAAAGATATTTTTCTTCTCCTATTTATGTTCTTAATACTTCTTTTGGTTTAATTTTAATATTGATTGCTTCTATAGCTAGTGTTTTCTATGATAAGGAACAAATTTTAGTTGTATTTGAATTAAGTACTAATGGCCAAATATTTAACCTATTAGTAGTAGCTATAATATTTATTGCTTTTGTTTCTAATACTACATCATCATCTATTTCGATTGAGGGAAAAAATCTTTGGATTTTAAAAACTATTCCTGTTAGAGTAGAGCAAATATTTAAAGGTAAATTATTACTTAATATAAGTTTGTTATTACCTTATATATATATTTCTTTAATAGTATTATACTTTACCATTGGATTAACTTTAGTTGAATTACTAATCTTAAGTTTAATAGCAACCTTATCTTCTTTTGCATCAGCCCAATTCGGTTTATTAGTTAATTTAAAATTTCCTAAGATGGATGCTGTTAGTGATGTAGTAATAGTAAAAAGAAGTGCAAGTGCAATAATCAGTGTACTATTTCCAATTGCTTTTATAATGATAAGTGTTTTATTTTATCCGTTAGTTGATAAACTTATAAGTTTTAACATTTTACTTATTTTTATCATTATTTTGTTATCGTTGATAAATTTTGTGGAACACTATCTACTGAATACATGGGGGATTAAGCAATTTAATAAAATAGTTTAATATTATAAAGGAATGGTAGGATGAAAAGAGCAATAGTTTTATCAGGTGGTGGCGCACGAGGTGCTTATCAAATGGGGGTTTGGAAAGCGCTACGAAAATTAAATATTAAATACCATATTGTTACTGGCTCATCAGTTGGTGCATTAAATGGAGCCTTAATGACTCAAAACACTTATTTTAAAGGTCTATGGTTTTGGTATAACATTAAATCTGATAGTGTTTTTAGAGGAAAAAATATACATAAAATTAGTTCAAAAGAAAGTAATAAGGAAATATGTAAAAAGTGTTTTAAGGCAATTGTTGAGGATCGTGGGTTAGAATGCTCATGTCTAGAAGAAACTATTGATAAAATATTAGATGAGGATAAACTTAGAAATTCAAAAATAGATTTCGGACTCACTACCTTTAATTTGACTACTTTAAAGCCAATAAAACTTACTAAGAAAGATGTCCCTAAAGGAAAATTAAGAGATTACTTAATGGCTTCTGCTACTTGCTTTCCTGCTTTTAAAAAGAAAAATATAGATGGGGAACATTATATAGATGGAGCTTACTATGACAATCTGCCAATGAATTTAGCAGTTGAAATGGGAGCTGACGAGATAATTGCTGTTGATTTAAAATCACTTGGATTTAAAAGAAAATTGAAAGAAAAAAACATTAAGGTAACATATATTAAACCAAGAAATAAATTAGTTTTCTTTTTAGTGTTTCATAAACATGCTGCTAGAAGAGGAATACGATTAGGATATAATGATACAATGAAAACATTTAATAAATTAGATGGTGATAAGTTTACTTTTAAGCATGGCAACCTAACTAAAAATTACAAAAGGTATAAAACTAAATTGGAAAAAGAATTAAATAGGTTGATGGATAACAAAAAAAGTTCTGCAATAGGAAAAGTTTTAAAGGCAACTTATAAAAAGGAAATAAGTATCGATAATTTAACTAAGATCATTGATTTTTTAGGTAAATCTTTTGAACTTAATGATTCTTTAATATACGATATTGATAAATTTAATAAAATACTTAGCGACAAAATATCTAAGATGGAACCTGTTGATAAAAAAACGATTAAACAAAAAATTAAATCAGGAAATATCAAAGGACTAATAAAAGAAAGAAACATGATAAAATATATATATGATGAAATAGAAACTTATAATAAAGTTAAGTCAAGTAAAGAATTATCGAATATAACACTGTTGTTTCCAAAAGAATTTTTAGCAGCTATTTATTTATTTGTGATAAATAAATAAATATTATGATAAGAAAAATAAACAGGGATTTAATCCCTGTTTTTTTTGTATGCTTGCATCTACCTTATTGAAATTTTCTGTTAGCTATTTCAATAGCTTTGGTAACCATGTTACCACAAGTTCTTGACGGGACAGTTCCCCAGCCTTCATTTTTTACGATGTTATAAACACCTAATTCGTTTGCAATTTCTTGTTTAAGATTTTCGCTCATTATACTTCTTTTTCTACTGCTCATATGACGAACACCTCCGTACTGCAAGCATACATTATTAGTTTGTGTAATTACTTTTATGATATACAAGACATTCTTTTTTAAATAATGTTATTAAATTAAGATTAGTATTATAACAATTTTTTACTTTTATTAATACACTATAGTGTACCAATAATAAAGGAGGGGTAATTATGACTACTGGTGTAGGCGGTTATGGAAGTGCTTTTGTATTAGTTTTATTCATCCTTTTAGTAATTGTAATAGGTTGGTGCTAATAAAAAAGGGAGTTTAACTCCCTTTTTTCAATAATTTTAATAATAAAAATAAAATATTATATAATATAAATACATTGTAAATAAGGAGTATCAAAATGAAAAAAAGCAAAGCAACACCTCTATTAAAATTAAATATTGCTATTACTATATTATCAATTGTAATTTGTATTAGTTATGCAATATTATATTTAACAAAAAACGATGTTTTTATGATGATAAGTAGTATGTTAATGATATTATTGCCGTTGTTTGTGTTTGTTTTAGAAAAAATAATTAAAACAAGAATAGATGAAACATTAAAATTAAGCTATTTATTATTTATTTTAGGAAGTGGTATTTTTGGTGCTATAGGTGATTTTTATAGTAAGGTTATGTTTTATGATAAATTAATTCATTTTACGTCTGGTATGTTTGTAACTGTTATTTCCATTATTTTACTTGAGAGATTGTATAAAACAAAGATTAATAAGAGGGAATTTTTCTTATTGATAACAGTTATCAATATTGCTGTAGCAACAACCTGGGAAATAGTTGAGTTTTTCTTTGATTTAATTTTTAACAAAAATGCCCAGAAAGGTAATACAGACACAATGCTAGATATAATAACAGCTATTATTGGTGGCTTCTTTATATCTATTCCATACATTAAAAATTATATTATAAGTGGTGTTAATAAAAGAGTCATTTCTAAAGGCTGATTTATCATATAATATGATAAGTTAGGAAGTGTTAAAATGGAACACATACTAAATTATAGACAGAATGATGTATCAAATAATATTATTATCTTTGATACTAAAAGAGCTGATGTAAATGGAGATGGAGTTGCTGAAAATATTTATTTAACAGGCAGAAGGGAAACAACAGGAATTGTAGCTAGTAACATAAGGGTTGATGTTGAGAATGGAAAAACATATCATATCAATTTAAAAGTTAATAAAGGATATAACCCAAAACTTTTTGTAGGTGATTTTACAAAAGATGGTATTGATGACATATTTATATCTATAGAATCTGGTAATACTGGAAGAGAAAGTTATTTTTACATATATTCATTTGTTGATAATGAAGCAAATAGAGTGTTTGATTTTGAACAATTTAACAGTGAACATCAATATGATGTTAATTATAAAGATAATTATATTGTGGAAGTGAAAGGGTTGTTTTCTGACTTTAAACAAAATATAAATATAAGTAATAGAGGGGATTATTTAAAAAATTTATATAATTCTGATGGTAAATTAATAAATTCAATGAAAGGGATGGTGTCTCCTATAATTGAACTTCGTCCAATATTTAGTAATGGAACTTATAATTTACAAGCCATTCAAAGAATAATAGGTTATTATAATGCAGACACATTAGGAATGATAGTGACACCTCTTCGTTTTGATAGAACAAAAAATGAAGTTGTTAGTAATACTCCTTATTTAATATAAAAATTTAATAAACATTATTGTTCATTATAGAATACTATGTAATAGCGAGAAGGGGATAAAATGAACAATAATCATTATGTTGGACCTAATCAATTTGCACCTAATCATACTCATGAATTGTTAGGAAGTACTTTTATCAATGATAATCATAATCATCGTATTGCAGCAATAGATAGTAAAGCGATAGCTGTACCAGGAGGACATATACATGAGGTAGTTAGTAATACAAGTTATGATGATGGACACATTCATCAAATTAGTGTAAGGAGTGGTCTTCAAATACCAATTGCAAACAATAGACATATACATTTAGTGGCAGGTACAACAACAGTTAGTGATGGTCATAGACATAATTTTCAAATTGCTAGTTTATTAGAATAAAGAAGACACCAGAGGTGTCTTTAATTCTTAACTATAACATAGCTTTTTTTTAGCACTTGATGAATAAAAGGAGCTTTGTATTTAAAACGAGGATTTTCATCTTCGACCGCTTTTACAATTTGGTCTACAATACTTTTTAAATTATTACTACTAAGAAAATTGATTTTTAATTGTTTATTATCATATATCTTTTTTCGATATTCTTTAAACATAGAATCTTCATCATCATATTTATTGTCCATCATAACTTCGTTAAAACCAGTTCTATATAATCCAGGCTCAATAATTATTACTTTTACATTTGAATCAACACTTTTTAACTCTTTATATAATGATGTTGTAAGACAGTTCAAAGCTGCTTTAGTAGATGAATATATACCAAGCCAAGGAAAAGCTAAATCACCAGCCATAGATGAAATCATTATTATTCGCCCGCTATTTTTTTGTATCATTTTTCGTAAAAATATTTGTGTCAATGCAATAGTTCCAAAGAAGTTTACTTCAAAATTTTCTCTAATTCTTTCCATTTTAGCTTCTACTATAGATCCACCTATACCAATAGCAGCATTGTTGATTAACACATCTATATCTAAATTACTTACTTTTTCTCTATCCTCTTGATTTGTTATATCAAGTTTTAAGAGTTCAACATTTTCACCTTTTAACTCTTCTTTTTTTCTAACGCATGTAAATGCTCATTACTTTCAACTGATAGATAAACAAAATGTCTTCTTTTTAATAGTTCTAATGCAGCAGCATATCCAATACCACTTCTAGCTCCTGTAATCAATATTTTCATTTTATCACCCCTAATAGTATTAGCTAGAAGATTTTATTTATAAAACAAAAAATCACTATTGTGATTTTCTGTTAAAACCCTTTTCTATAATGTGGACGTGCTATTGCAAAAATTAAAAACAATACAATTATAATTGCGATAGCCCATCCCCAACCACTGCCGCAGCCACCAAATCCGCCCCAGCCGCCGAAACCTCCCCAGCCACCAAAGCCAGGCCAACAAGCTCCAGGAAAAGGATATGAACAAGGAAACATAACAATTCCTCCTTTATCTTATCTACTATTAGATTATTCTCCTTTTGAAAAAACAATCACTACATATGACATGCCAATTGTTATGATTGTACATCAATAATCTTTGTAGTATTATAATATTTACATGGTTGATTATGTTGTTAATGAATCTGACTATATATTAAGAGTTAGAATATTTGAGAATGATAATCCTTTTCCAATATCTTTGATAAAGGTTCAAGTTCTTGAAGTGTTAAAAGGCAATTTTGTTCCTGAAATAATCGATATAAGTCAAAGTGGAGGATATGTTACAATAAAGCAGTTGTGGAAGTACAACAGAAGAGAGAATACAAAAAATGGGACTTAATAAAATATCCGAAGAAGAACTTGATGAATTATATATTTATTATGAATTTGATAATCATCAAAATTTAGAATTAGGGCAAGAATATATTGTATTATTAAAAGAAAATGATTTTTATTTATTTGGGAGATTTTACTATATTTAAACCAACTAATCGAAATTCTATAACCAAGGAAATTCTAGTTATCCCTAATTTGAAATCAAATTAATCTCATTACAATTTTTGTAACCCCCCTATCTAACTAGCATCCCAAAAAGATTGCACCTTCAGGTGTTTTTTTATTTTTAAAAAGCTTTATTTACAACAAGTAGTCTCAATGTTATAATTAATATTAGTATTAGGCAGTTTTGTTATGAGAGGAGAGTCGATATGATGAATATAAAAGTAGACTCGAGAAAAGTTGTTAAAGGTGATACCTTTGTCGCCATGCGTGGTGTTAATAGTGATGGACATTCTTATATCAAACAAGCTATTGAAAATGGAGCAAGTATGATTGTTGCTGAGACAGGTCAATATGAAGTTCCGACCCTTATAGTTAAGGACACAAGAGAATATTTAACAAAGTATTTGAAAGAAAAGTATAGTGATGTTTTAAAAGACATCACTTTTATAGGAATTACAGGAACTAATGGGAAAACCACAAGTTGTTATCTTATATATAAATTATTAAATTTATTAGGTAAAAAAACAGCGTACATAGGAACGATAGGCTTTTACATTGAAGATGAGATAGAAACGCTTCAAAATACAACGCCTGAAATACTAGATTTGTATGAGATGTTTTTAAGATGTAAAGAAAAAAACGTTGAAGTAATAGTAATGGAAGTTAGTAGTCATGCTCTTTCTTATGGAAGAGTAGAAGGAATAACATATGATTATGCTGTTTTTACTAATTTAACACAAGATCATTTAGATTATCATAAGACGCTTAATAACTATATGAAAGCAAAACAAAAACTGTTTAAAAAAGTTAAGAAGAATGGACTTGTTTTAGTTAATGGTGATGATGATAATTATAAACATTTTCTTTTAGATAATGAGAATGTCATATATGGATTTAGTAATGAATCGGATTATAAAATATTAGATTATAAACTAGAAATAAATAAAACGACATTTGATTTAAAAGTAAATGATCAAACGTTTCATATAACGACTAAGTTAGTAGGTAAATATAACATATACAATTATTTAGTCTGTTTAATAATTGCTAATAAAATGGGTTATAGTATTGAAGAGATTACAAAAAAGAATGATTTTATAACTTCTCCTCCTGGAAGAATGGATGGTATAAAATATAAAAATTCAATGATCTTTGTCGATTATGCTCATACACCAGATGCTGTATCTAATGTTTTAAATGGTGTCAATAGTTACAAAAAGGATCGTATTATTACCATTGTTGGGTGTGGCGGTGACCGTGATAGAATGAAAAGACCGATAATGGGAGCTATCGCTACAGAATTAAGTGATTATGTTATTTTTACTAATGATAATCCTAGAACAGAAGATGAAAAACAAATTATGAATGATATTGTTAGTGGTTTAAAAACTGATAATTATGAGATAATTCATGATAGAAAAAGAGCTATTGAAAAAGGTGTCGATATGTTAGATGGAGAAGACATCTTATTAATATTAGGAAAAGGACATGAAAATTATCAAATCATTGGTAAAGAAAAAATGTTTCATGATGATAGAGAACATGTAAAAAAATATATTGAAAAGAAACAAGAGGTTTAAAAATGTGTGGATTTGTAGGATTTATTTCAAATAAGAAAAACAAAAAAACAATTATTAAAAAGATGAGTAATAAAATAAAACATCGAGGACCAGATTCAGAAGGGTATCATGTTGATGATGATATTGCCTTAGGTTTTCGTTTGCTTAAAATCAATGATCTATCTAATGATAATCAGCCAATGTATAACGAAGATAAAACACTTATCATTACATTCGATGGAAGAATATATAATTACAAAGATTTAAGAAAGCAATTGATAAAGAAAGGTCATACTTTTAACACCGATTCTGATGTTGAAGTTGTATTACATGGTTATGAAGAATATGGTGTTGATATACTTAATAAATTGAGAGGAATGTTTGCTTTTGTAATCTATGATTCAAACAAAAAGGAAGTGTTTGGAGCAAGAGATTTTTATGGGATAAAGCCTTTATACTATACTTTGATGAATAAAACATTCATGTTTGCTTCAGAAATTAAAGCCTTTTTACCACATCCTGAATTCAGAAAGGAGTTAAATAAAAGGGCATTAGAAAATTATTTAACTTTTCAATATTCAAAAGGACCAGAAACATTTTTTAAAAATGTCTTTAAATTACCACCAGGACATTATTTGATTTATAAAGGAAAAGAAATAGAAATAAAAAAATACTATGAATTTTCATTTGATATTGATGATAATCAAACACTTGATTATTGGAAAAATGAAATTAATAAAGTGTTAGCAAATTCGATTAAAGCGCATAAAACAAGTAAGGTTAAAACAGGTGGTTTTTTATCTAGTGGCGTTGATTCTTCATACTTAATAAAAGCAAGTAAAGTTAAAAAAAGCTTTACCGTTGGTTTTGAAAACAAAAAATATAGTGAAATTGATTATGCCAAGGATTTTTCTTCAGAAAACAAAATAGAGAACGTAAACAAAATAATCTCGAAAGAAGAGTATTTTAAAAAGTTTCCTACAATTCAATATTATATGGATGAACCATTAGCTGATCCAGCTGCTATTGCCTTATATTTTGCTGCTAACATTGCATCAAAACATGTTAAAGTTTGTTTTTCAGGTGAAGGGGCAGATGAAATATTTGGTGGCTATAACATTTATCAAGAACCTCTTTCTATATCTTGGTATAATAAGATACCTTTCTTCATAAGACGTTTTATTAGTAAAGTTGCATCTTGCTTACCAAAAGTAAGGGGGATAAATTTTATTGTAAGAAGAGGAAGAAAATTAGAAGAAAGATATGTGGGTAACGCTTTCATTTTTGATACTAAAGAACGAAAAAAACTATTGAATTTTAAGACAAGAGCAAAAGATTATAAAGAAATAACTAAACCATATTATGATAAAGCGAAAAATTTAGATGATGTAACCAAAATGCAATATATTGACTTTAATTTTTGGTTAGTAGATGATATTTTACTTAAAGCTGATAAAATGAGTATGGCCAATTCGCTAGAAGTTAGATTGCCATTTTTAGATAAAAATGTAATAAATTTAGGAAGAAGAATGCCCACTAAATATAAGGTTACTAATAAAACTACTAAATATGCATATCGTTTAGTTGCTAATGAACTAATAAATGATGAGGTAGCGAATAAAAAGAAGCTTGGTTTTCCAGTACCTATTAGAGAATGGATTAAAGAAGAAGATACATATAATCTAATAAAGAAGTCTTTTTTAAGAGGAAACAAATTTTTCAACACACGAGAAACTTTAAAATTATTAGATGACCACATAAACAATAAGAAAGACAATAGTCGAAAGATATGGACAATATATACCTTTTTAACATGGTATAATGAGTATTTTAAATAAAAACCAAAGCATATGCTTTGGTTTTATATTTGATTATAAATTTTTAACTGGTGTTGAGCTCTAGTTGTTACAACATAATATAAATTTTTTTCATTGTTTTTATATTTGTTGTCCTTATCAGTATAAACAATAACTAAATCAAATTCTAATCCTTTTGATAAATATGAAGGTATGATAACTAAATTATGATTAAAGTTTTCACTATATTCTGATAAATAATTAATGTCTTCAAAATCATTTTTAAGCATATCATACAACATTTTAGCTTCTTCATTATTTTTAGTTACTATGGCAATCTTTTTATGATGCTTTTGACCTTCTTTAATATCATCTTTCAATTGAGCATATAAATCAACAGGGTTTTCACATATGACAGGAAAGTTATTACTATGTCTTATGCTTACAGCATGTTTGAGTCCCATGATTTTATTAGTATATTCAATGATTTCAGGAGAAGAACGATATGTTTTGTTTAATTCTACGTATTTGGTATCTCCTAAGATATCTTTTAAATCATATAGTGAATTATATTTATAATATGGATTAATATTTTGATTGATATCACCTAAAACAGTATATGAAGCATATGGAAATATTTTTTTCAAAATAATGTACTGTAATTTACTGTAGTCCTGCGCTTCATCAATTACTACTTGCTTGATAACAGAGCTATATGGAAAACTTTGTAATTTACCTTGTAAATATATTAATAAGAGTGAGTCTTCATAAAACAGGGTTTTTTGATTGATAAATTTATTTATTTCATTATCACTTAATGTTTCATTATATTTTTTAATAAAGGCATCTGATTTAAATAAGTTTTTAAATAAAACTTTGATGTCTTTTGAAACGTTTAAGTTCTTCCAAAGAATATTTTGAATAGTTTTACCAACCTTACTGATTCTTTTGTTTTCTCTATTACAAATATGCTCAGCGATAAGTTCTATTCTCTCAAACAAAGTTACTTTTGCATATCGATCATGAAACAATTGATTTAAATATTCCTTTTCATAAGTGCTAATTTCAATTTCTATATCATTTGTGAATGTGACATTATTTAATAGGTCTTCTACATATTGATCAATAATATCAATCATTTCGTCCGACATTTTGAATGTTGTTAAATTTTTGTTAACATTTGAATTTGTATAATATCTTTCAATAAAAGAAGAGAAACTTTCAATCTTATTATATTTAGTAATGTACTTTTTAGCGAAATCACTAAATGTTGTATCAAGTGCATTAGTCTCTCCTAACTCAGGTAAGACATTTGATATGTATTCTGAAAATATATTGTTAGGTGAAAAAATTAAGATATTGTTTGAATTTATATTTTCTAATTTGTATAAAAGGAAAGCTATACGGTGAAGAGCGACAGAAGTTTTACCAGATCCAGCTATACCTTGAACAATTAAGTTTTTACTATCTGTGTTTCTAATTACTTCATTCTGCTCTTTTTGAATGGTATTAACAATGTTTTTCATCTTATCATTTGAAGTGTTTGAAAGAATTTCTTGTAGAAATTCATCTGTAACATTAATGTTGTTATCAAAGATATGTACCAATTTTTCATTTTTAATTTTGTATTGTCTTTTTTTAGTTAGCAAACCACTTATTTTTCCTTCTGGTGCAATGTATGATGCCTTTCCTCCTTCGTAATCATAAAACAAACTAGAAATAGGAGCGCGCCAATCATATATGAGGTTATTATTGTCTTTTGCTAGATGAGTTATGCCGATATAGATTGTATGATTTATATTGTTTTCATCTTCAACAAAATCAATTCTTCCGAAATAAGGACTTTCTTTAACACGATACAATTTTTTTAAATAATTAGCATGTCTTTCAAATGCATAATACTCAAGTTCTGATGATAGTAAATTACTTCTTATTTCAACTGGATCCATAGATCCTTTGTTTTCCCATATAAATTTTCTTGTTTCTTTAAGATCTTTACTTTCAATTTCTAAATTTTTACCTAATTCATTTATTTGTTGTTTGATGTCATCTAAGCAGTTTTTTAAATACTTTTTCTCAAAATCTAAATCTTCTTTAGATACTGCCATAATTACCTCCTCATTAGCAAACTATTGCCATTATATCACAAAATATATGCATATAACATATTTTATAATAAAGTTAGTCATCATCACACTCAAAAAAATTAATCTTTCATAAGATATAGTGTAGCAATGGTAGGAGGTGATAATATGTTTGGTTATGGTGGTTTTCATTCATCTAGTGCTGTAGTGTTAGTTCTATTTATTCTCCTTGTAATTATAGTTTGTGGATTTGGTGTATGTTAATGAAGAGGGCTCCCCTCTTTTTATTATTGAAGAGAAGGGGAGCGAAAAAAGAAGAGAAGAGTAAGAACTAATGTCATAAAAAAGTGGACATTAAACTGTCCACTTATAAGGTTTTCTAAATTTTGGTTTATTCACACGTTTTTTATAAACGTTTTGTTCTAATTTATCTTTATCTTCCACGATGTCATTGTATAAATTATACAAATAATCTAATGTTAAGCCCTGTTTATGTTTTGTACCTAAATCGTCAGTATAATCTTTTAACATATATGCAGTATAAGGTTTTTTAGGTTCAAAATGTGTAACAATAGGTTCTATTTTACAGTCTAATGTGATTTGGCCATTATTATCAGTTATTATTACTTTAGCCATGCCACCTAACATTCTTGGATCTTTATTTTGAGCTGAAATAAAGTTACCTAAACTATAGTATACAGGAACTGTTCTTTGATCTTTTGTTTCAATATATTTTAAAGGTTGTAAGACATGTGGATGAGTTCCAATTATCAAATCAGCTCCCGCTTCAGCCATAGCATAGGCATAATCCTTTTGATATTTATTCTCATCGTATACATATTCTTGTCCCCAATGAGGAAAGACTATTGTTATATCTCCTAATTTTTCAGCTTTAGTTATATCTTTAATTACTTTATCTTTATCATATAATGTATCGACTAGATATTGTTTGTCTTTAGGAAGAGAAAGACCATTTAAACCGTATGTATAATTTAATAAAGCAACTTTTATACCATTTACTTCAATTATCTTAATCTTGTTATAATCTTCATTATCTTTATGAATACCTAAAACAGTAACTTGATCTTTGTATTGATCCCAAAAAGAAAATGTTTCTTTCAAGCCCTTTAAACCTTTATCATATGAATGATTAGTGGCATGTAATACTACATTAAATCCTGCTTTTGCAATAGCATCTCCTATCTCATATGGACTTCCAAATCTAGGATAACCACTATAGTCATTTTCATTTTTAACTAAAATTGTTTCTTGATTAATTACTTTTATATCTGCCCATTCTAATTCATCTTTGACGTTTTCAAAGAACGAATCGAAGTTATAAATACCATTTTTTTTGCCATTTTTATAAACACTACTATGTATTAAATTATCTCCTACAGCAATCAATTTAAGTTTTTTGATTTCATCTTCTTCATCAGTCATATTTTTAATGTTTTGTATAGATACTTTAGCATCAATTTGATTACTAGGTGATAAGGACAAAAATAATAATACAAAATAAAGGGCAAGTCTACTTTTCTTTAAAAATAATATTTTTTTCTCTTTCATAATGGCTCCCATAAATGACTATATTATACCATAAAAAGGAAAGCGCAAGAGATAAAATAAGCACTAGTAGTTAGTGCTTATTTATGCTTCTTTTCTTTGTTTAACAAATTATAAAGTAACAACCCTGCATACATTATAGTAATATATATAGCATTATAATCGATAAAAAGTCCACTAGTATTGTAATCGAATATAATGACATTATTGGCAGATCCAAGAGGAATACTTTGATCAAATTTTTCTCTTAAAAAGATTACTAATACAATTATATTAACTAACAAAAACAAAGTGTTATATTTTTTATCAAAAATAATCTTATTTTTTTGTTTTATTTGAACAATATTTATAATTAAAAGAATTAGAACTATAATGGAACAAGTTGTTATTTTGACAAAACTAAAATTGAATATATGAGTATATGAGCTGAATAATATAATTGTGTTTATAAAGAAAAGGGTATTACTTATTATTCTAAATATTTTATTCATTGTTACCACCACCTATCTTTAATACAAGATTAGCCAGATAGTTTTCTCTAATTACAAAATAACTTAATTTGTATACTCTTGAGCGTATTCTGGTATTCGTTGGTTCCATCATAATAGCATTAAAGAAATCCAGTGTATTATATTTGTAAGCATACCTTACTTCTATATAATTTGCTTCGCTGTTGTAGGCATTACTTAAAAATTCATATTTGTAAACTTCCAAAAAATCATTTATAGACGGGTCATATTTTGCAAGCGTTTCTAACACTGGGATTTTTCCAGCAGGTGAAAATTGATTGCTTAAATCGATTATTAGCAAGTCTCTTAAATAAAATTTTTGCACTCCTTCATAAGTTAATAATTTGTTTGATTTTATATTTTTTAATGATGTATCAAAAGAATCCTTAATTTTATTTAATTCTTCTTCATCAAAAACGGTAGTATCTAATTTTGATATTTTATCAATATTTTCCTCTAATGTTTTTATATTAGTTTTTATGTCAGTCATACTCTTACTGTTAAAATCAAAAGTATCATATTTATTAAGATATAAAACATGTTGTATGTTAGCAATAACCAAATAACCAAACACACACATCACTACGGTAAATATAATATTTGATAATATTTTTTTCAAACTATAACCTTCTTTCTACCATAAGGATATCATAAAACAGAGAAATAATTAACAAATTGTAACCTTTTTCTTTATGTTGACAATAATATGTAAATTGGATTTTAACTCATAATTAATTTTGAAAAAACTATGATATAACACAATTGAAAGGTTAAAAGGAGGGAAATTATGACTGTTGAAGAAAGAAAGTTTTTAAACCATTTAATAGGAATTGAAGGTTATGTTCTAGGACTTAAAGCAAGGGAACCAGGATGGTTCTATGACAACTTTGCAGAATTTAACCAATTATTACAACAAATGAATAATTTAAATACGGAAAACCCAGAAATAATAAAAATTATGTCAATGTTACAATCAGAAATTGTAAAGGCAAAAGACTTAATTGAAAACCCTATTCGTACTCCAGAAGAACAACAATTTTATAGACACATTGTAGGGATAAACTCTTATATTTGGGAAACGAAAGCGACTAATCCTTATTATATTTTTGATAATGTTCCAGAAGTAGATGGTTTATTACTTAGGGTATCAGAATTAGAAACACAAGATCCTGATATTTTAACTATTATGAATTACATAACAAAAGATATTAAGAAAGTTATTATGATTACTAAAGGTCCAGAAGCAGCTGAAATGTATCAACAACGTTTAGAAGCTTTAAATATTGGTGTTGAAGAAAAAGAAAAAACAAGATAATGTAGGTAATAAAAACAACAATTCATGTAATTGTTGTTTTTTTATTGGTATCTATATAAAATGTTTAGTTCTTATTTTTTAAAAACGTTAAAAATACATATTTGACTATTCTAAGTTAATTCTTCTTAAATCTTTTATTGCTGGTCCATAAATAACATGACCATATTTATCAAAGATCGAACCATGGCATTTTGATTCCCATACTTTATCTGCATCATTCCAAATTAAGGAACAGCCCATATGGGTACATTTGTTTTCTAAAAATATATATTTGTCCTTGCTTTCCCTATATACTAATACATTCTTATTTTTATATTTAATAACTTTTCCACTATCAATCGCTATTTTATCTAAATCATATTTTTTCACTAACAATTTACTAATTACTAAGCCATCTATACTGTGACCTATCATTCTAAATGTAGATTTTAAATCTTTAAGTAATGTATTTCTATCAGTTCTATACAAATCATTATACTCGTTATTAAGAAGCATATTAGTTACATTTTTAGCAGCAGCATGACTATTAGTAAAACCCCATTTTTGGAAACCAGTGACTAAAATTATGTCAGGATTTTTTTTGGAATATCTACCAACAAAGGGGAGTGAATCAATGGGCATACAATCTTCGGTGAACCATTGATATTCAATTTTAGCATTTTTATCTATATCATATATTTTATTTTTAAGCATTTCATAGCGTTCATTTATATCGATGTCTATTCCAGTAAAGTGATCACTCCCACCTAATATTAAAGTAGAATCATCATAAGTTCTAATATAGTAATAAGGAGCATCAAATGATATGTAGTTAGCCTTCAATTTTAAGTTTGTTTTAAATGCTATAGCATATGATTTGCTTTGATATATTTTAGCAAAATATAAATTATCAGGATTTAGAAAGGGATAATGGCAAGTCATAACAATTTTATCAGTATTTATTATATGTTTGTTATTTATTACTACCTCATAACCGTTTTCCTTTTTGTTTATATTAGTTACTTTTGAATTCTCATATAACGGAATATTATTTTTTATTAAAATGTCTATAATATTCATCATATATTTCATAGGATTAAATATAAACTGATTTTTGAATTCAAGTCCTTGTTTGAAAGTTATAAAATCCTTTTTAGAAGAGATTAATTCAACATTATAAAAATCTTTAAGCAATTGATATTGCTTTTCTAAAGTTTTAATGTTTTTCTCTTCATCAGCACATAATATAGTACTTTCTTCTTTATAATCACAATTTATATTTTCTGTTTTAATAATTTCTTTTATCAAATTTAATCCTTCTGCTTGTGACTTTAAATATGCTATAGCTTTTTCTTTACCATGTTTTTTATTTATTTCATCATATATAGAATCGTGTGCAACACTAATTTGAGCTGTAGTGTTAGCGCTTACTCCACACGCTAACTTTTTACCATCTACTAAAACAAATTTTATATTATTCTTCATAAAATTATAAGCACACATTAGACCAGCTATACCGCCACCAATTATTAAAACAGGAGTATCAATGTTTTTGTCTATACTAGGCAATCCTTTATCTACATAATCCCTCATCCATATTGAATTCATTATTATCACCTAAAATTAGTATAAACAAAATATTAAGGATAAATACTTAAATAGTTTGACATTAAAGATTTGATTACCTTTTATAATATAAAAACCTGGTACTTTTATACCAAGTTTAAACTTTGAATAAGGATGTTTATCTTATTATTACTGATTCAAAAAATTGTTCTTGAAATTCTGTTAAAGCTCTTATTTGATCATCTGTATAGTTTTTATTTTTAGGAACAACAACTAATTTATCGTCATTATCATTAGTCCTATGAATTACGGCAATCACTTCACCTTCAAATTCTTCTTTCGGTTCAAAAACTCCAATTACATATGCATCTAATTCTTCGCCATCTCCACTAATAGTATTAGGAATATATCCGTAATTTAACATATATACAAACCCATGTTTTGGATGAGTGGTAGCTAAAGGTCTATCAATAATTACTTTTACAACTTTTCCTAAATACTTTTTACTTTCTTCCAACATAAGATCACCTCGGTTAAAGTATAACATAAAAAGAGAATAAAAGTTGGAAATTTTTATCTCATTATGGTAGAGGTAGTAGGATTCAAGTTAGACTGACTGTTTTGGATAACATCGCAAATTGTTTTTCATAAAATAATCCTATAATTAATTAATTAACATAACCTATTTAGTTGCATATCATATAATTGAAAAAATAATAGGAGGATTTTTATGAACAATGATGGTTGTTGTTGCTATCGTCATGGTGTACCTTGTTGTTTCGAGCAATTATATGGTAATCAAGTTATAACAGACGATAATTTTTATTACTCTGACTATCCTAACTTGTTCCGTCAATATCAAATTGACAGTTATTTAAGACATGGAAAACCAATGAAAAATATTACTTTTATAAATTTAAACAATGAATTTCGTAGGCTTTGGGAAGAACATATAGTTTGGACAAAACTAACAATTATGGCTTTGGCTAGTAATGCTCCTGATACTGCACTTGTTACTAATCGTTTACTTAGAAATGCTGATGACTTTGGTAATCTGTTTGCTCATTTTTATGATCAAAGTGTTGCAAAACAATTTGCAAACCTAATGAGGGATCACTTAACAATAGCTGCTGATCTAGTTGTGGCTGCAAAAAAAGGAGATAATAATGCTGTTAAGATGATTGATGATAAGTGGCATAGAAATGCTGATGATATAGCAAGATTTATGAGTAGCATCAATCCTTACTTTAATGAAACGGAAATAAGAAATATGTTTTATAACCATCTAGCACTTACTAAAGATGAAGCAGTAGCTATACTCACTAATAAGTATGAGGAAGCAATAAGATTATTTGATAAAATAGAAGCGCAAGCTCTTATGATGTCAGATATGTTCCTAGATGGTTTAGCTAGACAATTCCCAAACAAAATTATAAGATGATAAAACGAAAGTCTTTAAATTCACCACCCGGATAAAAAAGACAAGTACTGTGACTAGTTGTTGGAATCCTTATTTTTCTCTCTCATTTTGTTGATACATGGTTGAAAATAAAAAAGGTTTAATGTCATATTAAACCTTTTTATTTGTAGCAAGATTATAAAACCAATCATCCTTTTTAGATATTTAAATATACATTTTAAAGTTTTTACATGATCTTTCAATATTCTTTATTTCTTACTAATATTATCGAGTATAACATAAAAAGTTTCGCATAATAACATTAGACAAAGGAGGTAAAATGAATTTTAATGATATGGACATCCCAGTTTTAAATGATAAAATAAATGAGTTGTCACAAAAGTATATTAAATTCTTAAATAATTCTAAAACAGAAAGAGAAATAATTACTAATGTTAAAGATATGGCAGAAAAAAATGGCTTTAAAGAATTAAGTACTTTTCAACAATTAAAAGCAGGTGATAAAGTTTATTATGTTAATAAAGAAAAAAATATATTTTTAGCTGTTATTGGTGATCAAGATCTTAATGATGGTCTTAATATTATAGTTACTCATTCGGATTCGCCACGTTTAGATTTAAAACCTAATCCTTTATATGAACATGATGGCCTTGCTTATTTTAAAACACATTATTATGGTAGCATTAAAAAGTATCAATGGACAACTATACCTTTAGCTATTCACGGTGTTATTGCTAAGACAACAGGTGAAAAGATAAATATAGTTGTTGGTGATCAAGAAGGGGATCCTGTGATGGTAATAACAGATTTATTACCACATCTAGCTGATGAACAAATGGAAGGTAAAATGAAGGATGGAATTACAGGTGAAGCATTAAATTTATTAGTTGGAAATATACCATTAAAAGGACAAAAAAAAGACGGGATAAAATCAAATGTTTTAAATATTCTAAAAGAAAAATATAATATTTCAGAAATAGACTTTACAAGTTCAGAAATAGAAGTTGTTCCTGCGCTCAAATGTCGCGAAGTTGGTCTTGATAAAAGTATGATTGGAGGATATGGACAAGATGATAGATCTTTAGTTTTTGTTGCTGCTGAAGCTATAATGAAAATTAAAGAGGTAAAAAGAACAGCAGTTTATATCATTACAGATAAAGAGGAAATAGGTAGTTTAGGTAATACAAGTATTAATTCTAAAATTTTTGATTTGTTTATTAGTGATGTTTATCATAAATTAAAAGGAGATCAAGGGCTTTTATTAAATAATTTTTTTTGTAATTCACGCTTAATAAATGCAGATGTTGATATAGCTATGGATCCTATTTATGAGTTTTTGTTTGAAAAAAACAATGCCTTTTTTCTAGGTAAGGGTATAACTATTAATAAGTATTCAGGTTATAATGGCAAGGATAATTGTTCGGATGCTAATCCGGAATATATTGCTTTTATTAGAAAAATATTAGAAGAAAATAATATTAGATATCAAATAGGTGAAGGAGGAAAGATAGATGCAGGTGGTGGAGCAACCAATTCTTTTGTTTTTGCTAATAAAGGAGTTGAGGCAATCGATTGTGGTATCCCCATCTTATCAATGCATTCACCTTATGAAGTAGTAAGCAAATATGATATCTACATGGCATATAAAGCATTTGAAGTATTTTTTGAAAGTTACTAATTAATGTTGTATGATTTTTTGTAAATGCATAATTGGTATGGATCGTTAGTTTGAGGTAATTTCATTTAATATTTTTTTGTTAAAAAAGATGTGTTATAATAATTAACCAAAAGGGGAAATTGTTATGAGTTCTATTATTAGTGATGAAATGGTCTTAAAATTTGCTGCAGATTATAGTTATAATATGGATCTATTTAAAAAGATATTTAGTTTATCAAAAACAAAAAGAAGCTGAATGGTGTGGAAAATGGACTTTTGAGGAATATGCTCTATTGCAATTTTTACGAGGCAATATAGATATGAAAGACATTTACATCTGTAATCGTAGCTTCCAAGATCAATATGCTGTATGGATGGGCTTTCAATGTGCGTCTTTTATTCCAGACTACGTATGTTTTGAACGATATTGTTCTTATAGAGATTTATATCAAATGGATCTTAATAGAGAATAAAACGAACCAGAAGTTCAATTAGTATATAAAAAATAAAAAATTATTAAATTTAATTAGATCTGTATTATTAATTTTTAAGTAATTAACCAAAAAGTCAGAGAAAAAAGAAACTTCATAATTGAAGTTTTTTTATATAATAATAAAAAAGAGAGCATCTAACTCTCAGATAAGTTAAACCCCATAAATAAATGACTCTTGTATTTTCGTGCCGTTTTTGGGGTGGTTTTTAAATTGGCACCTACCAGTAGTGTATTAGGAAATTTAATACAATAAGAAAGTACAATAAGTTATAGATATCAATTACAAATATATTTTAACATAAAAAGCAGTAAATTACAAACTTTGATTAATGCTGTTTTTAATAAAAAAAATAATTATAGTTTTTAAAATCTTAATTCAGTTTTAGTAATAAAAACTTATTTTAATCGTTTTTCCTTTATTTAGTCTCATTGTTTCAATTATAGTTACTTTTACTGAAATTCTTAATAATAAAAATAATGTTGACAAAAATCAACATTATTTCAAACTATTTTACAAAGTATTGCTTCTATCAATTGCAAAAATATAAATTTTACTTATATTTTTGTATTTTAGAATAATACTATACTTGTAAAAGTAATTTTATATTAGTAAAGTTGGAAACGACCAGTAAGAGATCTTCCAGATGAAAGATTGTCAAACAATGCTCTAACTTGTCCTGGAGCATTTGCTGCAAATTGTGCATAGTAAGTTACATTAGTAGTTTGAACTGGTACTATAGCATTTGCCTGATTTGTCCACCAAAGAAGAAACTTTTTTTGCATTATTGCATTAACATTTACGCTTCCATTAGGCAAAGAAGATGCTCTAACAGTTGCGTAAACATCTGTTCCTGTATCTTCAATAAGTTCAAAAGGCGTACCACCATAAGTAATAGTTCCGTTTCCAGTAGCAGCTGAAACAGTTACCACGAAAAGAAAACATGCTGTTAGCATCAATAAAGCTGAAAATACTTTTTTCAATATAATCACCTCCTTTCTAACAGTATATTTATTAAAAATCCCATACTAGCGATTCTTAACCATTTTGGAAAATTAAAAGCAGTAAATACAAATGATCTGAATTAAATAATTCAATAATCATTAGTTTTACTGCTTTAAAAATAAATATTTCATCTATATTATAATGTTGATCTTAAAAATTTGTAGTAATTAGAATTATATTTCATATTTTTTTATTTTAGTTATAAAACAAATAAATATGGTAATAATTAGAATACTTATATACAAGGTACTCAACAACATAATATTGAATACCATTAATTGAAGTTGGTAATAATAATTAATCGTTATATTTATTATTACAGAAAGTAGAGTAGAAATAATTAAAGAAATACCACTCAGTATAACAAGTTTTGAAGATAAATAATATTTTATTTGTCTGTTATTATACCCAAGCATTTTTTCCAAATTCATATTTTTCTTACTATCTTTTATAACATTTTTAATTACAACTATAAATATAATCCCAAAAATTAAAATAATAGTTTTACTTATGAATTCTAATGTATAAATCAGATCTATTAATCTTGCTGAACTCATACCTTCATTTTCAACAAAATATCTTTGGCGATTTAATACTTCAATATCTTTGTTTGATTGTTTAAGTTTTTGCGCTACTAAAGTTGAAGATTTTTTACTATCAAATTTAACTAAATAGGCATATAAATCTTTATTCTCATTCATAATCTGAAAAATATGATTAGATACCAACATGCCTGGTATTTCTGTTTGATAAAACTCTTTAATTGTATATTCGTATTGTTTGCTTTTATAATAGAAACCAATCTTTTCACCAACTATACCTTGTGCTATGTCTTTTTTATAGTAAGTGAATGGATCTAATGATAAAGCCACCTCATCATCTTTTAGTTCAATACTGTTACGATTGGAAGGAAAAACTATAAGGAAATCATCTCCGGCACCTTCGCCAATCATAAAATCTTCCCAATTCATTCTAGTTGCTCCACCATTTTCTTTTGAATCAACTACAGTACCATTTTTTATTACCACATAATCTTCACTAACTATTGCTTTGTAATTTTTATTTGGTCTGAATAATATAGCTTCCTCTATACTTATAATACTTTTATAAGAACTTAATTTATTATAATAATCTGTTTTACTTATTACAACCATAAAAGAATTTTCTCTATACATTTGATCTAATATTTCAGTGTAGTAATTTGCAAACGACATTATGGTTATAATAATAGTTAATAGTATGCCGAAAATTAATAGATAAACTTTTGTAGATAGTTTTCGAAAAAATCCTTTTACTAAAATCATAAATTACTCCTCACTTCCTATTAAATCGACAATATTTAAATTTATTTTTTTAATTATATAATAATCTGCAATAATTGAAGTAATAACTACAATTATTATGAAAGCATATATATAATCAAATATATTTAGTGGCATCATCATTCCAAAATAAGTAAGATAGTTGAATACCAAGTTCTTCAATATTAAATATATAATTGTAAATATTATCATACCTATGATATAAGAGAGAATATTACTAATTATAATCTCTAATAAATATAAATTTATAACAGCAGATTTTTTATAACCACTAGTTCTTAATACACCAATAGTTTTTGCTTCACCTAAAATCTTCTTTTTTGTGTATGAAGACACTAAAAGTATAACAGCAAATAATACTAGAGCAACAGTGACATCACACGATATTATAATTGTATTAACTAATTTTTGATCAATTTGATTCTTAAGTCTTATTCCAGTAAAACCTAATTCATCTAATTTATCCACTACATAGTTCACATTTTGACTACTATCAACGATTATACTAAAAGCATATATAGCTGTGTTCATTTCACTAATTATTCCTTTATCCGTTATTTCCTTAATATCTTCAAACGGAACATAACATTGATTACCCATATTCATAACATTTTTGCTGTCGTATAAACCAACAATTTTAAATGTTTTAGTAAATTCTGCTTCTATTGTTTTTTTAGTACCATTAAAACTATAGGAATAATATTTGATCGCGAAATCTTTACCTAATAATGTATTTCCATCAATAATATTTTTTTCATTTATTTTTGTATCATAAATTGAAATATCAGGATAAAAATCTATAGGGCAGATGGCAACATTTTTCTGTCCTTTTTTAAATGTTGCACCAATAATATTATTTGGCAGAGCTGATTTTTCTCCATAAATTAATTCTATACTTCCATCAAATTTTTCATTCGCAAAACTACTTTTTGCATAAACAGAGCCATATTGTGAACTATAAATATCATCAATGTGTTTAATTTTTGTTATTTCTGATTTTCCATAATCTTCAACATCTAATTTTGGAACAACATCTATAACTCTAAAACCAATATTTTTATTTATACTATCACTAATATGTTTAGAAAAAATGCTCTTGAAAGTTAAAACACCTAATGCTAGTATTGTGCATATTAGCATAACAAGAATAAAATAAACTTTCTTTTTATCTCTAAAAATATTTAAAACTGCTATCTTAAAATAACTTTTTATATTCATCTATCATCACCAACAAGAGTTCCATCTACTATTTTAAAGACTCTGTCAGCATATTTTTTTACCTCATTACTATGACTAACAACAATAACACATTTTCCAATATTTGACAGTTCTTTCAATTGATGAAAAATTTCTTGTTCGTGTTTCTCATCTAAATTTCCAGTAGGCTCATCAGCTAATATAATTTTTGGATTATTCGCAAGAGCTCTTGCAATTGCTACTCTTTGTTGTTCGCCACCTGATAATTCATTTGGGAAATGATCAACTCTTTCTTTTAATCCGACACTAGTTAATAATTCTATAGCTCTTTTTTTTCGTTCTTTAGGATTAATGTCTTTGTTGATTAACATGGGAACAATAACATTTTCATATGCTTTTAAGGTTGGATTTAGATGAAATCCCTGAAATATAAAACCAATATTTTTCATTCTTAAATTAGATAACTCTATATCCTTAAAATTAGAGACGTTCGTTCCGTACAATTCATACTTACCAATATCAAACGAATCAATTAAACCAAGTATATTAACAAGCGTTGATTTACCACTACCACTATGACCCATAATTGCATAAAATTTATGACTATGAAAGTCAACACTAATATCTGATAAAACTTTTACAATTCTGTTTTTTGATTTATAACTTTTACTAACATGATCAAGCTTCATAATGTGCTCAGTTTTTTCTAATCTGTCTATTATTTGTTCACTCATATAAACATCTCCTTACTTTATAATTTAATTATACCATGTATGATTTTTAAATGCAGACCTTAACTTTATATGCTTATAATTAAGAATATACAAAAAAAATAATGATGAAAAAACGACTAATTGAAAACCTATCTATAATTTGGTTTTTAATATAATCAGAACAACATCATTACCTATACTTATTATTTCAGAACTGTTAATTTTTAAAATCAATATGGTAACATAAGACTATTATAAAATGTGATATCATTGTTGTCGAGCTTTGTCAATGATTCTGCAATCTTTAATTTTTAATTAATTCTTTAAGAATTTGAATTCACTTACTATCTTTTTATTTTATATAAAGGTTATAATCTCAAACAATAAAACCATGTATTAATAACTTGTTCATAATTCATTAATCGGATTATATAAAAGATTGAAGCATATTCAGTTTATAAATTTCTAATATCTTCTCTCTTGTAATTTCTTCTAAAACTTCGCACAAAGTATTCACAAAACCATTATATATTGTTGATTCATCACTTTCATAAATGTATCTCCAATTAACAAAAGCATTATTTATTTTTTCTAATTCCTTTTCAAACTCAAAATCAGGCATTCTGTTTATTACTATACTTGAAATGTTAGACTCTTCCAGCAATTTTATTAAATGATGTCCTTCTGGGATTTCCTTTGTATTCATTATTATTAGACTTTTCAAAAACAACTCGCATGACAGCAATTTATTGACAATACACGCAACTAAAACTGGTGCCACCTTATCACCTATACTAACAAGTGGATAAGTAGCTATATTCTTGAATTGTCTAGCACTCCTATATGCATTAATACTCTTTTTATCTATATTATCTAAATTATTAAATATTGTTTCAAAGTCCATAATAACATTTCACCTCTCATATTAATTCAAACAATAGATTTTAAAATTTTTAGTTGATCTCCATACAACAATTTTGTTCAATTTTCTTTTTTTCATCAGTTGTGAAAGCTTTATCTATAAATTCCTGAAAAATTGGTGCAATCCAAGCTTCAGAACCAGCAGGCGGCACTTCATTATTTTCTAGAGCATCCAAATAATCGCTACCTGAAATGCTCTTTTCATCATAGCAACAGACTACAGTAAAGAAAACTTTCAAAATATAATACATTTTGTTTTTTAGATCTTCTTTATTAAGCCTACGAAAATACTTAATATTTATTTTTTCATAACCGTTTTTATGAATCCAATCATTACACATTGTATTTATTTTATCTAATTCAATAAATTCATCTGACAAAAATTCAATTGTAGGGGTGTTTTTTATTATTTTAGAAAAATCGAAATTCATCTTGATTTTACCCTCTACCTGATCGATTTTCTTTTTTAGAATATCCTCATCATCTTTCTCTTGAACTGCTGTATATTTATCAGTTTTTATAATAGTTTCCGTTTTCTCAGCTCTTAACAAATATAAATATACTTTCAAATTTTCTATCATATCCCTTAAAACAAAGAAACATACAATAGGATCCGTTTCATAGTTCATCAAGAAAACTTTATAATCTGCTAAATTTCTTCCACTAATAATTTCAGTGAAATTTACTAAAAAATATTTTTTGCTAGGTATATCTATAAAACATTGATTATTTTCAGATAATGATTCCAACATTTCAAAATACAGATATTCATTACTTTCTTTAATGTCATTTAGGTTTAATTCATTTACTTGCTCACAAACATATTTAACCATGAATAATGATTCTATATCAAGATAAATTGTTTCCCAATCATTTTCAACTGTTACTTTAATCATGTTATAATTACATTTCAATAAATTTTCTTTTAATGCATCATCTATAGAAATAACACTTTTTGCGATGATTACCTTATTATAACGAATAAAAAAATTGTATTTCATATATAACCTCACTTAAAATAATTATAACATTAAAATTTAAAGACTATAATCATCATTTTTTCTTTTTTCCTTTTCCTGTTCAAATAACTTGTGGAATTGTTCACTTGCCTTATCCATTTCACGGCTTATCTTTTTGAGTGAATTTTCCATTTCATACTTAGCAGGAAATTTTGCTCTATTAGTGCTACCAGTAAAATAGTTATTCAATATTCCTTTTCTCATTACCTTTCTATTAGAATAACTGTGTTTTCGCCATGCAAGGCAGGCAGAGGACTTTATAAGATCATTTACATCAATCTTATCTCTTTGTTTTGAAGAATCCAGCTTTTTATCTTTAGCATAATTTATAATTGCATTTAAAACATAATTGTCTAAATATCTTTCTTTACTAAATAGCAAGTCTTTATTATGGTAATTCTCAATGTTATTAGATTTGTTTAATTCTACATAGTATTTGTTTAGCTTCTTTAGGTCTTTATCAATAATACCTTTATATACTCTTAAATCTGAACTCTTATCATTAAACAAGTATTCCTTTATTTCATTAGTCAGTTTCTTAATTTCATTATTTCTAATTGAATTATATTTAACTTTATTGTAATTGTCAGAACCCTGATATTTACTAACTAAATCGCCAAGTCTAATTATTTTTTCTTCTAAAAAGATGTCTTTCTTATTTTTCAATGTAAAATTCTTATCTTTAGGATTAAAATACGATTTTAAATAATCAATATCTTTATTTGTTTTAGTTAATATATTAGTGTAGTAGTTTCCTCTTTCAACTGATAAAATGACTTGATCTTTTAAATAATTCATTTCTCTTTGTGATAATTGTCCTTTAGTTCTATATGATAATTTATTTTGTTTAGTAACATAATTAGGCTTCTTTTCAATAAAAGAGAAGTGAAAGTGATAGTTATCTGTATCAGTATGTAATGCCACTTGATATGACATATTACTTGTATTTTTAAAACCACATTCTTTAAAAAATCTAGGTAGTATTTCATTTATCATTTTCTTTTCTAAATCTTCTAATGAAATATTAGCATCAATATAATCATTGTTAAAACTTACTATACCTTTCCATAAGTTAGATTTCTTAAGATACTTTTGATAATCAGTATTTCTTTTATCTATTTCTTTTTTTGTAGCATAACTGCCATCTTCTAACACTAAATTAAACTTCTTATTCTTAAGTGTTCCATCATAATAGTCAAACATATTTTCAGCTTGTTTTATCGGATTAGCATAATAATCGAACATACCATTAATGTTGGTTATCATCTTGTCTGATATTTTTTTGTTATTTAAAGCTAAATGGAATTGTGTTTTTAAAACAACTTTAGGACTAGTCGTGGAAATCATTATTTTTATTCCTCATAAGTTCTTGTAAGCAAACATCATTATACGGATTCATGTTACCAGCAAATCCCATATTAGCGAATAACTGTCTTAATATCTTATATTGAACATTACTAAAATTACTTAACTTATTAAGTTCTTTAATTGTCTTTTCAAGTAGATTATTAGTATCCTCACTTAAACCAAGCACATCATTTTTTACTAAATTAGAAATGTAATTGTTAATTGATATTTTTTCTTTTTGACTAGATAACTTGTCCTTTAACTGATTATATAATGACTCTTCAATTCTAAATGTTACCTTCTTGATCAACATTATCAACCTCCTTCATTCTGATATTTAAATTGTTTTTCATACTATCTAGAAAATTAACAGCAGGAAGAGGTCTAGGTAGTCTGATAAATTCTACACCAGAAATTAGGAATGGCTATTATAAACACACATAGAAAACCAAATTAAAACAAAGCATTACATAAAAGGCTTTGTTTTATTATACTACT
>DUQO01000034.1 GCA_012837765.1 Mollicutes bacterium | reverse complement strand
GAACTTTTGGTTAACAAAGAGCTCTTCCTCTCAACGTTACAGAAAAACATAGCTACCGTCCTTAATGAAGAAAATGATAATACCACCGATGATATTGATAGAAAATTGGAAGAGTTACAACAACAGCTCCTTATACAAGCAAAATTAAAGAATGACTATGAAGATGTTGCCGATGAAATTTATCGACTTCGGGAATTAAAGCAAAATGCACTTGTAGAGAATGCAGAGCGAGAAGGGAAAAGGCAACGAATCGCTGAAATGACTGATTTCTTGTATGAGCAATCCTGCGAGTTAGAGGAGTATGATGAGCAATTAGTAAGGCGGCTAATTGAAAAAGTTACGGTGTTTGAAGATAAGTTAATTATAGGATTTAAGTCCGGAGTTGAAATTTATATAAAAGTTAAAGAATAATTTACAAGTGGATTGTTTTACTAGCATTTGAACAGATGATTTTGAGGTTTAGTTTTATTTTTGAAAGTGGGATTGTACCAGATTAAACAAAAATATTATATTGACATAGACATAAATGTTGTTTATAATTAAAAACGACACAAATGTCGATTTGTGTTGAATAAATTTTGGAGGAAACTATCATGTCTCCTAAAGTAAACGATAATTATAAGATAAATAAAAAACAGGAAATACTTAAAGCTGCCAGGAAAGTATTTATAAAAAAAGGTTATATTCAAGCAACCATGCAGGACATTATTAATGAGGCGGGTATTTCAAGAGGTGCTTTGTATTCATACTTCAATAATGTTGAGCATGTTTTTGAGGAACTTCTTAAGTTAGATGATGAAAAAGATATTACTTTTATTAAAATTGCTGATGATTACACTTCTTTTTGGAAGCAACTTGTAGACTGGATTAGATTACAAAAACATATTATATCCTCTAACAATGAATTTTTACTCAGTAAAATTGAGTTCTTTTTAATAAAACACCGAGAATCCAACAAGTCGAGTAGCTCTTATATTACAGAGAGATATAAGAATTTAATAACTGCAATTACGGATTTTATAGATAAAGGAACTGAGAAAAAGCAATTCCATCCGTGTAAGTCATCAGAATTTATAGCTTTATATATGATATCATTTTTTGATGGATTAACGATAGATACATTTAATTTAAATTTAGAGTTGACAAGAGTAAATGAGCAAATTGATATTCTGATTTTTACATTAGAAAATATGCTTAGGCCAATTAAATAATACAAAGGAGTGTTTTTATGCTATTTGAAACTGAAAGAATCATTTTACGAAAAATGACTGCTCAAGACACAGAGATTTATCATAAATGGAGAAATGATATAGAGGTTATGCAAACTACTGCGCCAATGTTAGATGTTTACCGTATTGAAGAAACAGAAGAATTTGTTAATCAAATAATCTTAGGATCCTGCTCTTCAAAATGCTACATAATACTAGAGAAACAATCTAAAAAGCCAATTGGAATTACTTCGTTAATAAATATTGATCCTAAAAATCGTAATGCAGAATGTATAATTGATATTGGAGAAAAAGAAGCCTGGGGGAAAGGATATGGATCAGAGGCAATGAAGTTACTTCTTGATTACGGATTTCTGGAGATGAACTTGCACAGAATATCACTAAGAGTTTTTTCTTTTAATAGCAGAGCAATAAAATTATATGAGAAACTAGGCTTTCAGCAAGAAGGAAGATCACGCGAAGCTATTTTCCGTGATGGAGCATGGCATGATATCATTCATATGG
>DUQO01000002.1 GCA_012837765.1 Mollicutes bacterium | reverse complement strand
TCTTCATTAGATGCATTAACACTACTACCTGCACATCCAGTCTTATATGTTTTGTTTGAAATGTTCCATATTTCATTTGGATTACCATATTGTGATTTTGATAGATATGCTACTGCTCCCCATTCACCGTTCTTCATCATGTGGGTATCTATTCCAGCACCACTGGTTCCCCAACCAAAAATTGAATTGGTCTCCATACTTCTTGCTTTATTAAATATGTCATTTACTGATATACTCCTCCATGAAGATACTCCTGGTACAATTTTAACATTATTACTACCATCATTGCTTGATTCAAATTTCCCTACCCAAAAGCCTGTAAGTTCTACATCACCACCAGTTTAGCACTACTTTCAGATGAACCCCTTTTTGAATTATCTATCATATTTGATATACCTAGTACTGCTATAGCTAGTATGATTGCTAATATTACTATTACTGCTAAAAGTTCTACTAAAGTAAATCCTTTTTCATACTTATCACTCCCTTATTGTTTGCTATATGTTATATATTGTATCATACATCGACTATCGACACTTTTTGCTAAAAAGGGGAAAAATTGTTTATACTTAAGTAAATTGTTTGATTACCTAATTTTATAAAAAAAGAAGCTATTTAATACTAGCTTCTAACATCCATAACTGTTTTTCTAAGTATTGCAAGAAATTTCCTATCAACCCACTAGTTACCCCATCACCAATTGATGCTGCATAACTTGCAATATCAGAGCCCATTCGATGTATATATTTAAAGTCGCCAATCGTACTCCTTATAACTTCATTAGCTGTATAATTTTTACTTTCTGCTTCCCTTAAGCCAATGTTGCTACTAAATCCACTTATTGTTGTAATTGGAAAACCATCTAATTGTTTTATACGTTCAGCAATTATATCAAACATATCAGTACTTTTTTTATAATACTCTTCAAATTTAGAATGTAATGTAAAAAAATGCGGTCCTACAATATTCCAATGATAATTATACATTTTTATCGTTAAAGCTACTATATTACTTAAAAATTGATTTAAATAATTGATAATTTGTTGTTGATAATTATCTCCCGTATTTTTATTATTATTTATATTATTATTCATATGACCCCTCCGGTATATAATATGTTATTTAGTACAAAAGTCTACAAAAAAAATTATAAGTAACTTACTTATAATTCTTCTAACATTTTCTTTATACCACGAACAGGTAATAGAGCACATTTTTTACGATTAGGTTGTTTGTATATTTCATTATACACAACAGCTTCCCCTAAAACAGTTTCATCATAGTCTTTTTCATCTATCATATTCTCGTATTGTTCAATTATATATAATGCTTCATCGATACTTTTATTAAGCAGTATTTTAATAATGATAGATGTTGCGGAAGTTGAAATAGCACATGCTTCTCCATCAAACCTAATATCAATTATTGTATTATTATCAACATTCATCATAATATCAATATTATCTATACATGATTCATTATTCATGTTTATTCTTTTATAATTAGGATTATCTATCAGTCCTTTATTAAAAGGATTAGAATAATTTTCTAATATAATACCTCTTTTTAAATTGTTGTCCATATTATCACCTACAATGATTCTTCCAAAATATTTTCATTATCTAAAACTTTTACTAAATAATCTATTTCATCTTTTGAATTGTATAAATAAAAACTTATACGACAAGTATTATTTATACCTAAACTTTCTTTCAATAATTTTGCACAATGATTACCTGCTCTAACACATATTTTATGTTTGTTTAAATAAATTGCTGTGTCCTGACTAAAAACATTTTTAACATTAAAAGCTATAATAGGTGCTTCTGTACTAGGATTATATATATCAATATTATTTAAAGTACTAAGTTTTTCAATCGCATATCTTTTTAACTCCCTACCATGTCTTTCAATGTTTTCGATACCTATTTCATTTATATAATCAATAGCTGCTCCAAAACCAATAACACCAGCTATATTTGGAGTTCCAGCTTCTAGTCTCCACGGTAATTCCTTTGTTTCATACTCATTTAAGCTTGTAATTACCGTATTCATTCCTCCACCTACTACGGTAGGTACTAATTTATCTAATAACTCATGTTTTCCATATAAAACTCCAACACCCGTAGGGCCTAACATCTTATGAGCTGAAAAGGCTAGAAAATCAATATCCAAATCTTTAACATCAATTTTCATGTGGGGAACACTTTGCGAACCATCGACTACCACATGAATACCACGATCATGTACATATTTAGTTATTTCTTTAATAGGTCTTACATCACCCATTACATTAGTAACATGGGCTAAAGCTATAACTTTTGTTTTATTTGTAACAGCTGACATAACATTATCCATTGTTAATTCTAAGTTTTTGTCAAGTTCAATATATTTTACAACTATACCTTTTTCTTTTTCAAGAACAAACCAAGGCAATGCCAATGATGCATGTTCTGCGTTGGTAATTAATACTTCGTCCCCCTCTTTTAATTGATGTTTAAAAAAACCACTTACAATCATATTTAAAGATGCGGTGGCACCACTTGTGAAAATAATTTCCGATGTTTTATTAGCATTTATTAAAGATCTTACTTTTTCTCTAACACTTTCATAAGCATTATCAACCCTTAAGCTTATATCATAGTCTCCCCTATGAGCATTACCACTGTAATTTTCATAGTAGTCAACAATAGCTTTTATTACTGCCTTTGGCTTTAATGTAGTAGCGCTATTATCAAAATAATACACTTCATTATTAAGCATTGGAAAATCATCTTTGTTCATGTACTCACCTCCTAAGTTTTTCAACTATGGTCTCAAGTTCTTTTAACGTCTCAACATTAACTACCAAAGTATTGAGTAAAAATCCCTTCATAAGTAATTGATAACCAATATCTCTAGGTATTCCTCTTGTTTCTAAATAAAATATTTCATCTTCACTAAACTTTCCTATTGAAGCCCCATGTCTAGCTTCAATTAAATCATCATCGACAAATAAATTGGGATTGATAACACTTTTACCATTACCCATGACCATTATTTTATTATCTTGGTTTAATATACTATCTTTCATACCTTTTTTGATTGTACCGTTAATTGTAAAGTCAATTGAAGAATTATCAAAAGTAACACCGTGATTAAAAATATTGCTTACTGTTTTTTTATTATTATGATAGACATTTATATTATATTTTTGATTATCAAAAGATGCTACGCTTAAATTAAAGATTACATCAGAAGCATACCCATTTAAGTTTATATCAATATTTTCATTATATTTATTTAAATAATAAAACTTATTTATAATTGCTTTACTATTATCATTTAAAATATATTTATAATTTAAAATATTATTAGAATCATTTTTTATTTCTAAAATATTTAACACAACATCATTTGAAACTTCAATAACAATTTCCTTATAAACATTGTTGATAAGCAATACTTCGCTATCTTTTTTACAATTAATAATTAAAATCCCATTATCACTATATGTTGTTATACTATCTTTGACATCATTTAAAATAACATTATCGCTTACTACTTCTATTTTATTCATGATCAGTATTTTCCTTTATAGCGCTTTGCTTATCTAATTTGTTAACAACATTGAAACCATGATTTTCAAGTTCTAAAGCTAATTGATAATCACCTGTTTTGGTTATTTTTCCACACGTCATAATATGAACATAATCAGGTTTAATATAATCTAAAAGTCGATAATGGTGAGTAATAATTAAAACTCCTGTATTAGGATTTGCATTTTTATAAGCATTGATGTTGTCCGCTACTATTTTTAAACTATCAATATCAAGTCCTGAGTCAATTTCGTCTAAAATTATTAATTTAGGTTCTAACATCAACATTTGAAGAATTTCATTTTTCTTACGTTCACCACCAGAAAAGCCTACGTTTAAAGAACGATGAATCATATTTTTATCCATATTTAAAGAAGAAAATGCTTTTTCAACCTTTTTTGCAAATTCATAAAGGTTTATATCTCCACTATTTTTAATACTTAAAGCAGTCCTTAAAAAATCGGCATTTGAAACACCTTCTATTTCCATAGGACTTTGCATAGCAAGAAAAATACCTAATCTAGCACGCTCATCTGTTTTTAAATCATTTATTTTCTGATTATTGAAATATATATTTCCATTTGTTATATCATAATGATTATCTCCCATAATAGTCTTTGATAAGGTTGATTTACCACTTCCATTAGGACCCATTATGACATGAGTTTCACCACTATTTATTTGAAGATTATAATCATTCAATATTTTTTTACCATCTATACTAACACTTAAGTTTTCTATTTTTAGCAACATATAAATATCCCTCTCTAACTCTTACATTCTAACATTTTTTATGAAACAATACAAGATTTTATACTAGCCTAATTTGGTCGTTTTTGGCTAATTGTGGTAAAATTGTATTAAGAATATTTTTTCACTTGTCAAGACAAAATCTTTCTAACAAAGGAAATCATTTGTAAAAACATAATAAGAAGTATTGAATCATATTTTATTATAATACGTGTAATATAAAATATATATATATATGGAGGATTTTATATGTTTAAAAAGTATGATATTGATAAAGATATCTTCTTTGGTTACATTAAAATTGTCGATAAAGAAAGAAAAAAAGCTTTGTGCGAAAAATATGCAGACATAGAAGTTCCACCTAAATTTTACCCTGAGAAATATGTTGTTAGACTGCTTTTAAAATTATCACCCAATGATATGAATAATGATTATGATGATTTTATTAAACCAATAAAAAAACCACTAAAACTTAGTAAAAACGATGTTGAAATGGTTCAACCTGTTGGAAAATATATAGAGAACGAAACAAGAGTTCTTACTAAAGGACGAATATATGCTCTAGCCGAAAAAAACTTAAATAAATACAAACTAGAAAACAAAGAAAGTGATTTACCTGATTGTAATAGTTGGAAAGAAAAAAGATTGATTGAAGTAAGCAATTTATATATAAAAAGATAGATTTGTGATAAAATGTTATCAGGAGATGATATTATGGATTGCATTTTTTGTAAAATAGTAAAAGGTGATATTCCATCATATACAATATATGAAGATGATATTGTAAAAGTTTTCTTAGATATCCATCCTCATGTTAATGGGCATTTGCTTGTTATTCCCAAAAAACATTATGTTGATATTTTAGATATTGAAGAAGACGTATTAAAGTATATTTATAAAGAAATAGCACCTAAAATGTATGATTTGTTAAAATCTAAATTACATGCAACGGGACTAAGTATTGGCCAAAATAACGGAACTGCTCAAGATGTGAAACATTACCATGTACACTTAATCCCAAGATATAAACGCGACTCACAATTGCTTGATGTTAAAGAAATTTATGAGAAATTAAAATAAAGAGGAGATATTTATCTCCTCTTTGGTTTATATTTTAAAGTTTTTGGTCTATCGCCATCTTCATAAACAAGTTCTTGATCAGGGTAAGATATAGGTAAACAATCTTTTATACCACAACTCAGTTGATATTCATAATCATCATATGATGTAACACGAGCCTGTAATACACTACCATCTTTTCTAATGATGTCACCTATTATTTCATTATACTTAGGACTATATAGTAATGCTATTCTATCGTTCATCCACATTTTTTGAGCTTTTCTATCTTCTTTTGAAAAAATGGCTTTATATTTTCCATGCGAGTGATAATTACCAATTAAAGCTATTTTTTGATTTAAACCCCACCAATTTTCATTAAGATAGTATATAGCTCTTCTTTCATAGTTTGGATCAAAATTAAAAGAATTATGTTGACCTAATATTTTCTCAGCATATACATCTACTACAACAATTTCAATACCATTAAATGTTTTTTTACTATAACCATATAGATAACCACCACATTCTAATGTATTATTCAAATTAGCATGATAAACAATGGTATCTAAGACATCTTTTTTAATCTTTATTACCGCGTTCATAACCAGCAACCCCCCTACTTGTTGTAATATTTTATATATTTTTCCTTTTTTTGTCAAGTAATCACAACAAAAAAAGAGGTGCGCCTCTTTTTCATTAGCAAATAACTGATCCTATAATTATAGCTAATAAGATATATAAAACTAATATAACTACAAATCCAGTATTAAAACATGGAGTAGGACAAGGATTAGCACAAGTCATTTATTACACCCCCTCAAAATCAAAATATTAAATCCATGCACCTATGATAATTACTAAAAGAATAAAGAGCACTAATACGATAGCAGAACCGGTTACATATGCATTTCCCATAAATTCATTCCTCCTTTTTACCTTTTCACATTATTGTATGGTGAAATCCTAATATGTGTGATTAATTCTAGTTAAAATGTTGTAATTTAAATTAGATTTTGGTATGATTATTATGTTATATATGAGGGAGGAAAATAACAAATATGAAAAAGACAATGATACTTAGTTTGTGTTTAACAATGTTTCTTGTCACAGGGTGTGGCAAAGTTGCACAATTAGATAATGGTGAAGATATAGTCGCTACAATTGAAGGAAAAACTATTACAGCTAACAATCTATATGATGAAATAAAAAATAGATTTGCAAGAAATGTTTTAATTGATATGATCGATAAAACTATCTTAGAAAAGGAATATGAAACAACTGATGAAATGACTAAATACGTGAATGATACAATTGAGTTTTATAAACAACAACTAGGCGAAAACTTCTTACCATATATTAAACGTGAAGCAGGAGTAAATAGTGAAAAAGAATTTAATGAACTTCTCTTGTTAGAATATAAGAGAAATGAAGCTATTAAGGATTATGTAAAATCTATTATCACTGATAAAGAAATAGAAGATTACTACGAAAATGAAACTGTTGGCGATATCAAAGCAAGTCATATTTTAATCAAACCTGATGTTAAAGACGATATGACTGATGAGGAAAAAGAAGAAAAGGAAAAAGAAGCATTAGAATTAGCTAAAGAAATTATTACTAAATTAGATAATGGTGAAAAATTTGAAGATTTAGCTAAAGAACATTCGGCTGATGGTAGCGCTTCTTCTGGTGGTGATTTAGGATGGTTTAATAAAGGAAAAATGGTAGAACCTTTTGAAGAAGCAGCATTCGCACTTGAAAAAGGAAAATACTCAAAAGAACCTGTTAAATCACAATTTGGTTATCACATTATATTGAAAACAGATGAAAAAGAAAAACCATCTTTAGAAAAAGCAAAAAGTGATATTCTTGATAAACTTACAGAAGAAAAATTAAGTGAAGAAGACACTAAACTTCCATTTATAGCATTAATGGAATTAAGAAAAGAATATAAACTTGATATTCAAGATTCTGAATTAAAAAAACAATATGAATCATATATAAATTCTTTAATAAAATAACAAAAAACAGGATATTTGATATCCTGTTTTTTATTCTGTGTTTCCTAAATCAGAAATGTCATACCCCTTTTGATATAATTTCTGCTTGATTACCATCTCTAATTTACTTCCACTATATTTAGTCCCATACTTTTTATATAATTTTTGATATTCTTTTTGAATATCTTTTTTATTATCAAGATTTATACCTTCAAGCTTTTTTACGATAATATCTCGTTCATATCCTAAATTAATTAAATAATTTAATATTTTGTTTTTTAAAATATTCCCCCTATATTTATTTTTAAGTCTTATTTGTTTATCAATTAATTTATCAATCTTATCATTTATAATTGAATCATCAATTTTTGATATAACTTCTGAAATTATTGATTCATCAACTTTAAGATTAGTTAAGTGTTTTCTCATCTTATTTGGTCCATCATTAGACATATGTAATTTATCATTAACATAAGCTGTTGCAAAAAGATAATCGTTTATATAATTTTCACTTTCTAATCTTTGAATAGCATAATCTATTTGTTTTTTATCGTAATTTTTCCTAAGCAAGAATTTTTCTACTTCTTCCCTGCTTCTTATTCTTCTAGAAATATAATTTAATGCTTGATTATAAACTGTAGCTTTAATGTTTTCCTCATTTATTTCATCCATCAATTTATCATCTATATTTTTTCCTAATAACAAAACATTTTTTATAACAACATCTTCATGAAGTATTACTTCTTTTTTATCATCTAAAGTAAGTTTATACTTACCTAAAGCCATTTTTTTCATATTAGTAATTTTCAAGTTATCACCTCAATTAAATTATAGCATAAAAAAACTTAATGCTTTATATGTATTAAGTTTTCAGCTATTTCTTCTAAGGCTTTACCTAATGATGTTACAGCGCGACTTTCTTTATCATTTATTTGGACATGTCCTGTCTCAGTAATTTGTCTTGATCTTGCAGACGCTACAGTAACTAATGTGTATTTAGAATCTACCACTGTTAATAATTTATCAATTGATGGATAAATCAATGTTATCACACTCCTATTATTAAGATATACGAAAAACAAATAAATAACAAGAGAAACAACCGTTGTTTGACATTAGTAGACAACGGTTGTCATACTTTTGCAAAACATTTATTGTGCTTGGTACCAATTGTTACCAAAACTTGTTTCAACTTTTAATGGAACATCTAACTTATAACAATTTTCCATAAGATTTTTCACTATTTTTAATACTGCATCATGTTCTTCTTTTAGAACATCAAAAATCAATTCGTCATGCACTTGAATAATCATCTTACTTTTTAAGCCTTGCTTTTTAAATTCATTATAAATGTCAATCATTGCCTTTTTAATGATATCAGCACTACTTCCTTGAATTGGTGTATTAAGTGCCATTCTCTCTCCTTGTTGTCTGATCATATAGTTTTTATTATTTAATTCTTCTATTACTCTTTTTCGATTCATAATAGTTTTTACGCACCCTTTTTCATAGGCCTCTTTTTTCACATCATCCATATATTTTTTTACCCCAGGGAATGCTTCAAAGTATTTGTTGATGAATTCTTTAGCTTCACTCACATTGATATCTAAACCTTCAGACAAACCAAAGCTACTCATACCATACAAAATACCAAAGTTTACAGCCTTCGCCTTTCTTCTCATTTCACTACTGACTTCATCTTTATCAACTTTGAATATTTCCATTGCTGTTTTAGTATGAATATCCATCTCTTGTTTGAAGGCTTTAATTAAACTTTCAACTCCAGATAAATGAGCAAAAAGTCTAAGTTCAATTTGTGAATAATCTGAAGATAACAGTTCGCAACCTTCACTTGGGATAAAGGCTTTTCTAATCAAACGACCATACTCATACCTAATTGGAATGTTTTGCAAATTAGGATCTGATGATGACAACCTTCCTGTTCTTGTTAGTGTTTGATTATATATAGTATGTATTTTATTATCATCTGAAACATATTCCATCATACCTGTAATATAAGTACCCTTTATTTTAGATAACATACGATGCTCTAATATTTTATTTATAATTGGATGTTTATCTTTTAATTTTTCTAATACATCCTTGCTAGTTGAGATTGCTTTTTTTGGATTATGAGGTAAATTTAATTTTCTAAACAAAACCTCTCCTAATTGCTTAGGGGATGCGACATTAAATGTTGTTCCTGCTAAGTTATATATATCTTTTTCAAGCATTTCTAATTTTATATCTATTTCTTCACCCATATCAATAAGTGCTTGTTTGTTTATATTAACACCTGTATATTCCATATCAGCAAGAATGAACGCTAAAGGGAATTCTATATCTTCATATAATGAAATACAATCTTCCTTTTCTAATTCTTCTTTAAATTGTTCTTTTGTTTCATAGATAAATTTAGCTTTCCTAACACATAAGTCAGCTACCATTTTTTCATCGCTTTCTTTAGCTTTTCTGATCACTTCATAAAAAGGTATATCATATGATAATTGATTAGCTAAATAAGCAATATCATCTTTTATATTATAATTTAACAAATAAGCTGCTAGCATTGAATCAAACTCTATATTATCAATATCAATGTTTTCATATTTTAAAGCAACTATCATCTTTTTCAAATCATATGTATATTTAACATTCTTTTTTAAAAATGACGGATTTTCTTTTAATACTTCAAATGGGATATAAAAAGCATTTTCTTCATTATATACACCCATTCCTAATATCTTATTCATATGATAATTTGTGCCTAGTACTTCTAAATATACTCCAACGTCACCTTCTACTTGTATCTCTTCAACATTTTTAATGATTTTTACTTCTTTAATTTTTACTTCCTTTTTTGATTTTAATCCCTTTAAAAGTGAATAAAATTCTAATTCTTCAAATGTTTTGATTAGTTCATCTATTTTAGGTCCGTTGTATTTTATATCATCTAAAGTGGCATTTATGGGCACTTCTTTATAAATTGTAGCTAGTTGTTTACTCATGAATGCATTTTCTTTATCAGCTAGTAATTTTTCTTTTACCTTACCCTTTATTTTATCAATATTAACATATATGTTTTCAAGGCTATTATATTCTTGTAATAATTTTAAAGCTGTTTTTTCTCCTACTCCTTTAACACCAGGAATATTATCCGAAGGATCACCCTGTAACCCTTTTAGATCTATTATCTTAGATGGTTCCATACCATAGGTTTTTAAAAAAGTTTCTCTATTCATACGAATATGATCTTGTGACTTTAACAATTTCACTTCTACTTTATCATTGATAAGTTGCAACAAATCTTTATCACTACTTACAATAATACCTTTAAATTCATCTGATTTGTTGATCATTTCGGCAAAGGTACCGATTATATCATCAGCTTCGTATCCATCAGTTTCAAAATATTTTATGCCCATATTATCAAGAAGTGTTTTTGCAACTCCAAATTGAGCTCTAAGTTCATCTGGCATTTCAATACGCCCAGCTTTATAAGCATCATAACTATCATGTCTAAAGGTTCTACCCTTATCCAATGCAACTGCCATATAAACTGGTTTTTCCTCATTGATAATTTTGTTTAGCATATTTACAAAACCAAATAATGCATTGGTTGGAAATCCTTTTGAATTTTTCATCATGTTTCCACTATAAGCTGTTGCATAATAACTTCTAAACAAAAGATTGTTTCCATCAATTAAAATTACCCTATTCATTTACCTTCACCATCCTATTAACAATACCAAGTTCAAATAATTCTTCTTTTGTTATAATTTTTCTATCATAGGCTTCTTTAACTAAAATCTTTTCTTCATCACTTATAAAATAAATTTTGTGACTCTTTAAACATGGAAAATAGTATTCATATTTTTCATCACTATCAAGTATTTCTATAGCTTCAGCACATGGAAGACCTTTTTGACCTATAATATCAAAGATCCTATATTGCTTATAGGTAGCTATAGGTTTTAATCCCATTATTGAATTACGAATTTGATAAATGAACAAAAATATTAGTAGAAATAGCAAAAGAAACATTCCGCTAATCTTGAGAAATACTTTCCTTTTCATATTGTACCTCACTATAATTATTATATCATGTTTATTTCAAAACACCTATTTTTGTAACAAAAAACATACTTTTAAAGTATGTTTTAAATGCTTAGAAACGACCTCCGCCGCCGCCAAAGCCACCGCCACCACCAAAGCTACTGCCACCAGAGAATCCTCCCCCACGACCAGAGCCTGATGCGGCTGAGCTTTTAGCTATCTGAGTTAATGATGCACTTCGAGTTGTATTGATAGTACTAATTAAATTACGTGAAAAGTAATGATTTAAATAAATGTGAGTATATATTGGTGTATTTATATCTATACCCATATCTTTAATCTTTATTTCCATAGCTTTACTTACTTTATCTGCTATTCCAAATACTGTTGCGTATACTAAATACTTTTCCCATAACACAACTTCTGGTAATTCCTTTTCTTGAAATCTACCAAAATCCAATAAAAACTTTTTAAAAGCTTTCCATTTAACATAATGATCATTTCCTTTAATTGTTCTTCTTGTAAAAGCAATTATATAGATAAATAATATTATTGATAATGGTAATGTTACAAAAACTATTGGTGAAGTAACTTCCATTCCAACAGAGACGATAAACAAGAAGAAACCAACAAACGAATATAAACCTGCTTTTATTCTAAAGCCTAAAAAGTCTTCATAGAAGTCTTCCCTCTTCGCTGTCGTTTTAACCATTGCGTTCCATTTATTGTAATTTTCAACAAACTTTTGAGCTGATTTTAAATCTTTTGAAGATTTCATTATATCATTTAAAGAAACCTCACTTCCGTTTCCTACCTCATCGATAAGCCAATCAACAACATATTTTTCTTCTTCAGTCAACTCTTCTTTTGGATCATCTTTCTTTATAAAAACATATTCTTTCTTATTACGTGATAAACTTTCTTCCCTTATCTCAAAACCTTTTTTGGAAATAATATTTAAAATCATAGCCGAAAGGGATAAAGGAGTAATAGTTTTCTTCATTAAATATTCGACTGCTTCAGGTCCATATTCAGCCGGAAATTCACGATGATATTCTAATTTAAAGCTAGACTTATGTTCCTTATCATACTTAATATATGTATATATAATCAAAGCAACTGCGCTTAAACACCATATAACGTTTGCAGTTATAATGACATAATAAATTAATTTTGCCATTTCCCTTTGCCTGTTAATATCATCTGCTTTTTGTTGTTCAATATCAAGAATATAACTTAGGGCATCGACATTAGTTGATTTTGTAACATTAGGAACTAATTCCTTATCAAAAGTCATCCTAACATCTGTTAAAGTATTAGCTTGATGATCTTCTATCGTTGCTATTACTTTGTTATTTCCAACTATTTCAATGTTTCCATTAATGCTACCATGTGCCCACCCTCTTAAATCACTAGATGTAGCAGGCAAGCTAACTTGAATTTCAACATAATCTATTGATTCGTTAAATCTAGCATCAATAAATGGCCAAAATAATTCAGCTATATCATTGTGTGCAACAACAGCATCTTTTATCAAATATTCAATATAAAATCCTTTTTTGCCTCTAGCACTTGGATTATATACTCTAATATTAACACCATTTATAACATTAGTTTTTTCGTATACACCATAATCACCAAAATGACCACTTCCAGGTAATATTTGTTCATATTTTGTATTTAATCTATATATATCAGAAAATGACCATAAATCAGCTGGTTCTACATCATATACTTTTAAATCAACCAAATTAGTAGCATTATATATAGCGCTACTACCTTCAAAATCACTTTTTTTCCCTGTAAAAGGTGTCATTTCATCTGTAGCATATCTTTTTTGAAAATCAAATCCGTTGTAAGAACCTGATAAAACAAGTAGTTCTTTAACTAACATGTCGCCATTTTCATTAATTTGAGCATCAATAAAATAGTACGAGTCGTTTTCACGCGCATGAACATTCAGATTAAAAGATACAAATAACATGAACATTAAAATTATTAATCTGGTTTTTTTCATAACTATCCTCTTTCTAAATAAAACTTGAACTAGTCAAGTTTTATTTAAATGATACTTTTGGTACTTCTCTTTCTGTCTCTTCGACTTCAAAGAAAGGCTTAGCTTCAAAATTAAACATTCCTGCTATGATATTAGTAGGAAACATTTCTCTTTTATTTTTATAGGTTAAAACACTATCATTATAAAATTGTCTAGCATAAGCAATTTTTTCTTCTGTTCCACCTAATTCTTTTTGTAATTGTAAAAAGTTTTCATTAGCCTTCAAATCAGGATAAGCTTCAGCTAATGCAAGAATTCTTCCTAATGCTTGTGTCATTTCACCAGCAGCTTTCATTTCAGCTTCTGGTGTTGTAGCTGTTTTAAAACTATTACGAGCACTTATAACAGCATCTAAAGTTTCTTTTTCATGACCAGCATATCCCTTAACTGTTTCAACTAAGTTAGGAATTAAATCAGCCCTTCTTTTTAATTGGACATCAATTTGTGCCCATTGATCACTAACCCTATTTCGAAGTTTTATTAGTGAATTATATGTGCTTATTACAAATACTATAAGCAATAACAATACAACTCCTACAATAGTTAAAATAACTGCTTCCATTTACTTTTCCTCCTCTATAATATATATGATATCACAGTTCAATATATTTTTATATATTTTAAATAAAATTTTATTTTTTTCTAAGTGCTATAATAGGATCCATTTTAGCAGCTTTAAGTGATGGTATTAAACCAGCTATTAAAGACAGTAATATACAAGATAAAATAAGATAAAATGCTATTGTTGGTTCTAAAAGTGCTACAGTCACATTTCCTAATTGCATTCCATAAGATCTTATCAGTGTGGCTACTGCACTATTTATTACGTTACATAATCCCAAACTAATTAAAACACCAATAGTTCCAGCAAGCAGACCAATGATCATTGATTCAAATAAGAAAAGATTCCTAATATCTTTTTTTCTAGCTCCTATCGCTCTTAATATTCCTATTTCATCAACCCGTTCTATTACTGAAATAAATATAACAATTCCTATCATAAGAATAGCAACTACTACCGAAATACTAGAAAAGCCTATTAACACATTTCTAACTACATTCATAAAGATTTGAACATTATCTACTATATTATCAGCAGCACCTACAAACTTAAATTTGTTTTGTTGTTCGTTTAATTTTTTTATAGTTTCTTTTATTTCATTGCTTTCTAAATCGTAATTTAAATATACATATAATTCAAAAAAATCCATCTCTTCTCTTTTAAGTTCATAAATTTTTTCGTAAAGTTTTATCATATCTTCTAGATTATGATAAATAGAATGACTCATTGTATTTATTGAAGTAATACCTACAATTTTAAATGACATTATTTGATTACGCTCATCATTTGTTCCAATAGCTGAACGTGGTCCAAATTTAATATAAATGTTTTTATCTATTAAACTATTTATATTATCTTCGTTATCAAGTAAAGCTTCAGCTGTTGTTAAAGAAATAACTACTTCATCTTCTGCTTTTGATTCCCTTCCTAATGTAAGTTTCCCCTCTATTGTTTCATATGGTTGAAAACCGTTCATTAAATAAATTGAGTTTTCTTCAAATTTGCCTGTTTCTGCCTCTTCTTTATTTAATGAAGCTTCACTAAAAAATGACATAGAAGCTTTTGTTGGTACAGGCCAATAACCCAATATGTTATCATCCATTTTTTCTATATCTAACAAATCTTGATATGTAAAAAACGATATGTTTTCTTCATCAAAATTAATTGTAATAGGTTTTTCATCTGCTTTACTAACAGGAAATACAGACAAAGTATTAGCTGGTAATATATTTACAACTTGAGCCTTAATAAGATCACTACTACCCTTAGATAAGGCGAAAGCTAAAGCTATACCTATTATACCAATGGACATACCAATGGCTGTAGCTATAGTACGACCTTTCTTTTGAAACAATGTTTTTACTGAATGTGTAAATGCTTTCCAATAAGACATGACTGATTTAGTCTCTATTTTTATATCATCATTAGTTGCTTGTGGTGCATTTATCTCTTTATAAGCTACTATTTTTCCATCTTCTAGATGAATAACAGTATCAGCAAATTCATTAGCTAGTTCCTCTGAATGAGTTATTACGATTACAACTTTATCCTTTGATAATTTTTTCAATTGGGACATTATTTCATGCCCCATTTTACTATCTAACGAACCAGTTGGTTCATCAGCTAAAATAATATCTGGATTATTAGCTAATGCTCTTGCAATTGCTACACGTTGCTTTTGACCACCCGATAAAACATTTACTTTTCGTTTGGCAAAATCAAGCATTCCAACATCTTCTAATAACTTGTAAATTTTCTCTTTCTTATTCTTCACATTAGATAAAGTAAGAGCTAAAGCAACATTATCATATACACTAAATTGATTAAGTAGATAAAATTGTTGGAAAATAAACCCTATCGTATTCTTACGATAACTATCTAAATCCTTTCCCCTAGCTTTTTTCAAAGACTTGTTGTTTATAATAACATCACCAACAAAGTCACTATCTAATGCTCCGATAATATTCATGAGTGTTGTTTTACCACTACCAGACGGGCCTAAAATACAAACCAATCCATTACCTTTAATTTCAAATTCGATATTTTCTAAAGCTTTTAAACTTTGCTTTTTCATTTTATATGTTTTTGATTTTATTTTTACTTTTATCATAATATCCCCCTCCTACTCATCACGAAGAGCATCAATTACTTGCATTTTTGTAGCTTTTTTAGACGGTAAATAACCTGCTATTGCAGCTATCACTGAACTAAACAAGATTAAAACAATAATTGTTGCAAATGGAAAAGTCAAATTTGTAAAAGGAACCTGTGATATTGGAATAGTCACAATACCTGGTAATTTAAAACCGAAATAATTTGCAAGTAAATATTCAATAGGATATTTTAAGGCAAAAGCAACTATTACTCCTAAGATGCCAGAAAAAGTCCCCATTAACATCGCTTCGCTTTCAAATACTCGAAGAACGTCTTTATTTCTTCCTCCCACTGCTTTAATAATTCCAATTTCTGTTTTACGTTCTACCACACTAGAATATAAAACAATTGAAGTCATAATAGAAGATACTACCAATGCAACTATAATGAAAATACTTATTACCATTTGAGCAATACTAATCAATTGTTGAAACATTGTTTTAAAAATAACTGGCACACTGTAAGCTAAAAAACCTTCCTTAGAAGTATTGCCACTATTTAACAAAGACATTAGGCTACCAACACCGCCATTTTTTTCCTTATTTATCTCATCAGCAACCCTTTTATTATTACTAACATTTTTAAGTGTTACCTCAAAACCTCTTTGGTTAGTTAAATAGTCATATAAAGTTCCATTAGTTAAACTTACCTTTTTAAGTGAATCACTGAGTCCTTCATAATTAAAATAAATATTTTTCATATCAAAATCTATTTCATTAACAATTCCAGAAACAGTAAATTCTTTATGATATTTAACCTTTTCAAAATTATCTTTCACAGCATCTATTTCAATCAATATTTTTTTACCTATCGCTTCACTGTTATTTTTACTTTCTATTTCCATAACTTGAAGTATTTTTCTAGCAGTAGCTTGATTAACTAATATTTCATCTGCCTTTGGCAATTCACCATCCAAATTTTCAATTAAAAAATCAAGCGAACCTTTATCCCCTAATGAATGAGGCGTTATTTCAACTTGCTCATTTCCAATTTTTATTTTAGCATTACTCAAATCAATAAATGGTCTTGAAGTCATTATTTCTTTCATGTTAAATATTTTTTGATAATCTTTTTTATTATTAGACATAGCTGTATAACTTAAACCATCTTCATTTTTGATTTTTATATTTTTACCAACCTTTAAAACATTTGCATTAGCAAATTTATTTAACTGTTTATCTATATATATATTTGCACCATTACCAAGTCCCATTATTAAAGCAAAACCTGCTATTCCAATACATCCTGCTAATGTTGTAATAGCAATACGACCTTTCTTCTTACTCATGTTTCTAAGTGATAATTTAAAAGATTCAAAAAAAGACATACTTTTATTTTTCTTTTTTAGGGTTGATTTATTTTTATTAATTACTGCCTCTTTTATGTTTTCATCAGATTCAATAACTCCGTCTTTTAAACGGATTATTCTGCTTGAATATTCAAGTGCTAATTGATTATTATGAGTTACCATGATAATAAGCTTATCTTTTGCTACACTAGCAAGTAAATCCATTATTTGTTTACCAGTCTTTGTATCTAAGGCTCCTGTTGGCTCATCAGCTAAAATAATATCCGGATCATTAGCAAGTGCTCTTGCAATTGCAACCCTCTGCTTTTGACCACCAGACAATTCAGAAGGTCTATGATTTATATGTTTAGATAAACCAACTAATTTCAGTAATTCTAGAGCTCTTTTGCGTCTTTCAACAATACCTAAACCGATTAAATTCATAACCATCTCAACATTTTCTAAAGCTGTTAAATGTTCTATCAAATTAAAATTTTGAAAAATAAAACCAATATTATTTTTACGATACAAATCCCAATTTTTGTTTTTAAATTTCCTTGAACTAACACCACTAATAATTAAATCACCACTTGTTGGCATATCCAATCCCGCTATTATATTTAAGAGGGTTGATTTTCCACATCCAGAAGGACCAACAACAGACACAAATTCACCCTTATCAAACTTTAAACTAATATTATTTAAGGCTGTGAAACTTTGCTTTCTGTTAATTTTAAATTTTTTATAAATCTTTTTTAATTCTAGCAACATATAAACCTCCACGAAAAATAAATCATATAACTATATGTATAATTGAATAATAAATGACTTATTTTGAACTTACAATCACAAGATACGACTTGTTAATTATATAATGTAATGCAAATTTATGCAAATAATAAAATGATATATTATCTATAATTTTTTTATGTTTAATAACAAAATTATATCAAAAAAATAAGTTTATTACACCTCTTTTATAACAATATTTCTTAATTAGTATATTTATACTTAATTTTTCAAACAATATAATGAGGTGATTTATATGGAAATTAATATAAAGGACTATATTAAAAGTAGTTTTGAAAACACTACTAAAGAAGATATAAAAGAAAGCATTGAAGAATCAATCAAAAAAAACGATGACATAATTCTTCCCGGTTTAGGAGTCCTTTTTGAATTACTTTGGAATAACAGCGACAATGAAATGAAACAAAAAATAATTGATTTATTAGATGATTATTTTAAACAACAAAAAAGCATCACTTAATGCTTTTTATTGTACATAAGACAAATATTTTTAATAACCTCCTTCTCCATCATCAAATCCAACAAAGCCAGTTAGCACTAACATAAAGGCAGAAAAATAAAAAATAAGTTTCAAATCAACTATGATAAAAGCGAAGAACATGATTATAACAACACGACTTATATTTTGAAAACCCTCCATTAAAATAGAGTAATTTATACCATCGTAATGAGTTCCTAAAGCATATAAATTACGATTAAATGCAACTTCATACATTTTATCTGTTATTCCCTCAATAAAACCAATTGCAAGAACTAAAAATATATAATGTATATTTAATTTTAAAATATATACTATACAACCTAAGATACCAGATAAAAACAAGTAATCTTTTTTCTTTTGATCCATTTTTTTAGCAAAAAAGTATACAAATATGGTACTAGCAATACCCACTACTATATTAAAAATTCCTATAAATTCATAATTCCTTTCAACATGTAAAAACAAAAACAAAGGAAATAAATATCTACTTATCATCCTAAATTGAGCTAAAATCATAAATAAAATACTTCTGCGAGGTATATCAAATGCAATATCCAATAATTTTTGATTGGTTTTCTTTTTCTCTTCATTTATCCTAAACAATGGTAAAACACTAATAACATATAAACTCATTATAATTATTACAACGTGTGTTAACTCAAGCCTGTTCATTAACAAAGCTCCAATGTAAGAAATAGGTATTACAGCAAGAGTACTAAAAATTACAATGTTTCCTACTTCTGATGCCATTTCTCTTTTCGGAAGGACCTCAAGTGCATAATAATGTCTTGATACCCAATATATATTTGAATTAACGACATGAGTAAAAGTAAAAACAAAAATATTAAAGACATTAAGTTCTAATGCTAGCAAAAAGTAGTATGAAATTCCCATAAAGAAAGATGAAGCAATCATTGCCCATTTAAAAGTAATCTTTTTACCAATATATCCAAGGGGTACATTAACTAAAAAAGAGATACTATAATTAAGTAACAAAAAAAATAAAATGCCTTTTATATTAAGACCTTTATTATATAAAATAACAGGTATGAAACAGTCGATCAATGTTCTAGCTAAAGTGGATAGAAAGATAAATAAATTGAACGTTTTGTGCTTATCCATTTAATCACCTACTTTTTTTATTATGACCAAAAGTGGTATACTTATTATGGTGATTAAATGAAACAATTTGAATATACACTAGATAACAAAAGATATCATACTCTTAATTATTATTATAAAAATAAATTTAACTGTAAAATAGCTAAAATTAGTTTAGATGCACATTTTACATGTCCTAATATTGATGGGAAAGTTGGCTATGGTGGTTGTATATATTGCAAACATACTAACACTAAAACTGACTTGTTAAAACAGTTTGAGGAGCAAAAAAGAATAATAGACAACAAATGGCCTAATAGTAAATATATTGGATATTTTCAATCTAACACTAACACATATGCACCCTTAAGGGTATTAAAAGAAAAATATGAATTTATTTTAAATATGCCAAATATAATAGGACTTAGTATATCAACAAGACCAGATGCAATAGAAGATGATGTATTAGACTATTTAGAAGAGTTAAATAAAAAAACATATATCACAATTGAACTAGGACTTCAAACAATACATGAAAAGACTTCTAAATTGATAAATAGATGTCATTCATTAGACTGTTTTACTGATATGGTATCAAAGTTAAGACAAAGAAAGATTGATATTGTTGTTCATATTATAAATGGGCTTCCAAATGAAACAAAAGATATGATGCTTGAAACAGTAAAATATATCTCTAAATTAGATATTCAAGGAATTAAGATACACATGCTTCACATCGTAAAAGGAACACCACTTGAAACATATTATAAAAAACACCCCTTTCACATATTAACCAAAGAAGAATATATTGATATTGTCTGTGAACAGTTAACATTATTACCAAAAGAAGTAGTAATTCATCGTTTAACAGGAGATCCTATAAAAGAAGATTTGATAACACCTTCTTGGGTATTAAAAAAAGTAAGTGTCTTAAATGACATAGATAAAGAAATGGTAAAAAGAAATATATATCAAGGAGACAAATATAACAAATAATAAAATTTAAATATTTACAAAAACAAAAAGAGTATTTTTTTACTCTTTTTACAAACATTTACAAAATCTAAAGCATAATTAATTTGATTTTTCTGTTATTCTTTGTCTTATTCTTGATATTTCATTTTTTATGTCTGTTGTAGAAACAGAATCCTTTAATGCATTATCAACAGCTTCTTTTACTTTGTCAATTCGGGCCTTAATTTCATTCTTTCTAGCCTTTAATCTCTCAGATATCATTTTTTCCTTTTGTTCTTTTGTCATACTTTCTAAATTAACTGTTGACTCTTCTAAAAGGCTTGCTTTTAGGTCTTCAAAATTCTTTCTTTTTGTTTTTATCAATTCATCTTTTTCTTCTTTCCAAATTTCTCTAAGTTCATTTATGGATTCTTTTCTTTTGGCATGTCTTTCACTTACGTTATCTTTTATTACGGCTTGAATTTCTTTAATTGACATATCTGCCAATTCTTCTTCTGATAATTCCGGATTAATTATAATAGCACGATTAATTAAGAGCATCTTCCCATTACTTATATTAAATTGTTTAGCAGCTTGTCTTATCTCGTCATTTACCCCATTTTTGACAACAAGTGAATAAATTTTTTTAGTTTGAAGATGTGTTTGTATTCTTTCAACAACTTTTTCTTCAATTCTTTTGCGTGCTTGCTCTTCTTCATTTACAGCTGTAACTATAATGGTGTTTTTATCGCTGTATTCATCAATAAAACCTGTTTCTACAGCTGCATCAACAATTTTTTCAGTTGCTGTATAAATACTTTCTCCAATCAATTCCAAATCAGATGTGATAACATCAGCTTCTTCATTAATAGGCAGTACTTCTTCTACTATATAATCGCTATTAACAACTAATTCGACATCTGGATTTATGCTAATACTCACTAAAGTAAGGGGTTTTGGATTAATTATGTAAACGATATAACTTAACCCGAAAAACAATATAAATGCAGTAAGAATTTGTAAAATACGGATCTTCCTCATAATTACCTCCTCTCCATTTAAATTATTTTACAAAACTGTCTACCCTTTCATTATAAATATTATACATCTAGAGTTTTAAAAAGTCCATAAGAGTACTTACTAAATTTAACTGTAGGATACCTTCTTAGGAATAACGATAAAACATTGTTTCTAACATTAATTTTTATCATTCTTATACGCATACCGTTAACTAAAACTTTATCAATTTCTTCACTTAAATAATTATTCTCAAGTTTTTTTAAATATATGTTATATGCTTTCAATATTCCCTCTTTTAGTGTATTACCATTATATTTAATGACTGATACATCTTTTAAGATTGATTCATACATTGGGTTTATATATGGATATATTTCAATTATTTTGTATTCATGATTGTTAAAAAAAGATAATATTTTAACAAAATTGTTACTGTCTAATTTAAAAGTATCAAATAAGAGATAAAAATCAGTAACTTCTTCTGGTTGAGTATAAAAATCAGTATTCATATATTTTATAACTTCATAAGCTTGAGGTTTTTCCTCAACTACTTGTATGTCAGAATCAATTGCTATAAAAGATATAAGCAAAAGAAAAAGTATAAGAATAGATGCTCTTTTTATCATTTTAATCACCCATTCTTATACTTGACAAAGTTCATTGTTTTTAAACAATTTAACATTTAATTCAATTTTAATGACTTTTTAACTCTTTTAGCATTTGTTTTAGGTTCAAATTCCCATTCACTTATATATATGTCTCTTGATGATCTAGCATTTAAAGCACAACCTGCAAACCCTGCTATACTAAAAATCAATGCTACTGTTCCTTCATTAAAGCCCTTTTTAACAGTGAAAATAATTGCTATTGAAGTACATAGAATTAAGAAATAGCAAATAAATTCCATTACCATCAATATTTTATCCTCGACAGACATCTTTTTCCAATTTGTAGCACCTTTTACTTTTCTAGTTATGGTTTTATCCATAAAATTCACACCCCCATACATGATTGCCGAGTATATTACACTTTTTGTTAAAAAAAGTCAACTTTTTTATTTCCACATAAAAAAGCAACTCTGTATAAGAGTTGCTTTACTTATTTTACTAGTTAAAAGTATTATTAAGCAAAAATATAATCTACAATGTCACCATTTTCGAATTCTACTCTTAAATAATATACTCCATCATGTTCTATTGATTCAAATGAGAAACCATTATCATTTAATGTATAAGTAACATCTTCAGCATTTTCATCATTAACTACACTTTCAAAACTTAAAATTTTAAATTCTTGTTCTGTATCAAATGTTACTTCAACATCTAAATTAGAATCAATTACAGGGTTAACCTTGTGTATATCATGCATTATTTCAAAGAATTCATTAGGTCCAATTTCTACAACATAATCTTGTCCTGATATCTTTTTTGGTAAAGCATAAATATCTGTTGGTGAAATAGTATCATTTTCTTCGCCCAATTCACTTATGTCAGCAGAAACTGTAATCATTTCCCTATAATCTCTTAGTGGTACCACATTTTTTCTAATACTACTAATTGCTTTTAATTTGTCTTGTACAGTATCAGTAATTGCTTCTATTTTAGTAATATTATACTTGAATAGACCTTTTTTAGTATATTCTACTTTCATTTTGTCTCCGGTACCAAAAATACTAGAATAAATATCAGCTTCACCAACTACTTTATCTTCATCATTAGTTATTTCTGCTATAACCTTTTTAAATGATGGTGATTTCACGATTGTTGCTGTTCCAGTGTAAACATTAGAATCCTCATGATAGAATACAAAATAAGCAGCAACAGCAAGTACAATTGCAATTAAAATTCCAAATAAAACCTTCTTTTTCATTTCCTCTCCTCCTACACTTATGTATTTTCTATAGATGGTTGATTTTATTTTACAAATGCATTATAACATATATTTTTTTGCGTGTAAACTTTCTTTGTTGTTTTTTGTAAGATGGTTCATACAAAGCATCTATATAACGACTTCATGCATTTGTTTTATTAGGTTCTTTGTCAAATAGTGTTGGTGAGACCAAAAACTAATGATAATGAATTAAATTTATCGCAGGTCAAGACGCAAGTCTTGATCTGTTTTTTTAAGCTATTACATTTTTAATTTTTATAATACC
>DUQO01000033.1 GCA_012837765.1 Mollicutes bacterium | reverse complement strand
TATTTTTAATTTTTTTACTATAGGCTTTGGTATGTTTAATTCGAAAGGGCTATATAGTTTGCCATTTAGTAATAAACTTGTTAATTCTTTAATGCAATTAAGTAGTAAACATTTTCAAAGATATCCACTTTTTGGGGGAAAGCATGAATGGAACGACCGCTAAGTACACCTGGGCTAAGGGAACATGATATTATCTTTATTAATTCATTTATAAAATGTTGGTTAGATAATAGACCCATACACCAGTTCCCTGTACAAAAAATAAATAAGGGAATGGGGAAAGTATCATATAAACTGTTTTTAGATAATGTTGATGTTATAGTTCAATTTAGAAAAAAGTTAAATTTTCATGAGCCTGTTGTGGAAGCTTTGAATATTTGGCTTGCAAACCAGGCAAATGTATGTGACTTGTTATTGTGGGGGGAAAATGATCAGTACTTATATTATTTATTCCCATGGATAGAGGGGCACACCGCTAAGCATTTTATTAATAGTAGTAGTATGAGCAATTTAGAAAAAGAGGTTTTAATTGAGAAGATAGGAAAGGTAGTTAGAGGATTATGTAACATTAATACAAGTGGTTGGGGACCATTTATAGACGGGTTTAAGGGACAGTATAAGTTATGGAAACAGTATTTGTTAAATATATTAAATTTTGATAATGATTGTTTAAACAAAATAGTAACTTGCAAACACCGTTTTATAATAAATAAGCTCTTGGATACTAGCGAAGTATATCTTTCTAAAATAACGCCAAAGTTAATTTATGTTGATATAAATTTAGAAAATTTTATTGTAACCAAAAATAATCTATTCGTAATAGATTATGATTATATAATATCTGGTGATCCATTATTTGTCTTAGCCAGATTTGAAGTTTTATATGATGACACAAAAATCAAAGAAGCTTTTAGAAGAGGATTTGGGATTAAAGCTACTGATGAGAATATTTTTAATATATATAAAATTTTAAATTTAATGCAATTAGTGATTAATTCAAAAATTATTAAAAGTGAGCAAGAGCTTAGAAAAGAGAAATTATTATCTATTTTGAATGAGATTTATAAGGAGGGGTAATCTAATTTGAGGATTAATAGAAAGGAGCTAAGTAGACCTGAGCTAATAGTATTCGATATAGATGGTACATTAATCAAATGGAAAGGATATGAGTATATATGGCAGTTCCTACTAAGGGACCTTAAATTAGAAAAAGCAAACCAAGAATATCTTAGGAGATATAACTCTAAAAAAATATCTTATTATGACTGGCACAAGAGACTCTTTTCTTTAATGGCATCAAATGATATAAAGTATAAAGATTTTTATTATTCTATATGCAATGCCCTCCCAGATACAACCTTAATATATCAATTAATTCTAAGGCTTAAACAACATGTAAGATACATGGCTATATTATCAGGAAGTATTACCTTGGCTTTAGAAATTGGACAAATTCCAATGATTTTGTTTGATGTTATCTATGCTCACTTGTAAGATATAGTTAAAAATACTATCAAAAGTACATTTCTAAAAACACGAACATTACTTTTTTGAGAATAACCTT
>DUQO01000032.1 GCA_012837765.1 Mollicutes bacterium | reverse complement strand
GGGGTGTAGTAAATTTTGATTGGGGTGTTGTAATGTATCAAAATAGGTCACCCAACACATATTGAAAGCATAGGTTTGATACAAAAGTGTCTGACCTTTTTTATTTGGAATAAAGGGCGAAAACCCCTATATTCCGTCTGCCACCAATTAATAGTAATATTAGAGACGCAAGTTTTTGCTGAATTTTTAGTTGCTTTATACCTAAACATAACTACAATTTAACGATTACCTTACAATTTAACGATTACCTTACAATTTAACGATTACTCTACGATTTAACGATTACCATACAATTTAACGATTACCTTACAATTTAACGATTACATAACGATTTAACGATTATGATTGTAATGAGTGAATAATTAGTGAAAAAAGCTAAGGAAAAAAAGTGTGTTGGGTAATAACAAGTACCCTTAGATTAATTGTTTAAGATAAGGAATTGTGGTATTAGGTTATTTATTTTATCAAATGAACAAGTTAATAGATTGTTACATGAAACCAACCAAAATTTCTAAAAATATTGATTATTCGTGGAATAAAACTCAACTATTTGGTATAATTAGTTGTAGAAAATAAATGGTGGAGTGTGAAGATATGATTGAAGATAAGAAAGTGAAGCTAGGTCAATTTTTTACGACAGGCGATGTATGGTTAAAACCTCAAATTATCAATTTTATCTATGAATCAGGATGTGATATTGCTTATGATCCTTTTGCTGGAGCAGGTCATTTAATAAATATTTCTGAATCTTATGGAATTAATAAAATTGTTGGTTTGGATATAGATGAAACTCATGGTTGGGATATAAATGATTCCTTAAAAAATATACCTTCAATTGATAATGCTATAATAATAACTAATCCACCTTACCTTTCTAAACAATCAGCAACACGAAAAAAAATGGATTTGTCTGAGTATTTTGACCACTCTATTTATGATGATTTGTATCTAATAGCATTAGATAGAATGATTCAAGCACAAAAATATGTTGTTGCAATTATTCCAGAATCATTTATAAATTCTTCATATAGAAAAAAAAACTTATTATCCTCTATAACGATACTGGAAGAGAATCCATTTGAAGACACTGATGCACCAGTTTGTGTTGCTTGTTTTGATGGTGTAGAAAAAGATTTTAAAGAAATAAAAGTATATAAAAACGGAATTTTTGAAAATGATTTAGAAACCATAGAATCAATAAGACTAGTGCCTAATAATCATATTAAGGCTACATTTAACAACCTAGATGGATGGTTAGGTATTAGAGCAGTAGACAGTACTAATGATAAAACGGTTATAAAATTTGACTTTAAAGAGAATATTAAATATGACTGGGAAAATAGAATCAAAGTCTCTTCTAGACACTTTACTTTAGTAGATATAAAAGTCCCAGAAAATTTAAAGAAAGATTTCGTTGATAAATGTAATGAAATATTAGAGACTATAAGAGTTGAATCATCAGATACAATATTAACTCCATTTATGGGAAATACAAAAAACGGAATTAGAAGAAGAAGATTAGATTTTAAACTTGCAAGAGCTATAATGGAATTAGCATACGATTCAATTATTGAGAAAAATTAGAAAGTTAATACTATAAATGCGTTTGATAAAAGAATAAGCATATTTGATTTAATGGGGGAGAAATAAAATGAATATAAAGACAAATTTGGAATACTTTAAAATGTCAATTGAAAACAAGGAAAGCTTAGATGTTAGATATATGTCTCTTGAACTTCATGAATCTCTTGATGAAATGGTAGAAACTACAAAAGAAATTAAAGAATTGCTAATTACTATTAAAAGATTAAAGTTAAATAATATGCCAACCTCTCAATTTTATGAACAGTTAAGACCTTTAATTTTAAGTGATTTGGGAAGTAAAAATGAGTTTAACGGATTTATAAATGCTTGTGATTCTGCTATATCTACAATAAAAGCTAATCCAGAAACATTTGAACAAATAGTGAATCTTTATTTGGAAAATAGAGATATATCAGATCATACTCCAAGGGAATGGATCCAAGCTTTCATAGATAAAGGTTCACAAAGAAGTCTAGGTGTAATTGGAGAAAAGAAAGTGATAGAAATAGCAGAAGAACATGGATTTGTTTTTGCACCAACTTCTGAAATGTTCTTTAATCATAAGTACGCAGTTACAAATTACACCTCAGGTATTAAAAAACAAATTGATAGCAATTTAAATTTTGGCTCACAAAACAAAAATCTAGATATCATTTTTAAAATTAATGATAATTATGTTTTTCTTGAAGCAAAACATATTAAAGAATCTGGTGGTGCACAAGATAAACAAATAAAAGAATTGATAGGACTAATGAATCTAGATTTGCCACCTAATATTTTTGTTATTTCATTCATGGATGGTGTCTATTCTAACCACTTACTTGATATTTCCGAAGATAATATTAATAATCCGGACACTATTATTAGAGGTGGTAATGTGACAAAAATAAGAAGACAAAGATATGAAATAATTAATAGTTTAAAAACTTTTAATAATGTTTATTGGGTTAATACCTATGGTTTACAAGAATTAATAAGTGATATGATTGAAGAAGAATAAATTCAATATAAATTTTCAATACCTCCGAAAAAGTTATTAAAGTACAATAAAATATTCTTGCTAAACTGATTAATGGCCAAGCAAAATTAAATTAAAAAAAGCGACTAAACTCAACTTTTAAACTGAGTAGTCGCTTTTTTTATTTGATTATCTCTACAATATCAGATATATCACAATTTAAGGCGATACAAATTTTTAATAGAATATCAGTATTTACATTAGCTCCTTTACTCAGTTTAGAAACGGATGTAACACTTATTCCGCTTTTTTCTGCAAGCTCTTTTTTACTTAGATTTTTATCTATTAATAGTTTCCATAATTTATTATATGAAAAACGCACTTTCTATTCCTCCTCTTTTACTTCATTCCACGCTCTACCGAATAATTCGTTACCATTTGAGGATAGTTTTAT
>DUQO01000031.1 GCA_012837765.1 Mollicutes bacterium | reverse complement strand
CAGGTGTGTTTATTGTTCCTCCATTTGTAAAGGAGTTTGTTATTTGACCTGCTGTTACGCCTGTTGATGAAGTTGACCACAAGTATTTTAAACTACTTGTATTAACTATTACATTATCACTTACTGTCACTTTAGTAGTCCTACTCTTTGCATATGTAGAATTCCCATTCGGACTAAATGTTATTGTTGGAGACGTTAAATCTACAACATTTACTGTTCTTGTAGCTGTTGCAACGTTGTTTGATGAATCTGTTGCTCTATAAGTTATGGTGTATGTTCCTATTACATTTGGATTTACTGTTCCTGTTGTTACAATACTACTTGTCAAATCACCATCCACATCATCTAAAGCAGTAGCTCCTGCATCATTATAAGCACTTCCTACATTTATGGTAACAGGATTATCGCCTAATACAGTTATAACTGGTGCTTGCACATCTATTACATTGATTTTTCTTGTTACCGGATTTGCTTCATTACCTGAAGAATCTATTGCATTATAAGTTATTGTGTACGTTCCTATTACATTTGGATTTACTGAACCAGAAGCAGTTACTGTAACACTGCCATCAATATTATCAGTTGCTGTTGCTCCTGCATCTGTATAAGCAGTTCCCCTTGCAATTGTTACATTACTGTTTCCATTCAAACTTATTACAGGTCTTGTATTGTCCAATTTAAAGGCATTGCTTCTTTCTATTTTTTGATTGTCCGATTTATCTTTAGCAAGTATCCATAAGTAATAATTACCAGTTACACTTGATGGCGTGTTTAATGACACACCGTTTGTAAATGAAGTTGTAATTTGACCTGCTGTAACACCTGATGACGAAGTTGACCACAAGTATTTTAAACTACTTGTATTTACTCCACTATGCGCATCACTTACTGTCACTTTAGTAGTCCTACTCTTTGCATATGTAGAATTCCCATTCGGACTAAATGTAATTGTTGGAGATGTTAAATCTACAACATTTACTGTTCTTGTAGCTGTTGCAACGTTGCCTGCTTCATCACTTACCATATAAGTTATGGTGTATGTTCCTATTACATTTGGATTTACTGTTCCTGTTATGGTTATACGATTTGTAACATCACCATCAATATTATCTCTTGCTGTTGCTCCTGCATCTATATAATCAGAATCGACATCTATAGTTGTTGGATTTTCACCTAACAATTGTATTACAGGTTCAGTATTATCTAATTTAAAACCCTTGCTTCCCTTTATTGTTTGGTTTCCTGCCATATCTTTGGCTGTTGCCCATAAATAATATGTGCCTGTAAAATTAGCTGGTGTGCTTATTAATTCGTTTACTTTATAATCTAATACAAACTCACTTAAAGATGGTTGCGATGATGAGGTTGTCCAAATATATTTTAAACTTTCTTTGTCTACCCCACCTATATCAACAACCTTTATTGCTACATCACTTCTTCTTGAATATGTATTGTTTTCATTAGGGTCAAAGGTTATTTCTGGTTTAACATTATCTATAACATTGATGGTTCTTGTTGCTTTTCCAATATTGCCTGCTTCATCTAAGACTGTATAAGTAATAAAGTATTCACCTGGAATCATTGTATTTAAATTACTATTAACAACTATCTCACCTGTTATATCAAAATTTTGATAATCTCTTGCTATAGCACCTGCATCATGATAAGTATCTCCTATATAAATGTTAACAGGATTGTCTCCTAATAAAATTATTGTTGGTGGAATTAAATTGGTGTCATCATAATTTTCCGACAGAAAACTTTCCCCACATTTTAAAAATGGTTCGTATGTATAGTTTTTACCATTTTTTGTGATTACTAAATATCCTTCACATAATTCTTTGCTTTGCGGATCTCTTACTTCTTTAATAAAATTTTCTTGGACTAATCTGTTGATTGTCACAATTTTTTGTTCACCATCTTTTATTCTTACACTTTTTTTTACAACATAATCTTTAGCAGCTTTCTTTAAAGATGATAAATTTAATTCGTAACTTCTTTTGTAACTGTTCACAATAATGTTTGAAACACTAGGAACCGTAATAACTAAAACTATCCCTATTATAAATATAATCGCTAATAATTCTATTAAAGTAAAACCCTTTTTTTTCACCATCAAACACCAATCCTTTTACCATATACATTCCAAAATAATTTTACCATAAAATCCAAAAATAGACAATTAATTAAATTGTATAAATTTCACCCTTGCTAATTATTCTATATTAACATTATGATAAACTTGCTGAACATCTTCAATTTCATCTAATAACATCAGTAATTTTTGAAATTGTTCTAAGTCTTCAGTTTCTAAAGTAATTCTATCATGTGGAAGGGTTGTTATCTCATCTAGTTCAAATATAACATCTGGCTTAGCTTCAATAATTGCATTTTTTATTTTAAATAGATCTGCTGGTTTTCCATATATAGTAATCATTTCATCTTCAACTTCAATATCACTTACATCTACTTCACCATTTATTAAAGCTTCAAGCGTTTCTTCTTCACTTAAGCCTTTGAAACTTATAACACATAAATTATCATACATATGTGAAACGCTTCCTAAAACACCTAATTTTGCTTTAGCTTTAGAAAACGCCCCTCTTATATAACTTATGGTTCGATTAACATTATCTGTTAAACAATCAATAATAACTGTTGATGGTGATGGGCCAAAGCCTTCATATCTAACACTAAAGTAAGTTTCATCCACACCACTATTTACTTTATCGATTGCTCGTTTAATAATATCTGCTGGCACTTGTTCCTTTTTAGCTTTATCTACCAATCTTTTAAGGGTTGGATTCGCATCTAGATCTGTTGATTTTTTAGCTGCATTATAAATTTCTTTGGCATACATCGAATATAATTTTGCTTTAGCTGCTCCTGTTTTAGCAATAGATGCTTTTCTAACTTCATATGCTCTTCCCACAATTAAATTTCCTCGCCTTCTTCGTTGTTCTCTTCTAATTTTATCAATACTTCTCTTGGTTTAGAACCATTAACTGGTCCAACAATACCACGACTTTCCATAATGTCAATAATTCGAGCCGCTCTATTATATCCAAAACGAAATTTCCTTTGAATCAATGAAGCGCTAATTTTACCATTTCTAATAGCAAATTCAACTACCTCATTGTAAAGCGGATCATCTTCTCCAACATCATGTTCATCTCCCGAAATCTCTTTCTCATCAGTAATCATTAAACGTTCATCATATTGGGCCTTTTGTTGTTTGACTGTAAAATCTACTACTTTCTTCACTTCATCATCGGATATATAACACCCTTGAAGACGAATTGGTATATTTTCACCCATTGGTAAAAACAACATATCCCCTTTTCCTAGTAATTTTTCAGCTCCACCAGTATCCAAGATAGTTCTTGAGTCAACATTACTACTAACAGCAAAAGCTATACGAGACGGAATGTTTGCTTTTATAATACCTGTTATAACATCTGTCGAAGGTCTTTGAGTAGCTACTATTAAATGGATACCAGCTGCTCTAGCCATTTGCGTAATTCTCATTATTGAATCTTCTACTTCTTTAGCTGCTACTAACATTAAATCAGCTAACTCATCAATAATTACTACTATATAAGGTAATTTTTTAATTTTTTCATCTTCATGTAAATGTTTGTTTTTTTCTTCAATGTATTTGTTGTAACTTTCTATGTTTTTGGTTTCAGTTTGACTAAACAAATCGTAACGCGATTCCATTTCAGACACGATTTTCATAAGAGCAATAGATGCTTTTTTTGGATCTGTTACAACTGGTGATAAAAGATGAGGTACCCCATTATAAATACTTAATTCCACTTTCTTTGGATCTACTAAAACCAATTTCACTTCATCTGGTCTTGTACGCATTAAAATAGAAATAATAATAGTATTTATACATACAGATTTTCCAGACCCCGTAGCTCCCGCAACTAATAAATGGGGTGTTTTGTTAATCTCAGCGTATACATTTTTACCCATTATATCTTTACCAAGACCAACTGCCAATTTACTTTTATCATAAATACTAGGCATATTGGATAATACATCTCTTATTGTAACAACAGTATTTACTCTATTAGGAATCTCAATACCTATTGTATTTTTACCTGGAATAGGTGCTTGGATACGAACATCTTTAGCGGCTAAAACTAAAGCTATTTCACGATGAATACTTAGTACGCGATTAACTTTTGTACCTGCTTTAAGTTCTATTTCGTATTGCGTAACACTTGGACCAACATGGACCTCAACAACTTTACCTTCAATATCAAAATCCTGAAGTACCTTTTCAAGTATTTCAATATTACCTTGAACTGATTCTTGATTAGTATTTGATTGTTTTTTCGGAACATTTAGCAATAACAATGGAGGTAATTTGTAAATTCTGTTAGAATTATCCTCGTTTATTATAGCTGGATGTTCTTTTTCTTCTTCATCTGTTGAAACAACTGGTGGTTCATGAACTTGAGTAAGTTCATTTATATTAGAGATAACAACCTTCTTAGGCTCTTCTAAATTTTTCTCTTCTTTTTCCTCTTTATCTTTTTTGAAGTATAACACGGCTTTTTTAATTCCTTTTCCAATTGTTCTTATCATATCAGATAAAGAAACATTTAAAAGCATTACTACTCCAAAAAGAGCTAGTGCAAAAACAACAACATATGATCCTTCTGCAAAAAGGCGATTGCTAATAAGGCTAAAAATAGCACCTACAATACCTCCGCCAGCATCAATATTACTATGATCTACTCTAAAAGCTAATACTAAATTATTGATTGTTTTTTCAAATACATCTAAAACAGCTTTGTTATTTTCAACATATTCGGTATGTGACCAAATAAGTATCGCTAAAAGCAAAACATACAACCCTATCATTCTAGATGTAAAAAAGTTAGGAGTTTTTCGATTAACAATCATTACAATAGCTATATAACCTAACCACACTAATAAAACTTGATAATAAGACCCTACTAAAAACAGTGCAAAACTGCTTATTATATTTCCGACAGGGCCAAACTCACATATACCTATTATTGCCACTAATACTAGCAACAATCCTATTAATTCTGTATGATGTGACGATTTTTTCTTCTTGTTATCTTTTTCTTCCTTCTTCTTAGCCATATCTTACACCTCACATTTTAATTATACCACGACCAATTATTTTGGCAAATATATATATGTCGTTTCTTTGCTTGTTTATCCATCAAATTATTGCTTTATAAATTAAACACCACACAATATTGTGTGGTGTTTTTGTTATTTTTATGGTGCCACTTGCAAGAATCGAACTTGCGCTTGTTGCTTACCATGCAACCGTTCTACCACTAAACTAAAGCGGCCTATGGCGTCCTCGATTGGAGTCGAACCAACGACCTATCCCTTAGGAGGGGATCGCTCTATCCAGCTGAGCTACGAGGACACGTAAATATAATAACATAAAAAGCTACAAATTTGTAGCCTTTATTTCATTATATTAAATACAAATATCAACCATAAAGTTATAGCATATCTAAATTTAACTCCAAATTCAAAAATTCCTACACCTTTATCTACAAAACTTACAATCCATCCTTCAATAAATTTTGAAGGTTTTAATGTTAATGGAAACATATGAGTTTCAATAATGTTTTTTTCTTTGTCTGATATTTCAAATTTATCAACTGCATTTTTCGCTGCTATTTTAGCGTGATTAAATAATGAGCTAGCACTCTCTTTAAACGTTTTATCATTACTTGTCACAAAGAAATCATGAAGCAAGCCAGCTGTTGCTGTAGTTTTATAATCGAGTCCTAACTTTTTAGTAATTAGATATGAATAATACGATACTTTAATTGAATGTGTTAAACGATCTGTTCCATGATGGAAAGATGATGATATTTTGTTGAATTCCTTATCTTTCATTATATAATCAACTATCATCTTATACTGTTTATCATCAATGTTATTTATCATTTTCTCTTACCTTCTTATTGCTTACTCATTATAGTATACGAGTTTTTTTATTTTTTTATAAATATAAATGTGCAATCTTTCAAAGAATACGAATTAATTCTACAATAATTTTATTTTTTTGTCTAGCCCCTAGCAGCCTTAAACATCTTACTCCATAATCTTGTTGTTGAGTAATTTAGAATACCAACTTTGTAAATTCTTATACCGTATTTTAGCATAATGTAAATTGCACTTATTAAAATTACTATTGAAATTGTAACGTCTAAAATTCCTATTTGCCCTAATAGAAGAAGGGGTGGAGATATCAACGCTGACATAAAAGGTATATATGAAATAATTTTAATAAAAATTGATCCTTCAAAGGTTGGCGCTAACATCGACAAATAGTATCCTGCTACACAAATTAAAATGATTGGTGTTTGAACTTGTTGAAAATCTTCAATACTAGTAGTCATCGATGCTAGGATACCAGCAAGAAGTGAATATGCTAGAAAACTTAAAATCATCATCAATATAGTTATGGGTATTATATAAATAAGTCTTGAAGCCATTCCGGAAGATACTAGCATTTCCCAAATCTGTTTTATATCAAAGTCAGCCCCTAAGCTAAAGGTACTAGCTGCTGTATACTTTCTAACAGTTAAACCAAGAAAACCTGCTACAAGAAGAATTGAAGCTTGGATAAAAACAAATAAATTACTTGCTACTATTTTTGACATAAAATGTGTTTTAGGAGAAACATTTGATATAATTATCTCCATACTACGAGTTGTTTTTTCTTCATTTATTTCGCCACCAATCATTTGAACAAGGAAGACAATCAACATAAAAAACGGTAATATAAAGATTGGAAAAACAATACCCATAAAGAAATTCATTGTTTCCTCTTGTTCAGATTTAGATTCATCCAAGATGGTTCTATTTATTGTCACTGGTGCATTTATATGGGCTAATTCAGCAATGTCAATATTTGATTTTTCCATAGCAATAGTATATTTAGATGTATTGATTGCTGAAGATATTATTTGATATAAAACATTATCTACATAAGAATTACTTATTATTTCTGCTGATATATAATTATCAGAATCTTGTTTGATATAAACAATAATTGTTTTATTATTATCTATTTCCTCTACTAACTTCTCCTTTTCTTTATTACTTTCAATCATTTTTAAACTTTCAGGATCACTTAAATATGTTTGGGCTTGTTCAAAATTAGATACAAATAAATCAAACACCTCTCCTGTCTCATCTTTTACAATTATTTCTGCTGGTGTACTAAAATCTCCTCCAAACGATTCTATAATTGTATCAATATTAGCTAGTCCTACAATAATAACAACTAACAAGATGTTTATTATAGCAAACCATTTTGTTTTTATTTTTTTCCTTAAACTGACACCTACTAGATATTTAAATTTGTTTGTCATAGCTTTCACCTACCTTAGATACAAATATTTCATTTAAAGATGGTTCTTCTACTACAAATTTAGTAATATTTTTACATTTTGTAATGTATTCAAAAACTTTATCTACACAACTATCATCTTGAATTTTTACTTCGGTTTCATTTTTCTTTTTATTTACTTCTAAGACACCTTCTATTTTTAAAAGTTCTTCTTTATCTACTTTTCCATTTATAATTATGTTTTTACGTCTATAATTTTTCTTTATATCTTTTAAATTTCCTTCTAATACAGCTTGTCCTCTTACTAAAACAACCAACTTCTCACAAAATAGTTCCACATGTTCCATACGATGAGATGAAAAAATGATAATTGAACCATTACGTTCTACTTCTCTTATAGTGTCCATAAACATTTCAACATTCATAGGGTCTAAACCTGCAAATGGTTCATCTAAAATGAGTAATTTTGGATTATTTATAATTGCTGTAATAAATTGGATTTTTTGTTGGTTTCCTTTTGATAATTCTTTTATTTTACGGTGTTTATATTCTTCTATTTCAAAGCGCTTTAACCATTTATCTAGTTCTCTTTCAACCTCAATTTTGTTCATCCCTTTTAATACACCATAATACATAACTTGATCAAAAACAGTCATTTTAAGAAGAAGACTTCTCTCTTCTGTTAAAAAACCGATTTTATCTGTCATATTATAATCAATTGGTTTCCCATCTAAAGTAACTGTTCCATCATCAGCTTCCAAAAGTCCCATAATAATTCTAAAGGTTGTTGTCTTACCGGCACCATTAACCCCTAAAAGACCAAACACTTCGCCTTCTTTAACCTCAAACGATAGGTTGTCCACTGCTTTTAAATCACCATATGATTTGGTGATATTTTGTACTTTCAGCACTTATATATTCCTCCCTTGCTTAAATGGTTTAATTACTGCAATTGAAACGTTGTCAAAATTGAGCTGTTTAATAAATTGTCCCAATTCTTGTTTGGTAATTCCTTCCAGTATTATATCATAATCAGTTTCATGTTTTCCATATATAATTAAATCGTTAACTATACGGGCATTTAAAGCATCTACATCTTCTAAAGTGTATAAATAATTACTGAGGAAAAGTTTTTTCTTGTTTTCAAAATCATCATCATCTATTTCAAAGTCATTTAAAGTTTCCTTAATCAACTCTACTAATTCTTCTGCCTTTTCTGTATCTGCACTTATTGTTATATATAAATGACTATCAGTATAACTAGTACTTATAGATGCATATGAAAGAAGCAAGCCATTTTCTTTAGCTTTTTCATGAAAACGTGAAGTCGAACCAAATAAACTGTTAAATATTATAGATAAATAAATATCTCTTTTTCGCGGTTCATAAGAAATATTTTTAAGTGGTATTTTAATACCATATGATATTTTAGGAACTTCAACATTCATTTCCTTTTCTTCGTATTCTTTATTAACTTCATCTGGTTCTTTTGTTTTCTTAATAACAATTTTATCAAGTTTATCGAAATGTTTCTTTTCTTGATTTTGTGATACTATCTTTATAATTTCATTAGGATCAAAATTGCCTGTTAACACTAAAAACATATTAGATGGATGGTAAAAAGTTTTATAGCATTCGTATAAATCTTCCTTCGTTATAGCTCTAATATCTTTTATTTCTCCAGCAACTGAATATCTAATAGGATTTTTCTTAAAACCATTATAACGAATCTTATCATCAAGATAAGAATATGGATCATCATCATACATTTTTATTTCTTCTTCAATAATCCCCTTTTCTTTTTCAACATTTTCATCTGTAAAAAAAGGACTTTGAACAAAATCAAGAAGATACTCTAAGTTTTCTTTTAAATGATCAGAACTCAGAAAATAATAGGCTGTATTGTATTGAGAAGTATATGCATTTACATCAGCACCATTTTGGGCATAATAAAGCATAGGATCTATTCCATTTTCCTGCTCAAACATCTTATGCTCAAGAAAGTGAGCAATTCCATTTGGAAACTTTTTCATTTTGTCTTTACCTATTGGTTTAAATTCATTGTGCATAGCTCCATACTTTACATTAAGACTAGCGAAAACAGTATTAACTTTTTTCTTTGGAATCATAAATATTTGTAATCCGTTATCTAATGTATCATAATACAAAATATCTTTTGTTTTTTTAATTATTATCTGTTCCAACTTGATCACCCCCGTGCAATAAAAACACCGTATCCATATGAATCTTTTTACTCATTTTTTTAACATCGTCTATTGTAACTTTAAAGATCTCTTTTTTTCTTTTTTCAATATTATCAAGACCAAATATAAACTGTGAAACAAAATCATTTATTAAGCGAAGGGGCTTATCTTCGATACTTTTAGTAATACTGTGTATATCTTCTTGCGCTCTTTTTAATTCATCCTCATCAATAATTCCTTTGTTCATATCATCAAATTCCTGTTTTATAAGTTTAACTGCTAAGTTATATGATTCTTTATTGATACCTGAAGACACTATTAAAACATTGTCCCCTCTTCTATAATTGGAATATATATAATATGCTAACGAGTTTTTTTCGCGAACACTTTGAAACAACTTTGAATAACTTGGTCCACCCAAAATATCACTATATATAGGAAGGACATATTTTCTTTCAAAATCAGTAAGAGGTGCTATCCTACATCCAACAACTAATTTAGCTTGTAATAGGCCACTCACTTCTTCTTCAACTTTCTTTATGTGTTTACTACTAGTACTATGTGTTATAAATAAACTTTCCTTTTGTTTTTTTATTGTATTGATAGGAATCATATCTCTAATAGCATTTCTCATATCATGAAAATCAATATCACCCATGACAAAAACATCAACTAAATCACTGTTTAGCATGCTCTTATAATATTTATATACAGCTGTTTCATCAATACTATCTAAATCTTCTAAATAACCATTACGATATGATAGTGGTGAATCTGAATCCATGTTTTCTAACATCCTGATAACACTATAACTTCTTAAGTTATCCTTCACTGATCTTAATTTAGCTAAAATATCGCTTTTTACAATATTAAAACTTCTTTTATTGAAAGCCGATTTTGAAACATCAGGATTGAATAATATTTCTTTAAAGAACGATAATGATTTATCAATCATACCAGGTTCTGTATATTCTTCATTTAACATTTTAATATAAAAAGATGTAATAGCATAATTACCTATACGTCGTTCGTTGGCACCAATGATTGGTCCATATAAACTTTCCATCTCCTTACACAAAAGCCTTTCAGACGGAAAGTTTTTACTTGATAAAAGGAGAATTTGATTGATAAAACTTCTTAATGTTATTTCTTCTTTAACACTTTTACGTCTGAAAGTAATCATTACAGTTATTGTTTTAAATTTATCTGTTTTAAACAAATGTAAATTATAAGCTTGTTCATCATGATGTTGATATTTCATATTTTCACCACCTATAAGTTATTATGCGACAAAATAACATTATTATTTACACTGCTTTTAATGCTAATTCAATCATATCTAAAAAAGCTTTTTCTCTTTGTTCTGAAGTGGTAGAAGCTTTAGTTACTAAAGAATCTGATACTGTCAATATACATGCAGCTTGTTTGTTAAATACATTAGCATTATGAAAAAGCGCAAATGATTCCATTTCCGTAGCAATACATTTATGTTTATCTACAATATCATCAAACTTCATTTCTTCTTTATAAAAAACATCTGTTGAATATATATTCCCTTTTACAAGTTTAATTCCTTCTTCATTCGCTATTTTTTCAATATGGTCATTTAATAATTGTGATGGTTTTAATATATTACTTTTTTCTTTGTTTTGAACATAAGCATATGATGAATCACTATATGAAGCAGATGTTAAAACAATATCAAACAAATTTAAATCAGGTATTAAAGCTCCACAAGAACCTATTCTAATTATCTTATCAACATCATATTCTTTGAACAATTCATATGAATATATCCCCATACTAGGCATGCCCATTCCTGAACCCATAACTGAAATTTTTTTACCTTTATAATATCCGGTGTAACCAAACATATTACGAACTTGATTAAACATAACAACATCAGTTAAATAATTATCAGCTATAAACTTAGCACGTAGAGGATCTCCGGGCATCAATACTGTTTTAGCTATATCTCCTTTATTAGCACCAATGTGTGGTGTTGCCATAATATCACTCCTTACTATTTATGATTAGTATAACACAAATTAATATTACATAAAACTTATAAATAGTAAAAAATCAGGATTTCCTGATTTTTACTTAGCATAATAATCGTCGATAATTATGACCCCATATAAGTTATTTTAGCGTATCCGTTTCCAGAACGAACTCCATTTTCCATATAACCATCTGTGACTCCACCTATATAACCAGAACCACCACTTCCATAGTAAGCAGTAAAATCACTACCATAACCTATATCTAAACCACCGGCACCACCGACATAACCGCCGCCTCCGCCGCCACAATTATATGATTCACCACGACCACCAAATCCTCTTCCTCCTTT
>DUQO01000030.1 GCA_012837765.1 Mollicutes bacterium | reverse complement strand
GTATTAATTTAAGAAAAGTTGAGTTTGCCATGCTTCGTAGCGTTGGACAAACACCTGCATCTTTTAACAAAATGATTAGATTAGAAAGTATCTTTTTAGGGCTTAAATCCCTAATTTACGGACTTTTGATATCATTTGGTATCATTTATCTACTTATAAAAATATCATCACTTAGTTATGGTGATAATAAAATTGAAATTCCTTATCCAATTACTCAAATTATATTTTGTATAATTTTTGTATTTATCATTATCTTTTTAATAATGAAATACTCAACTAATAAAATAAAAAAAGATAATATTATTGAAACAATTAGAAAGGAAAATATCTAAAATTAGATAGTAATGGGTGTTGCTATGAAAGGTTTATATAATTTTACAATTAAAAATTTAAAACAAAATAAAAAACGAACAATTGTTACCTTTATTGGAATTGGATTATCTTGTTCTTTATTATTCGGTGTTGGGCTTTTTGCATCAACTTATCATAATAATATGGTTATAGACACGATTAAATATAGTGGTTCTCATCATATAAAATATAAAAATATTGATAAAACAAAAATAGATATTATAAAAAATAATAATGATGTTTTAGAAGTGATAACAGAGATTAATGAACTAACAGGAACCATTAATGATGATAAATATCATACAACCATTAACGTAACCAGTTTAGATGTTAAATACCATGATATAGTTGATTTGATTCAAGGAGAAATGCCTAAAAACACCAAGGAAGTAATTATTTCTGCAACACTTTCTAGGGCACAAGGCATTAAATTAAATGACAAAATCTTAATTAACAGTGAATCTGGTGATGTTGAATATAAAGTTATTGGCATTTATAAAACAAGTGATCAAAACAATTATAATACAATATATTCATTCGAAAATTGTTATACTTACTTTTCATTAAAAGATGATAGTATAACAAATATTTTTGTAACTCTTAAAAAAACCAAAGGCAGTTTAAAAAAATTAGAACTTTTAACTAATCAAATTGGTTTTAAATTTCCTGATTTAGAGATTATTAATAGCAATGAAAATGTAGTTGTTAATGACTCGCTTTTGTCACTGTATGGTGAAATAGGTAATGCTGGAGTATATGCGGTAATATATTTATCAACCTTGTTAATTGTAGCTGTTTTAAGTATCGTGTGTATACTAATTATTTATAATTCTTTTGCTATATCAGTAACAGAGAGAAAAAAACAACTAGGAATATTATCTAGTGTTGGCGCAACACCTATGCAGATATTAAAATCAGTTTTTTTAGAAGCTAGTATTATTAGTGCGTTTGCTATTCCTATTAGTTTTATTTTTAGTGTTTTAAATGTTATTGTAATCCTAGAAATTTTTAATAAAATATTACAAGATATTATTACCGAACCATTAGTTTTTGCTATGCATCCAACATTAATATTAATGTCATTAATCTTTATTATTATATCGATCTTTTTATCAGCCCTTTTTCCAGCAGTCCGTGCTAGTGAAGTAACTCCGATTGAAGCAATTAGATTAAGTAAAGATATTAAAATAAAGGGCAAAAAAATAAAAACAAATAAATTAGTAACAAAATTGTTTGGCATAGAAGGGGATATAGCTTTTAAAAACATTAAACGTCATAAAAAAAGATATCGAACTACGATTATTTCATTAGTCATAAGTATCATTTTATTCATCACAATGTCTACTTATTTAAATGCTGCACTCCGTGCTGCTGATAATATTTATGACCATTATAGTTATGATGTCGCTGTAAGTGTTCCAACAAACGAAAATCAAACTCAAGTTTTAAATAAAATTAAATCTATCGATGAAATCAAAAATATCATTGAATACAAGAGCCAATATTTAACTATAAAAAAACATGAAAAAGAATTATTTAGTGAAGAATATTTAAATTTAAAAAATAAAGGTCCCAATACATCAATTATGGTAATCTCATTAAGTGATGATACTTATCAAAAATATACTAAAAAAATGAAGTTAAATAATGAACAACCTATTTTAATAAATAATATAAACTATTCATTAGTTGATGATATTACTAATGAAACTGAAACTTATAACATACCGTGGTATAAAAAAAATGCTGATATAACAATAGATTTTTGTCATTATGACGACATAATAAATGATGAAACACCATCGAATTGTTATTATCAACTAAACAATTTATATTTTACTAACACTAAAATTACTGGTAGTAGTAATTTCATCCTTACTGTTATTGTTAATGAACGAATATACAATGAAATAATTGATAAAAAGATTATTTATGAAGACTCGACTTGGTCAGACAAAGATATTGTTTTAGAACTAAATGTTAAAAATGCTAAAAAATTTGATGAACAATTAACTCAAATATTTAATGAATATCCTGACGTGCAAGTTAATTATCAAAATCTTAAACTTGATGGTCATGAGAATAGAATGATGGAATTAGCAATTAAGTTTGCTTTATATAGTTTTATAACGTTCATAACTTTAATTGGTGTAACCAGTGTTATTAATACTATTAATACTAGTATAAATCTTCGGAAAATAGAGTTTGCCATGCTTCGTAGCGTTGGACAAACGCCTGCATCTTTTAATAAAATGATTAGATTAGAAAGTATCTTTTTAGGGCTTAAATCCTTATTCTACGGCCTTTTGATATCATTTGGTATCATTTATCTAATTACAGAAATTGCGTCCTTAAGCTATGGTGAAAACAAAATTAAAATACCAATACCATATAAGCATATTATAATTTGTACAGTTGTGGTATTTATTATTATCTTTTTAATAATGAAATATGCTACTAACAAACTTAAAAACAATAATATAGTCGAGACTATAAGAAAAGAAAATATTTGATCTATATATCGTTTCGCTTTTAAATTTACTTATAAACTAATACAT
>DUQO01000029.1 GCA_012837765.1 Mollicutes bacterium | reverse complement strand
CATATCTATCAAAATCACAGTATGGTAATCCAAATGAAATTTGGAACAATTCAAACAATTCATATAAGACTGGGTGTGCAGGTAGTAGTGTTGATGCATCTAATGAAGATATATGTAATGAGTACCATACAACTGATGGAGTAAAAGCAAGTACAACTGGTAACATTTATGGCATATATGATATGTCAGGTGGAGCCTTTGAATATGTATCTGTTTATGTAGATAATTCACACTCAAATTTAACAACATATGTAATAGCTTTTACACATCACACTCAAAATATAAAGATGTATATGAAGTGGCTGAAACTGATAGTGAATCAGATAATTACAAATTAACTATCTCGTCTAAAGGCGATGCATTATATGAAACAAGTAGTGTAGGTACTGGTGGGATAGCATGGTATAGTGACTATTCTTATATGCCAAAAGTCGATAATCCTTGGTTTCGTCGCGGAGGTAATTACAATCATAGCACCGTTTCGGGACCGTTTTATTTTACAATTAGCAGTGGAGGAGCATTAAACTATAGTGGATTTCGGGCTGTCTTAACTGTCGGTGAAGGACTTTAATCTAGTTTAAAATGTTTTTCAGAAGAATTATAAGAAATTAATCAATAAAAGATTAATTTCTTTTTTGAAAATAGCACTCATGTATTGACATTGCTAACGCATACTATTATAATAGGTTTATGTCATGTTAGGAGGTGTTATATGTTACACGATAGACAGAATAACATTCTAAAGATGATAGTTGAAGAATATGTAAAAACAGCTCGTCCTGTTGGTTCTAAATCAATTTGTGATTTTTTAAATCTTTCTAGTGCGACTATTCGTAATGAAATGGCTTTTTTAGAAGAACAAGGTCTTTTAGAAAAAACTCATACTTCATCTGGTAGGATTCCAAGTGAAAATGGATATCGCTATTATGTAGAAAATTTAATGAAACCAAAAGAGATGACAGGTGAAGATGTTTTAAAGTTACAAACAATTTTTCAAAATCAATCCTTAAAACTTGATGATGTAATTTTGAAAAGTATGGAAATAATATCAGAGATAACTAGTTATACATCAATTGTTCTTGGTAAATCGGCAATTGACAACAGACTTAAGAAAGTCGAAGCAATAGCAATCGATTTTTCTAATATAATAGCAATCGTTATTACCGATAAAGGACATGTAGAACATAAGAATATAAAAATAAATGAAAATATTAATGTAGAAGAAGTTCATAAGATGGTTGATTTAATTAATAATTTGTTAGTCGGAACACCGATTGACGAAATCAGTGAAAAATTAGAATTTGAGATCAAACCTATTATAGGAAAATACATAAAACAACATGAAGCTATATACAATGTTTTTTATAATGCCTTTAATGATTTTACAATAAAAAGTGATGTTCATTTTGTAGGTAGACAAAACATTCTTAATCAACCTGAATTTGATAATGTTACAAAAATTAAAAATATTGTTAGCAAATTAGAAGATAGCGATTTAATAAATAGTATTGAAGAAGATGGTAATGGTATAAACGTTTATATAGGGAAAGAGTCGAAAATAGATGATGATGTGACTATTATTAAAACAAAATATGTCGCTGATGGTAAAACAGGTACCATAGCGATTATAGGTCCTAAGAGAATGGAATATGATCGCGTTGTAAGTATTTTAGAATACATCAAGCAGAATATTGAAAGGTGATGATTATGGGTAAAGAAAAAGTGAAAAAAACAGCTGAAGAAAAAGAGGAAAAAGGAGTTACTAAAGAAAAAATACAAAATGAAACTGAGGAAAAGGAAATAGTTACAGAAGAAACTAAAGATAATTCTGAATTAAAGGTTAAAGAATTAGAAGATAAGGTATTAAGAGTTCAAGCTGAATTGCAGAATTATAAAAGAAGAAAAGATGAAGAAACAAAAACGGCAATTAAATATGCAAATGAGGAATTAATTGAAAAGTTATTGCCAACTCTTGATAACTTTGAAAGAGCTATAAAACTTGATGATAATGATTTAACAGATGAATTATCTAAATTTTTAGAAGGATTCAAACTTATATATACATCACTTGTCAGTGTTTTAAATGATATAGGACTTAAAGAAATAGAAGCTATTGATAAGCCTTTTGATCCGGCTTATCATCAAGCTGTATTAACAGACAAGGTTGAAACAGAGGAAGACGGCATAATCCTTGAAGTTTTACAAAAAGGATATATGTTTAATGGTAGAGTAATTAGAGCCTCTATGGTAAAGGTAAATAATTTATAAAACTATAAAAGAAAGGGAGATAAAAATTATGAGTAAAATAATTGGTATTGACTTAGGAACAACTAATAGTTGTGTTAGTGTATTAGAAGGTGGGGAAGCTAAAATTATTCCTACTCCTGAAGGAGGAAGAACAACACCTAGTGTTGTGGCATTTAAAAATGGTGAAAAAATGGTGGGTGATACTGCCAAAAGACAAGCTATTACTAATCTAAATACTATTTCATCTATTAAGAGATTGATTGGTAGTGCTAAAAAGGTTGAAGCTGAAGGGAAAAAATATTCACCAGAAGAAATTAGTGCAATGATTCTTTCTTACATGAAGGATTATGCAGAAAGTTATTTAGGTGAAAAAGTTACTAAAGCAGTTATTACAGTACCAGCGTATTTTAACGATGCGCAAAGACAAGCAACTAAAAATGCTGGTAAAATAGCTGGTCTAGAAGTAGAAAGAATTATAAACGAACCAACTGCAGCTGCACTAGCTTACGGATTGGAAAAACAAGATGAAAATCAAACCATCCTAGTATATGACTTAGGTGGAGGAACATTTGACGTATCTATCTTAGAACTTGGTGATGGTGTATTTGAAGTTAAATCTACTAGTGGTAATAATAAACTTGGCGGTGATGATTTCGACCAAAAAATCATTGATTACTTAGTAGAAAATTTCAAAAAGGAAAACGGAATTGATTTATCAAAAGATAAAATGGCTATGCAAAGATTAAAAGATGCTGCAGAAAAAGCTAAAAAAGATTTAAGTGGTGTTACAACTACTCAAATTTCGTTACCATTTATATCACAAGGAGATGCAGGACCTCTACATTTAGATATGACTCTTACAAGAGCTAAATTTGAGGATTTAGTTGGTGACCTAATTAAATCAACTATGGAACCAGTTCACAATGCTATGAAAGATGCAAAAATGAGTAGCAAGGATATTGATAAGATAATTTTAGTTGGTGGTTCAACTAGAATACCAATGGTCCAAGAAGTTATCAAAAATGAACTTGGAAAAGAGCCTCATAAAGGTGTTAATCCAGATGAAGTTGTTGCTATGGGAGCAGCTATTCAAGGTGGAGTTTTAACAGGTGAAGTTAACGATATAGTATTACTTGATGTTACACCATTATCACTTGGTATTGAAACATTAGGTGGTGTAATGACTGTTTTAATAGAAAGAAATACTACTATTCCAACATCTAAATCACAAGTGTTCTCTACAGCAGCTGATAATCAACCTGCCGTAGACATTCATGTGTTGCAAGGTGAACGTCCAATGGCAGCAGATAACAAAACATTAGGAAGATTCCAATTAGGAAACATTCCACCAGCACCAAGAGGAATTCCACAAATCGAAGTTAAATTTGATATTGATGCTAATGGTATTGTTAATGTTACAGCTAAGGATTTAGGTACTAATAAAGAACAATCAATTACTATTACAGCTTCTACTAACTTAACTGATGAAGAAATTGATCGTATGATTAAAGAAGCTGAAGAGAATAAAGAAGCAGATAAGAAAAGAAAAGAAGAAGCTGATACAAGAAACGATGCTGAACAAATGATTTTTGCTACTGAAAAAGCTATTAAGGATTTAGGTGACAAACTTGAATCATCTGAAAAAGAAGAAGCTGAAAAATTAGTAGAAGAATTAAAAGAATCATTAAAAAACAATGATATGGAAGATGTAAAAAAGAAAATGGAAGCTTTAAATGAAAAAGCTATGGCTTTAGCTACTAAAGTATATCAAGCTGAAGCAGCAAAGAATGCAGAAGAACAAGCATCTAGTGAAAATGATTCAACATCAGATGAATCAAAAAAAGATGATGTTATCAATGCTGATTTTGAGGAAAAAGAATAATTTATTGAATGCAGAACTAGTTTCTGCATTTAATAATAAGGAGTGTTGATATGGCAAAAAGAGATTACTATGAGATTCTAGGTGTAAGTAAAAATGCATCTGATGCTGAAATAAAAAGTGCTTTTAGACGTCTTGCCAAAGAGTATCATCCAGATGTTAGTAAAGATCCAAATGCCACTGAAAAGTTTAAAGAAATTCAAGAAGCTTATGCTGTTTTATCAGATAAAACTAAAAGGAGTCAATATGATCAATTTGGTCATGATGCCTTTTCTGAAAATGCAGGTGGTTTCGGTGGTGCTGGCTTTGATTTTTCTGGTTTTGATTTTGGCGACATCTTTTCCGATATTTTTGGTTCATCTTTTGGTTTTGGTGGAAGTAGTCGCAATACTAATCGTCCTAGAAAAGGTGCTGATATAGCAATGCAAATGCATCTTACTTTTGAGGAAGCTGCATTTGGTAAAGAAAAAACAATCAATATTGAAGTTGAGGAAGAATGCTCTTCTTGTAACGGTCATGGTGGAACAGGTGAAGAGCGATGTGATAGGTGTCATGGAAGTGGAACCATTACTGCAGAACAGCGTACTCTTTTAGGAACTTACTTAACAAAAACAACTTGCCCAGTATGTAGAGGGAAAGGACATACTTACAAAAATTCTTGTTCAAAATGTAGAGGTAGGGGACATGTAAAAACCAATAAGGAAATAGTAGTAAAAATACCAGCTGGTGTTGATGAAGATAGTCAATTAAGATTAGCTGGTAAAGGTGGTATTGGCATCAATGGTGGTCCAAATGGTGATTTGTATATTGAATTTAAAATTGATTCTCATCCATTATTTATAAGAGAAGATAATGACATTTATTTGGAACTACCTATTACAATAACGGAAGCTATTTTAGGTGCTAAAAAAGAAATACCTACTTTATATGGATCAGTTATTTTGACAATACCATCTGGTACCCAAAGTGGAGCTAAGTTATTATTAAAAGATAAAGGTATTGCAAATGTCTCAACTAAAAGAAAAGGAAATATGTACGTTATAGTAAATGTTGTAATTCCAACTAAATTGGATAGAAAGCAAAAGGATTTAATAAATAAACTTGCAGAAACCAATTTAGAGAATAATGATATATTCACCAAATATAAAAAGAAGGTAAAATAAAACAACCCTCCTGTGGAGGGTTTTATGTTACAATAATTATTGAAGTGGTGAAAAAATGATAATTACTGATAATAGGATTGCTTTTATATCGGATACTCATTTTGGAAGCAAAAATGAAGATTTATATGCTGTTAATAAAACCCTAGAAATAATAGATAAAAACAACATAAAAACAATTTTTCATTTAGGTGATTTGGTAGATGGAATTCTATCATATTCAACTGAGGGTTTAAAAGTAATTGGTGCTAAAGAACAGGCAGATCACTTTATATATAATTATCCTAAAGTATCAGGAATAAAAACACATTGCATCAAAGGAAATCATGATAATTCGCATATGTATAATAATAATTTTGATATTTTAAAATATATTGCTAGTAAAAGAAAAGATATAATATATTTCCAAAAAGCTCCTTCACCAATATTTATTAATAATGTCAGGATAATAATGGCTCATTATTTTAGTAATAATATATTATATAATGCAAAAGGCATTGATATAGCAATACAAGGCATTATCATAAATTTGGTTATTTTGAATTACCTAATCTTGTTTTCATGATTATACCTTCATTATCAAACATAGGAGTAAATAAAAAGGATATCGGCTTTGTAATTGGTACATTTGAAGAATCAGCTGTTTTATTCACTAATTATTCTATATATGAAGAAAAGGCTATAAATGTAAAAAGATATAAAAGGAAAGTAAAATAATAGTTCAAACTAAGGTTTGAACTTTTTTATATCAACTGTTATAATTGCCCTACGCTTTTTTTTAAGATGATAATAGAAAGGGGATTTAAGAACCGATTTAGTCAAAGTTTACTTTGATGAAATTGATAAAAACTAATTTATAATAGCATACTAATAAAAGCATAACTAATATTATATTTGTTAAAGAAGAGTAAGGGGTTATACATGTGAATAAAAGAAATGGTTTTACATTAATAGAATTATTATCGGTAATAGTTGTTCTAGTGATAATTTTAGCAATTGCTATTCCTACAATTTCAAATTTAGTTAATAATTCACGCATCAGTGCTTTTAGAAGCAATGCTAAGATGGTTCTTAGAGCTGTAAAATATAGAAAACTTAAAGATGAAAATTTTGATCCATTACTGGTTACAAAAGAGAATATGAATGAACAACTTGGTTTAGATTCAAGTAATTATAATCTTGTTAAAATTGAATTAAAAGATGACGATTATATGTTAGTACTAAATGGTATAAATGAATGGAATGGTTTATTTGCTTGTGGTACTATTAGAAATATTAAAGTAACGGAAGATTTAGATGAATGCGTAACGGATGATATGGGTCCTACTATTTCTCTTGTTGGAGGTAAAAGAGTTGCTGCCTTTTTAGGTGAACCTTATGAAGATGCTGGTGTTAGTGCATTTGACGTTAAAGGTGTTGATTTAAGTGACAAAGTACAAATAACTGGTGAAGTAGATGAAAATGTAGAAGGAGTATATACTCTTACTTATACTGTTAAAGATAATAACAATAATGAAGCAACAGTAATAAGAGAGGTACAAGTCGTTAAAAGAACAAGTGAATATTCACACACTGGTGATTATCAAACTTTTAAATCAACTGCAACTGGAAAATACAAGATTGAATTATGGGGAGCAAGTGGTGGTAAGGGAAGAAAAAACGGTTCTTTAGTCAACCCTGGTGGTGCAGGAGCTTATACAACGGGAATTATAAAATTAGATAAGGATGAGGTTCTTTATATTTATGTAGGTGGAGCTGGTTTTGATTCGCCATCTAATAAAATTGGTGGAGATGGTGGATTTAATGGTGGTGCTAAAGGCGGAAATGATAAAGATGATGATGAAGGAAGTGGCGGTGGTGGTGGTGCTACTGATGTAAGGCTAGTAGATGGGCCCTGGAATGATGTTAATTCATTAAGAAGCAGAATCATGGTTGCTGCTGGAGGAGCAGGAAGTACTTATGGAAGCGTTGGAGGAGCAGGTGGAACTTTAAGTAGTGACCCAATATCCTATTCAGCTGGTGCTACTCAAACCACAGGATATGCTTTTGGAATTGGGCAGCCTGGAACAAACCATGGTTACACACCATCTAGTGGTGCAGGTGGAGGATATTATGGAGGCTATTCTAAACATAATGGAACATCAGCTGGCTCGCAATCAGCAACAGGTGGTTCGTCTTTCATTTCTGGATATACCGGTTGTGATGCTATAGATGAGACAGGGGAGCATACAGGTCAATCAATTCATTATTCTACAAAAGTTTTTGAAAGTTCTACTACGATAGATGGAAAATTTTCAATGCCTTCAATTGATGGCAATTCCACAATGATAGGTAATTTTGGAGCTGGGTTTGCAAGAATAACATTTGTCAGATTAGGCGATGAACCTGCAATAGATATTATTGGTGAAAAAGTAATCAGCATTAAACAAGGCGATGTTTATAAAGATCAAGGTGCAACAGCATTTGATGCCGAAGATGGCGATTTAACAGACAAAATAATTGTAACTAGTAATGTTAATCCACATATAATTGGAGAATATAATGTGGTTTATTCAGTTATCGATTCAGATAGTAATGTTACAACTGTTAGTAGAAAGGTATTTGTTAATCCGACTGTGACTGATAGTATTTTAGGTGCTATTGCAAGTGATGGTTTTCTTGATGGTAACTATGATATACTTATCAATCAAGAAACATATAATATAGAACTTATCAATATCAATGGTGACACTATCTATAAACAAGAAGATGGATCAACGGTTTATTTAGGTGATGATGTTTCTGATGAAAGAATATTAGTAGTAAAGTATAATGGTGATCTAACTATTGAATCTGGTGTGTTGGTAACACCAACAACTAGGAAAAAAGGTATGATAATATATGTCTCAGGAACTTTAACTAACAACGGTACTATTTCAATGACTGCTCGTGGTGCTATAGCGGAAGGGCAAAATGTATATTTATGGAATAATAGTGATGATACTTATGAATATATTCCAGCTATCGGTGGAGCTGGTGGGTTAGCAGTAAAAGGTCAAGTTAATGGTATCAATGGTGAAGGTGGATTAAATAGAGCAACTGGTGGTGGTGGCTCTGGTGCTTCAATGAGATCAGCAACCAAGGGTGGGAATGGTGCAGCAGGTACATCATACTCAGGTGGTACTGGTGGAGGAGGAGCTTCTTCAGCCGCAGATTCTCCTGTTACTGGTAAAGATGGTAGCATTAATGGAGGACCAGGAGGTAACGCTGTGGGGCGTAGAACTTCTAGTACAATGTATGTTTCATCTGGTGGTTCTGGAAATCCAGGTGGTCGAGATGCAAGGCCAACCGCAGGTGCAAATAAAACGGTTACAGCAAATGCTCCTTCGTCAGCAGACGATGGTACAGGTGGACTCTTAGTTATTTATAGTAAAAATATCTATAATAATGGTGTGATTGAATCACGAGGTAGTTCTTCACATTTCCCAGTTGGTTATAATACTGGTGTTGCAGCTTCTGGTGGATCTTCTGGTGGTGGTTCAGTTAATATATTTTATATTAACAATTATGAAAATAGTGGAACCATTACAGCTGCTGGTGGTGTGTCTGGTCCATGTGCTGTGAAAGGTGGTAATGGTGGAGATGGATCTGTAACAATCGGATACATTTCTGGAAAGGATTTTATTCCTTTAGATTAGAAAATCAAAATAAAAAGTTCGAAATATTGTTTCGAACTTTTTTACTCTTCATTTATATCAACGTTTTCTTCATTTAGTATGGAAGAAAACTCTTCAATAAAAGCTTTTTTCTCCTTTTTTAAAACATCCGGATATATACTTTGACAAGTCTTAACAGCTTCCCATATATGTTTAAATCTAACAACAGGGCTATTATCAAACATTGCAAAAGAAAATATTTTACTAACAAGAGCAAAGGTTACATCAGGATATCTTGAAGTTGTTTCATACATTCTTTTGTATTCGCTTGTCATATTTACTAAAAAAGTAATTACTTTTTCAACTAAGAAAGATGAATAATCAAATTTAACACCTGTATGTTTTTCAATTCTTGGTAAGCTACCAATTATTATTTTTACAGTAGTAGGTTGATCTGGTTCATCGATTTCTATTTTTTCAAATCTTCTTAAAAAGGCTCTATCACGAACTAAATAATGATTATATTCAGCATCAGTTGTAGCGCCAATAATTTTAATTGTTCCACGGTCAAGTCCTGATTTTAACATATTTGCAAAGTCAAGTGAACTGCTGACTGCACCTGTTCCAATGACGTTATGAATTTCATCAATAAATAGAATTGTATTTTCAAGAGTTTTTAATTCATCGATTAGTACTTGTAATTTTATTTCCTCGTTTCCATCAGTTGTATTGGTACCCAGCAATGCTGTTAAGTTTATTTTAATAATTTTAAAATCTTTTAAGGCATTAGGTATATTACCATTTTGTATTTTATATGCTAACCCTTCAACAATAGCAGTTTTACCAATACCCGGTTTACCTACTAAGATAGCTGATTTATCTGGAATAAGAAGGGCAAGAATCATTTTTTTAATTTCTTCTTCTCTTGCTATAGCAGGATTTGTAACATATGTATTAGCTGTTAAATCTTCACCATATCGTTCAATCATTGACAATTTTTTAGGTTCAGGTATACTCAAATCTAAAATTTCTTCTTCCATAATTATCCTCCATGATTATTATACCATAAATAAAATCAATTACATATTACCAGTGATAATTATTTTAGTAATTTACCTTTATGTTGATTTACTTCATGATCATAATTAAAATCAAAATCATTTTTTTTGTTACCCAATTCTTTTTTTATAAATTGAGCAATATAATCAACATATTTTTTAACTTCACTTTGTTTTAAACCTATCATTCTACCAATTCTTCTAACACCTGTTTTTTCTTTGCCATTTAATCCAAAATATAGTTCTATAATCAATTTTTTATTGTTATCTAATTGATTGACTACTTCTAGAATTTCTTCTTTCGTAAATCCTGTAAATAAAGAAAAAAATTCATTATCTAATTTTGACATTAATTTTGGATCATTAAGTATCTTGTTAATCATTTTTTTAGAGTTGTATAGTCTTAAAGATACATTACTAGCTGACATATTCATCTCTTTTGCTATATCATCGATATGAGTACGGTTATATCCACTTAAACCATGTTTCATTTTAAAAATTTTCTTATTTACTTCATTTAACATATCAATAGCCTTTAAAATTTTTTCTTCTGGTTGGTGTGGAAAAATCTCATCAATTGGTATTGGTGTCGTATTTCTTCTAATTCTTTTTTCCTTTTCGCTATCATTTTGTTTTTTAAAAGGCACCTTTTTTATTTCATCTAATGTTTTTTCATATTTACGTTTTCTATCTATAACTTTTTTCTTTTTTTCATCCTGTCTTCTATTCATAGTTGATAAAACCTCTTTGTATAACAACTCATCAACAAACTTTAATTTGTACGTTAAATAAACGTGGATGGTTGATATGCTAACATTAAATTTTTTTGCTAATTCTTTAAATGTTAGGTTCTCTTTAAGAAATGTATTAGCAACTTCTAATATTTTCTTCTTTGTTTTATCTTTGATATTAGGTTTAATCTCAGTTGTAAATTCTATTTCTTCATGAGTGATTCCTTTCAAGTAATTTTTAATTTTTCTTAAGGCCTTCTTTTCAATACGACTAACATATGATTGTGAATAATCAAGCATCTGTGCTATTTTTTCTTGACTTACTTTATGATTTCCATATCTTAATCTAATAACTTTTCTTTCTTCATTAGTTAGAATCTTTAAAGCTGGTTTTAGTTCTTCATAATTTTCTTTTGAAATATATTCTTTTTCGATATTAGAAGTACTTGTTAAAGAATCTTCAATAGTAAATAAATGTCCATCTTGATCTTTGCTTAAAGACTGATGAAGACTAACATCTAAGTTTTTATGTTTTCTTATATAATTTAAAATTTCAAGTTCTATCCCTTTTGAAGCATAAGTTGCAAATGATGCACCCTTTGTTTGATCAAAAGATGTTACAGCTTTAATTAAACCAATGGAACCGATACTCATTAAATCATCTACTGAAAAGTAGAAGTTTTGAGTATATACCTTTTTTTTATATTTTAGTGCAAGATAATAAACTAATCTTAAATTATGTTCAATCAATTTGTTTTTAGCCTCTTTATTTCCTTTTTTCATCATTTCAAAATATTTTGTTGTCTCTTCATCAGAGAGAGGAAGAGGCAAAGAATTAAAAAAAGCATTCATTGTAAGCACCTCGTTTTATTATTTGTAAAATTACTGACATTTATTATACAATAAAAAATAAGTTGGGTAGTATATGGAAATACATAACACTTGAATTATGAAGACAACACCTATATAATAAATATAAATATTTAATTACTATGTGAAAAGGGTGATTTTTTGCAAAGATATTTTGCTCTTAATGAAAAATTAGAACTTAGCTCATCTGATATACATCATATATATAAAGTTATGAGAATGAAAACGTCTGACAAAATAGAAGTGGTATATGATGGAGAAGTTTTTATTTGTGAAATAACGTCTTTAAATGTAAATGATGTAAAGTTAAAAATAATCGAAAAATTAGAATCTTCTAATGATTTTTTACCTCCGGTAACAATTGCCGTTTCACTCGTAAAAGAGCAAAAATGGGATTTGATTTTGCAAAAAACAACAGAGTTAGGAGTAAGTGAAATAATCCCTTTACAATTGTCTAGAACCCTTATAAAAATTGATAATAACAAATCTGAAAAGAAATATGAAAGATGGATGAAAATATGCAAGGAGGCATCTGAACAATCTCGTCGAACTACTATACCAAAAATTTTAAATATAATGAAAATAAGTGATTTAATAAAACTAGATTATGATTTAAAAATTGTCTGTAGTACACAAGAAGATGCAACAAATCTGAAACAGATATTATCAAAATATGAAAGATGTGGTAAAATATTAGTAGTTATAGGTCCTGAAGGCGGAATAACACCTGAAGAGGAGGATCTACTCATTTTAAATAGCTTTGAAAAGACATCATTAGGTAATTTAATTTTAAGGGTTGAAACAGCACCATTGTTTGTTATGAGTGTTATAAATTATGAATTAATGAGGTGAAGTACAAATGTTTTTAGGAGAAAATATTACATCCTTTTTCAATAATTGGCGTAGATATTATTTGTCTTTAGCTGATGCTGAAAAGTTAATCATCTACATTATATTAATTTTAATATTAATTTTAGTAATTCTTTTTATTATCATGAGGGAACAGAAAAGAGTAACTAAAAAAATAGCTAGTAAGAAGATAAAAGATATTGAAGACCTCGAAGTGATGGATTTAGATTTAGACAATTTAGATATAGATGAGACAAATGAAAAGACACGAAACTTAAAAGAAATAACAGAAAAAATTCAATCAGCTATCGAAAATCGTGCTATCAATTTAACAAAATTTGAAGAAGATCAAGAGAACAACTCTGTTATTAGTTATAAGGAATTAGTTAAAAAGATAGGTAAGGATGTAGAACCACCTAAAGAAGAATTTTCCTTATCTAATCAACTTCATAAAAATATGGTGGCAGAGGAAATAGAAGAGGAACAACCATATGTAAATCCTCCTAAAGAAGGAAAATTCAAATCATCTGTTTTCATTTCTCCTGTTTTTGGTATTCAAGATCCAAAGGGAGGAGCAATAAAAACGAAGGAAGTTGAAATAAAACCACAAACTGAAGTGTCTATGAAAAATCAATATGATGAAGAAGAGGCCTTTTTAAACAATTTAATCAAATTTAGAAAAAATTTAGAATAACCCCTTGGGGTTTTCTTTTTTGGAGGTAATTATGAAAGTAGCTTTTTATACACTTGGTTGTAAAGTTAATTTATATGAAACACAAGCTGTTTCAAATATGTTTCGTAATGCAAATTATGAAGTTGTTTCTAATTCATCAGTAGCTGATATATATATTATAAATACTTGTACTGTTACAAATACTAGTGCTTCAAAAAGTAGGAAAGTTATTAAAAGTGCTATTAGAAAAAATAATGAGGCTATTATTGTTGTAATGGGGTGTTATGCACAAGCAAGTAGTAAGGAACTTGAAGAATTAGGGGTAAACATTATAGTAGGAACTAAGGACCGAAGTAAAATAGTTGAATTAGTTGAACAATATATAGAAAACAAAAAGAATATCAATATTGTAGGAAGTATTGATGATATACCATTTGAAGATATGGAAGTGTCTTTTTTAGAAGGTAAAACAAGAGCTTTTGTAAAGATTCAAGATGGTTGCGAAAATTATTGTAGTTATTGTATTATTCCTTATACAAGGGGTGGAGTTCGTTCGAAAAATAAAGGTTTAGTAATTGATGAAATTACTAAATTAGTAAACAATGGTTATTTAGAAATTGTCTTAACAGGTATTCATACAGGACATTATGGATTTGATGATTATTCTTTTGCTGACTTACTAAATGATGTAAGTAAAATAGAAGGTTTAAAAAGACTTAGAATATCTTCAATTGAAATAACAGAATTAAATGATCAAGTATTGAATGTATTAAGAACAAACAATATAATTGTAGATCACTTACATATTCCACTTCAATCAGGAAGTGATGAAATATTAAAATTAATGAACCGTAAATACGATAAAAAATATTTTATGGATAAGATTAACTTGATTAGATCAATTAGAAAAGACATTGCAATAACAACCGATGTAATTGTAGGATTTCCTTATGAAGAAGAAAAACATTTTGAGGAAACATATAAATTTATAGAAGAGATAGGTTTCTTCGCGTTACATGTTTTCCCATATTCAAAAAGAGAAGGTACTAAAGCTGCTTCGATGCCAAATCAAGTTAATGGTAATGTAAAAAAAGAAAGAGTTAAAAAGTTAATCGAATTATCAAAAAAATTAGAATTAAAATATATGAATCAATTTCTTAACAAAGAACTTGAAGTTATTCCAGAAAAATATGAAGATGGTTATTTAATAGGCCATAGCTCTAATTACTTAAAAATAAAACTTCCTGGTGATGAAAATGATATCGGTAAAATTGTTACTTGTATTATTGATGAAATTAAATATCCGTATTGTATAGCTAGAAAAAAAGAAAATTATTAGTATTTTTTTGACATTGCACATATAAAATATTGTAAAATAAGCAATTAATTGATATAATTTAGATGTATCTAAATTAACGGAGGTTAATATGATCAAAAAAACGATCGGCTTAATAGTTATTGCAACGGGTATCTTAATACTATTATCTAATTTTGAAATTATTTCATTTGAAAATGTTTCTGGTTTAATATTTTCATTAGGAGTTGTCATTATTGGCATAGTGGGAATGTTTGAAAAGAAACGCTTTGATTTAATAATGTTTACTTTTGTTTTGGTAGGAGGCATGTATTTCTTATCAAATTTAGGTATAATAGATAAAGATATATTTGATTTGTTATTTTTGCCTATTGTTATTATAGCTATTGGGTTATCTTTACTTCTTAATTTTAACAAAAAAAGTTTTAGTAACAAATCAGTTACTTCTTATACAGCTATTTTTGGAGGAGTAGAGGATAAAAATATAAGTGAAGAATATGTTCGTAGTGAAATAGTTGCAATCTTTGGTGGAGCTGACGTTGATTATAGAAAAATAAAAATTAAGGATAAAGTTGGCTATATAGATGTGACGACGATTTTTGGTGGAGCAACTATTATTGTCCCTGAAGATGTTAAAGTTACTGTTAAAGGCTTACCAATCTTTGGTGGAGTTGAAAACAAAGCTGTTGCGAATGAGAATGCTAAAAAAGAATTAATTATAAATTATACTTCCTTTTTTGGGGGCTTAGATATAAAAAATTAAAGACTTAGAACAAGAGGGTTAAGCAATTTATTACAAGAGACTTAGTGGTTGGTGCAAACTAAGATTAGGTTGTTTAATTGTAGCTTGGGAGTTTCATATCTGAAATAGTAGTAAGATATGACGGTAATACCGTTATAATATCAAGAGCATAATAATTATTATGAACTAAGGTGGTACCGCGATAAATCGTCCTTATTTTTAGGACGATTTTTTTGAAGAAGGGAACGAGTATGAATAATATAATTATTAGAGATGTAAGAATAGAAGATGTTCACGAAATGTCTGTTGTAAGAAAAAAAGTATGGAATACAACATATAGAGGAATCTATAGTGATCAAGCAATCGATAATTTTGATTACGAAAGAGCAAAAGAACGTTTCAAAAGTTATATCGATAGGCCTAACACCTTGTTTAAAGTAGCGCTTCATAATAATAAAATAATTGGTTATATATGTTTTTCAAAAGATGATAAACTATATAAAGACTATGAGTATGTTATAAAGTATCTTCATATTTTGAAAGATTATCAAGGCAAAGGATTAGGCACAACTTTGTTTAAAGAAGTACTTAATTATGCTAAAAGAAATAATATTAAAAAGTTTTATTTATCTTGTAATAAATATAATTATCAGGCCCAAAGGTTTTATGAGAAAATGGGTGGTAAAAAGGACCATATTGATATGGATTTAGATGATAGAGCAAAAGAACAAATAATTTATATTTATAGAATAGGAGTAAGTGGTAATGATTGATATTAAGAAAGCAAAAAAGACATTTGAAAAATATGTAAAGAAATATGATATGACAAATCCCAATATCAAAAAAAAATATTATCACTCATTTAGGGTGTCCGAAATGTGTGGTGAACTTGCAACAGCACTTCATTTGGATGAAGAATATACTAATTTAGCAATGCTAATTGGACTTTTACATGATATTGGAAGATTTGAACAAATAAAGCTATATAATACCTTTGATGATTTAAAATCAATTGATCACGGAGGGTTAGGAGTAGAACTTCTGTTTGATAAAGGTTTGATAAGAGATTATATTAAAACAGATGAATATGATGAAATCATAAAAAAAACAATATATAATCACAATAAAATAGCTATTCCAGACACATATAATAGTAATGAAACCCTTTTTTCAAAGATTATTCGCGATGCTGATAAAATAGACATTTTTCGTATTAAATCAGAAGCAGGTATTCATAAATTTGAAGATGAAGCAATAAGTGAAGGGGTAGTTGATTGCATCATAAATAGATCGCCGATCGACTTGAAAATGAAAAAAACACCTTTAGATGAAATACTTGTTACAATAGGTTTTTTATATGATATAAACTTTGTATATAGTTATGAAATTATTAGAAGGGAAAATTATTTAAATTTATTGTTTGAATCATTAGAATTAAAAGAAGATAAATCAATAAAAATTTTTAATTATATTGAACAGTTTTTAAATAATAATTTTGATATTTTAAGGTAGGTGAAAATATGTTAGACAAAAAATATAATGCACAAGAAAAAGAACAAAAATGGTTAGAATATTGGAAAGAGAATAAAATATATGAATTTAAAGTTGATGAAAGGAAAGTTTATTCTATTGATACACCCCCTCCAACTGTTAGTGGGAATATTCATATAGGACATATTTTTTCTTATTCTCAAACTGAAATGATAGCAAGATATAAAAGATTAAGAGGATATAATGTTTTTTATCCGTTTGGATTTGATGATAATGGATTACCTAGTGAAAGATTAGTTGAAAAGGAACAAGGCAAAAAAGCTCATGAAATTGGTAGAGAAGATTTTTCAAAATTATGTTATGAAACTACCGATAAATATGAAGCTGAGTTTCAAGAGTTGTTTAGTAAGATGGGGGTAAGTACTGATTGGGATATTCGTTATAAAACCATAAGTCCATCTACTATAAAAATAAGTCAATGGTCATTTTTAGATTTAGTAAATAAAGGACATTGTTATCATAAAGAAAGTCCTGCTTTATGGTGTAATGAATGTTTAACAACCATTGCTCAAGCAGAACTTGAAACTAAATCCTTAAAAACGACTTTTAATTATATTAATTTTAAAACAGATGAAGATGAAGAAGTCTTTACTATCGCTACTACAAGACCTGAACTATTGCCAGCAATTGTATGTGTATTTGTTAACCCAGCAGATGAAAAACATAATCATTTGATTGGCAAAAAGGCACATATACCAGTGATCGATGTAGAAGTACCAATTATGGGTGATGAAAAGGTTGCTATTGATAAAGGTACAGGTGTTGTTATGTGCTGTACATTTGGTGATCAAACAGATATTGAATGGTGGAAAAAATATAATTTACCATTAAAATATATATTTACTGCTGATGGTAGGATTGTTGATTCAGTACCTAAATATGGTGGTTTAAAAATTAAGGAAGCCAGAAAACAAATAATTGAAGATTTACAAGCAGGTGGATATATTGTTAAAATTGAAGATTTAGAACATGAAGTTCAAACCCATGAAAGATGTGGTAGGGAAGTTGAATATTCTATAATGAAACAATGGTTCATCGATATTATGAACCATAAAGATGATTTTATAAAAATAGGAAATGAAATAAAATGGTACCCAGAACATATGCAATCTAGATATGACGAATGGGTCAGCAATGTAGCATGGGATTGGTGTATTTCACGTCAAAGATATTTTGGGGTTCCATTTCCTGTTTGGTATTGTAGCGATTGTGGAGAACCAATCTTTGCAAGAATTGAAGACTTACCAGTTAATCCCTTATCCACTAAACCTCATATAGATAAATGCCCTAAATGTGGTAGTACAGTGTTTAAACCTGAAAGTGATGTAATGGACACTTGGGCAACTTCTTCTATAACACCTTTAATAAATATGAGATATGGTGAAGAAAATAACTATGAATCAATTTTAAAACCTATGAGTTTAAGAACTAACGCTTCAGAAATAATTAGAACATGGGATTTCTATACAATTGTTAAAAGCTTTTATCACTTTGGTCAAAGACCTTGGGATAATGTGATGATTTCTGGTTTTGTAATGGCTGGAAAAAACGAAAAAATAAGCAAGAGTAAAGGTAATAGTAAAGTTGAACCACTTGATTTAATCAAAGAATATTCAGCAGATGTTATACGTTATTGGGCTGGTTCAGGAAGAATTGGAACTGACATTGTATTTAGTGAAGAAACATTACAAAGAGGACGTAAATTAGTTAATAAGTTATGGAATGTTTCTAAGTTTATTGAAATGCATTTAACTGATTATCAAGATAAGGAATTTACTGATTTTGAATATATTGATAAATGGATTTTAGGAAGCTTTCAAGGAATGGAGAAAGGCTTCTTAAAATATCTTGATGAATATGAAGTGGGGTTAGCATTAAATCACTTAGAAAAATTTTTTTGGAACTTCTGTGATAACTATATCGAAATAGTTAAACATAGATTATATAGACCTGAAGAATTTGGTGAAATACCTAGATATTCTGGTCAGAAAACAGTCTATACTATTCTTTATAAACTATTACAAGACTTTAGTATCTTCTTCCCATTTATTACAGAAGAAATTTATCAAGCATTATATCATGAAGAAAAATCTATCCATTTAACTGAAATCAAGCCATTAAATTATGATTTTGAAGAAGAAATTAAAAATGGAGATTTAATGATGAATATCATAAGTCAAGCAAGAGGGGTAAAAACAAATAATAATGTATCTTTAAAAACTCCGATAAAAAATTTGACTATTGGTGCAGGTAATAGTTTGAAAGAAGCTATAAATGAATCTTCTAAAGATTTTAAAGCCACTTTATTTATAGAGAATTTAAATATAAAAGATATCCAAAACGACTATGAAATATATGACGTTGAACTAAATTTAGAATCTATAGAATAAATATAAAAGCTTCTACTAATCAGTAGAAGTTTTTTATTATATGACTTATGGTAAAAAATTCTAAAATAACAATGTCAATCAATGTAAACAAACACGATTCTTTATAATAAATGTAGTATAATCAATATAGGTGATAATATGAATATTGGTATTTTAGAGGTAGAAAATAATCAAAAAGACCAAGAGACTTTCTATAATATTATTGATAAGGACACAAATATGGTTGTGGGGATATTATTTACAGTAGAGAATCATGTTGTCTATGAAATTAAAAAGGAATTTAGAGGTAATGGAGCTGCAACAGCAGCTTTAAGAGAAGTGACGAAGAAACTACATAATCCCGTATTAGAAATAGATATAAATAATATGGCTTCTAAAAGAGTAGCTTTGAAAGCTGGATATGCGCTTGTTGAAAAAGATCATAAGTGGGAGATTTATAAGTTTTTAGGTGAGGAAGCAAAAAAAGTTGCTGTAAGATAAAAAATAGTAAAACGATTAAGGTTAATATGATATACTTTAATAAATAATAATGTTGTTAGGAGAAATAGATATGATTGTAAAATTTGAAAAAGATCCTTTGTTTTATGAATATTATTTATCAAATTTTGCTGAAAGGTATTCTAAAACTTGTTACTCATCACTTATATATTACTTAGTACATGAATTAAAAGCTAATAATCCTGGATTTATTTTTAATCAAAACGATTTAGATCAACTTAGGAAAAACACCCTTAAAAGCACTTCCGATGCTATGAATTATCTTTTTAACAACACAGATAAAATAGAAAGGCTATATCCACATCATATTCAAAAAATAGCTGAATTGATAAATGAACCCTCAGGATATTCCTATGGTTATAGAAAAACAGCTGTAGCTATAAATAGAAATGTTAATTTTAGTCCAGCAGAAGCAAGGGAAATTCCATTTAGAATGATGTCTTTGATTGATAATTATTATAATGTTTGGAATCAAAACGATATTTTTGAAAGAGAAGCAATTTTTCATTTAACTTTAGTTAGAATACAACCTTTTGAAGATGGTAATAAGAGAACAGTACAGATTCTTACAGGATTTAATTTATTACAAAATAATTATGCTCCAATATTATTTACTGAGGAAGATAAAGATAAGTATATGAATTTTATAAATAACAACGATGTAAAATCATTTGCAAATTTTTTAAGGGAGAAAAGCATTGTTGAAATGCAATATGTTGAACAATTATATGATAAATTTACTTCCGAAAAAGTAAAAGCAAAATAAACTGCTAAAGAAAGAAGGCGAAAATTTATGAAACTAAAAAATAATTTTTTCTATACTTTAAGAGAAGACGCTAAAGATGAAGATTCAATTAGTAGTAATCTTTTAGTTAGAAGTGGAATGATAAAAAAAATAGCATCAGGTATATATATATTTATGCCTCTTGGATATAAAGTTTTAAAGAACATTGAACAAATTATTCGAGAAGAAATGAATAAAACAGGAGCCTTAGAGCTTTATATGGCTGATATGTTACCAACTGAAGTATTTGAAAAATCAGGTCGTATAAACTCGTTTGGCGATAGTCTTTTTAAATTAAATGATCGATATAATAAAAAATATGTATTAGGTCCTACTCATGAAGAATTCTTTGCAATAGCAGCTTCCATGCATGTTAAGTCATATAAAGATTTGCCATTCTCATTATATCAATTTCAAACTAAATTTAGAGATGAAGCAAGACCTCGTTATGGACTTATAAGAGTAAGAGAATTTATTATGAAAGATGCGTATTCTTTTGATGTTGATTTAAATGGCTTAGATAAATCATACCAAAAAATGTTTGATGCTTATAAAAATGCATTTGACAGAATGGGAATTGATTACAAAATAGTAAAAGCTGATACTGGTGCTATGGGTGGCTTACTATCTGAAGAATTCCAAGCTGTAACAGATATTGGAGAAGACATTTTAGTTTTATGTGATTCTTGTGATTACGCTTCTAATATTGAAGTTAGTGAATGTGTTACAGAAAAGGTTGAAAAAAAGGTAGAATTATTACCCAAAGAATTGATTGAAACAAAAAATGCAAAAACAATTGAAGAAGTTTCTCATTTTCTAAATGAAGACAAATCAAAATTTGTAAAAACACTTATCTATCAAGTTGATGGTAACCCTTATGCTTGCTTAGTTAAGGGTGATGACGATGTTAACGAAACAAAATTAAGAAAACTTTTAAACGCAAATGATGTTTCTTTGGCAACTTCAGATATAGTTGAATCGGTTACTCAGGCAGATGTTGGTTTTGCAGGTCCAATAGGTCTTAAAATACCAGTTATAATAGATAAAGAAGTATCAAATATGACTAATTTTATTGTTGGGGCTAATGAGTCTGATTATCATTATAAAAATGTTAATTTAAATGATTTCGACTACAATTATGTAGAAGATATAAGGAACATAAAAGAGGGCGACATTTGTCCTAAATGTGGAGGAAAAATTTATTTTAAAAAAGGTATTGAAATAGGAAACACATTTAAGCTTGGTACTAAATATACAGAAGCTTTAAATGTTAATTATTTAGATCAAAACAACACTTTACATCCTGTTGTAATGGGAAGTTATGGAATTGGTTTAGGACGTTGTATGGCAACTTTAGTAGAACAAAACAATGATGAAAAAGGAATTATTTGGCCAATCTGTATAGCGCCTTTTAAAGTAGGTATCGTCCTTATCAATAATAGTAATGATAAACAATTGAAAATTGCAAATGAAATATATGACAACTTAGAAAAAATGGGAATTGAATGTTTGTTGGATGATAGAGACGAAAGAGCAGGAGTAAAATTCAATGATATGGATTTAATTGGTATACCTATTAGAATTACAGTAGGTAATAAAGTAGAAGAAAATATTGTTGAATTAAAATTAAGAAATGGTAATGAAATTAAAGATGTAAATATTGATGAGATATATGGTTATATTAATGAATTATTAAATGAAAGATAGGGAAAACCTATCTTTTATTTGTATTTATAATAAGAATATAAAGTTGTTATTACGGTGACAAAAGATAACATTTTTTTTAGTTTAATATTGATAAAATACCATTAGGTGATAACATGAAAAAAATTATTGTACCTATCATCAGCGCAATTGCAATTGGATTATTTATCGGAAAGGTATTATTTTCACAATATGAAGGTAAGGTAGATAAAGTTTTTAATGAAAAAGAAAAAATATATGTATTACAACAAGGGGTATATTCGTCTTTAGAAAACGTAACGAAATATACAACAAAATTAGATTACTATACTGTAGAACAAGATGATAAATATTATCGTGTATATGTTGCAATAACTCATAACAAAAATAATGTTGATAAACTAAAAAATTATTATATATCTAAGGGAAATAATATATATGTAAGAGAATTAACAATTAGCAACCCTGAATTTTTAGAGTTATTAAAACAATATGATTTGTTATTAGAAAGCAGTAGTGGTGGGGATGAATTATCGCAAATACAAAAACAAATAATAAGTAAGTATGATGAATTAGTTTTACAAAATGAAGAATGATATTGTACTGGTCTCATTGTTTTTATTAAGAGTTAGGGATAATAAATGAATTATCCTTTTTAATTTATAATGTTTGAGAAGGAGAAAATCTTTTATATGTAGAATATATAGTAAATAGAAAGTGGTGTGATAATGCTTACTACAATGATAAAAGATATTCCAAATGAAGAAAAGCCTCGTGAGAGATTGTTGAAATATGGTGTTTCTAATATTTCTAATGAAGATTTATTAGCTATTTTAATAAAGACTGGCACAAAATCTTTTTCTTCTAAACATATAGCAAGTCTTATATTATCTAAAGTAAAAGATATAAGTGAATTAAAACTTTTTAATGTGAATAGTTTATCTAATATAAAAGGTATTGGGGTTGTAAAAGCAATTGAATTATTAGCAGCTATTGAATTAGGAAGAAGAGTATATTATGAAAAAAAGATAACTAATAAAACAAAATTAAATAATCCTTTGAGTATATATGAATATTTTAAATACAAAATAAATGATGCAAAGCAAGAATATTTTTATTGCCTTTATTTAGATAATAAAAAAAACTTAATTGATTATAAATTATTATTTATTGGAACACTTAATGTAAGTATTGTCCATCCAAGAGAAATTTTTAAAAGTGCATATCTTTTATCAGCTTCATCAATCATTTGTGTACATAATCATCCTTCTGGAAGCCCTGAACCTAGTATAGAAGATAAAAAACTAACAAGTAAATTAATTGAGATAGGTAAATTACTAGGTATAGAGGTAATAGATCATATAATTGTTTCTAATGATGGATATTATAGTTTTTTTGAAAATAATCATATATAATATATATAGTGGTGGTGATAATCATTTATGAAATTAAATAGGCGTAGAAAAAAAATAGAATTTAAATATGTAGTACTAATTGTTATAGCAGGTATTCTTATACTTATTGGTTTTCTTTCTTTGTCTGTCAAAGGTGACCGACATCAAACTTTTATTGAAAAGGGTATAAGAGATATTGGTTTAAATATTCAAAAGGTTTTATATACGCCGTTTAGATTTATAGGTGATAAAATAGATGAATATAGCGATATGAAAAGAATATATAAAAGTTATAAAGAATTAGATGAAAGAAAATCTAAAATCAACGTTTTAGAAGCGGAAAATGAAGAATTAAAGAAAAGTTTAGATGAGCTTAAAAAGTTATTAGAATTAAAAAATCACTTAAGTGAATACGAAAAAGAAAATGCTGCTGTTATCAACCGTAATGTTGGAGATTGGTACAATACTTTAACGATTGATAAGGGAGAAAAAAGTGGTATCAAAGTAGGTATGGTTGTAATAACAGATAGTGGTTTAATAGGAAAAATAATAAAAACAAGTTTTTATACAAGTGATGTGAAATTAATTACAACGATGGATCTAAATACTAAAATATCAGTTGGTGTATCTTCAAAAGATAACACGACTTATGGCTTGTTATCTGGATATGACATAAAAAAGAAGGAATTGTTGGTTATCGATATTATAGATGACACTCCAATAAACATTGGGGATAAAGTTGTTACCTCAGGACTTAGTGATGTTTTTCCAAAAGGTATTATTATAGGTACAGTTTCTAAAATAGAAAGTGATGATTTTGCAACTTCTAGAAGAGTTAGGGTAACCCCAGCGACAAACTTTAATTCTTTAAGATATGTAACTGTGTTGAAAGGAGATATAGCGAATGATTAATTTAATTATTTCCTTTTTTTTAGATGGTTTGTTATCAATTTATCAAAAAACACTACATATCACACCGATGTTTAGTATTGTGGCATTAATATTTCTTTTTTTAAGATATCATAAAGACTCTTCATTTTATTATAAAGCCTGTTTATTCGCTGGTTTTATATATGATCTATTGTATACAAATACTTTTCCTTTAAATACACTTATTTTTTTATTGCTAGGTTTTATAATCAGCAAGTTATATTTGTTTTTTTCTAACAACCTTTTAAATGGTATTATTATAAATCTTTTAGTACTTATTATTTATAAACTTGTAACTTTTGTTATTTTAGTATTGATTGGTTATTTACCATTTAATTTTGTTTTGATATTAGATAATTTATTAAGTATCATACTTACAAATACATTTTTTTTCATATTTATATATATTGTCTTTAAAGAACATAAAAGAAAAATATCAAGGTATGGCTTGTAACATATTTTAAAGCCTTTTTTCATATAATATACCGGTGATACTATGGATATAGAACTCTTAAAAAGGCAGATGAGGGAAAAAAGACATAATCGATATTTTGAAAATGCTAAAAAGTCGTTACATGATAATCCTAAAATATTTACATTTGTAATAAAAATAATGGCCCTTAGCGTTCTTTTTCTATGTACTTTAATATTTACCAAATTGTCAAATGAAAATAAGCAGATGTTTTATGATACCATTTTCAAGGATAATATATCTTTTGCAACTATTAACAATTTTTATAATAAGTATTTAGGTGATATTATTCCTTTTAAGGATTTAATTAAGGATAATAAACCAGTTTTTAAAGAGAATTTAGTCTATGGTGAAAAAAACATTTATAAAGATGGTGTCGTTCTTAGTGTTGCCAAATCTTATTTAGTCCCTACATTAGAAAGTGGGATAGTTGTATTTATAGGTGAAAAAGAAGACTATGGTAAGACCGTTATAGTTCAGCAAGTAAATGGGGTTGATGTATGGTATGGGAATGTCGATAATTTAAATGTTAAAATGTATGATTATGTGGAAGCTGGGGCTTTATTAGGTGAAGTAAGCGATGATAAGTTATATTTAGTATTTAAAAAAGAAGGGAAAGTATTAGATTATAAAGAATATATTAAGTAAAATAGAAATTCATCCTTTACTTCTTTTTGTTGCAGCATCATCTATTATTACGGGACTTTTTAAAGAATTTGTTGTAATGTTTTCAATTATTGTTATTCATGAAGTGGGTCATTTAATAGCAGCCTTTTATTATAAATATAATATTGAGAAAATTCATTTATATCCTTTTGGTGGACATATAAAATTTAACGAAAAGATCAATAAACCTATTAAAGAAGAACTAATAATTTTAATAAGTGGACCAATAGTACAAATTATTTATTTTTTAATCATGTCTACATTCAACTATTTTAGTTTAATAAATGCAAATACTTATAACCTTATAATAAATTATCATTACACATTATTATTTTTTAATTTATTGCCTATTTTTCCGCTTGATGGTTCGAAATTATTAAATCTTTTGCTATCAAAATTTATATCTTTTAAAAAAGCTCATTTAACAATGATCTATACATCATATATTGTTATCATTGCTTGTTTATTAAGTTTAAAACACATTAGTTTTGGTATAAATATATATTTATTATTAGTTCTTCTTTTAATAAAAATAATAAGCGAAAATAAAAACCATAAGATGTTATATAATCGTTTTTTACTTGAAAGATATCTTTATGATTTTTATTTTAAAACAATCAAAATTATTAAAGGAAGTAAGTTGTCAAAAATGATGCGTGACAAAAGGCATCTTTTTATAATAAATAATAAAAAGATAACAGAAAAAGAAGTGTTAAAAAGAAGATATAAGAGTAAATAATCTCTTTACAAATAATAAAACCTATATTAAAATTATGATGTAATGAATGCAAGAGTGGCGGAACTGGTATACGCGTACGTTTGAGGGGCGTATGGATTATTCCTTGAGGGTTCAAGTCCCTTCTCTTGCACCAAATATGAAAATATTGCTATCTCCTTGTAGTTTTTATAGTTATAAGGGATTGGTATTTATTTAATATAAAACAGTTAGAAATAGGTTGTTACTTTGAAGAAGGAACAATCTATTTTTATGTTCGAATTTAAAGCAATAAGATATTTAAATGTTATTTAATTATTAATTTAGACAATAGGTAAGAGAAACGTGATGGTCTTAAAATGACAACAAAAAAATAAAACTTTTTAGTTTTTTTAAAGAATTGCATAAAATATATAAGACAGAGTAAGTATTTGTTTGACTTACAAGGTGTTATGTGATACAATTTCTGATAGTTAGACCTCGGTCTACAACCGCACGACAAAGGTTTTAAACATTTTATGTACCTTATAGGCGAGTCTTAGTTTAAGGGAGGTAAGTTTATGAAAGCAATTATCGAAACTGGTGGAAAACAATATTATGTTGAAGAGGGTTCTGAAATCCATGTTGAAAAACTAGATGCTGAAGTAGGATCAGAAGTAGTTTTTGACAAAGTTTTAATGGTTAATGGTGTAGCAGGCCAACCATATTTTTCTAACATTGTTGTAAAAGGCACAGTAGTTAAACATGGTAAAAAGAAAAAAATCAGTATTTTCAAATATCGTCCAAAGAAAAATTCACATAAAAAACAAGGTCACAGACAACCATATACTAGAGTTAAGATTACAAAAGTTGTATCATTATAGGTATATATAATGATAAAAATTTATGTAGAAAAACAAAATGACCAGATAAATAAAATAAGGATTCATGGTCATGCTAAATACGATGATTATGGCAGAGATATTGTTTGTGCTGCTGTAAGTGCCACTGTTATTACAACTATCAATGGCATTTTATCTTTATCAAAAACGATAGATTATGTAGAAAATAAGGATGAAGTTATAATTAATGTTATAAAAAAAGATGATATAACTAACAAATTATTAAACAACATGCTATTAATGTTAAGTGAATTAGAAAAAGATTATCCAAAAAACGTTAAGATAAATTGAGGAGGTGTATTCCGTGATAAAATTTAATATTCAATTATTTGCACAAAAAAAGGGCCAAGGTTCTACAACTAATGGTCGTGATTCAGAATCAAAAAGACTTGGCGCAAAGGCTGGAGATGGAGAATTTGTAACAGGTGGTTCAATTCTTTATCGTCAAAGGGGTACTAAAATATATCCTGGTAAGAATGTAGGTATCGGAAAAGATGATACTGTTTATGCTAAAATATCAGGTTATGTTAAATTTGAACAAATTGGCAAGAACCGTAAACAAGTGAGTGTATATGAAACAAAATAATATCAATTATTTTGTTTTTTTAATAATATTAGTTAGGAGGAAATTAAATGGACGATAGTATTAAAGAACAATTAAGGAAACTTGAGGAAAAATACAGACTTTTATTATGTAAGGCAAGGGATAGTTATATTAATGTTGGTAGGCATTTAAAAGCAAATCCTGAAGTCAAAAGGTATATTTAATACAAGGAAGAACAAAATAAAATACATAGAGGGATTGCTAAGTTAGAAGAACAACTTATCTCTCTACATCAGAAACACTGTGATCATAATATATTGTGTTATGCTAATGAATATATAGATACTTATGAAATTCGAAGATATATTAAGTGTTATTGTTTAGATTGTGGAAAATTGATTGAAGATCGTGATTATAATTTTAAGGATACTAAGATTATAAAAACAACATTATCGTATTATGTTGTTCAACAACTGTATAGTAATTTTATAAAAGATTATGATACTAGTGATTATGAAAAAATTTATTGTGATTTTAAAAATAGAATAATAGATAAAGAAAAGGAAGACAAAGTTTATAAGTTTAAATAATTGTTTTTTAAAACTTTCATAGACATATATTAATTCATTTGATAGAATACTTATGGGAAGAAGGTAATATGTATGTTTGTTGATGAAGTTACAGTAAAAGTAGAAGCTGGTAGGGGTGGAGATGGTTGTACCTCTTTTCGTCGTGAAAAATATGTGCCTAATGGTGGACCTGATGGCGGTAATGGAGGTAGAGGTAGTAATATAATTTTTAAGGTTGATGAAGGGCTTAGAACATTACTTGATCTTAGATATAATAAAACAATTAAAGGTAAAAAAGGTGAGAACGGTTCTGGCAAAAATCAAACAGGTAAAACTGCTGAAGACGTTATTATTAAAGTGCCTCTTGGAACCGTTATTAAAGATTTGGAAACAGATCTTATTATTGCTGATTTATCCCATAAAGATTCAGAAGTAATTGTTGCAAATGGAGGTAGGGGTGGAAGAGGAAACAAAGCCTTTGCCACTGCTTTACGTCCTGCACCTGATATTTCAGAAAATGGCGAACCAGGAGAAGAAAGAACCTTGAAGGTAGAATTAAAATTACTTGCTGATGTAGGTTTAGTTGGTATGCCAAGTGTTGGTAAATCAACAATATTATCTATGATATCAGCATCTAAACCTAAAATAGCAGAGTATCATTTTACAACCTTATCACCTAATTTAGGTGTTGTAAAAACTATCGATAATAGATCTTTTGTGGTAGCTGATTTGCCCGGTTTAATTGAAGGTGCATCTTTAGGAGAAGGCTTAGGAGATCGCTTTTTAAGGCATATCGAACGTACTAAAGTTATTGCTCATGTAATTGATATGAGCGGCTTTGAAGGAAGAGCTCCGTATGACGATTATGTTACTATTAACAACGAATTAAAAGCCTATAATCATTCATTATTACAAAGAGATCAAATTATTATTGCCAACAAAATGGATATTGAAGGCGCTAATGAAAAATTAGCAAGTTTTAAAGAAAAGGTAGATGTTCCCGTATATGAAGTTAGTGCTATTCAAAACAAAGGATTAGATAAAGTTTTAATAGCTCTGGCTGATATTTTAGATAAGACACCTAATGTTCCATTATATAATGAGGAACAAATGGAAAAACATGTTTTATATAAATTTAAACAAGAAAAACCATTTACTATTACAAAAGAAGGTAGTTATTGGTATGTTAGAAGTGAAGAAATAGAGCGTCTTCTTAAAATGACAAAATTTACTTCTAATGATGCCACACTTCGCTTTGCTAGAAAATTAAAAACTATTGGTATCGATGATGAACTTAAAAAGTTAGGTGCCAAAGATGGTGATGAAGTAAAAATACTTGATTATATTTTTGAATATAGAGAATAAAACACTATTAATAGTGTTTTATTTATTAAGTTTTTTTAATTTTTCAATACTTCCAAGAGGAAGTTCGTATGTGTTATAAACGTTTTTTTTAGGCCATATAATTTTGTTTTTTTCTAGATTTTCATAAGTATATAAAATATTATCATTGATATCAGTCATAATCACATCAATAGGTTGAAACATGAAAAATGTATGGATTGAGTTACACTTTTTAAATCTTAAACCGTATGTTATTTTTTTCCTTTTAAACATAAATCCTAACAGTCTTTTAATTATATTATCACACTCAATTATCTCTATGTTTATTTGTTTTACGTTTATTTTCATTATACCACCAAAAACATCATAACAAATAACTATGATATTGACAATTTGTTTTATAAACTATAAACTATAAACTATAATTGTAGGAATAAAGGTGGTCAGTCATGAAGTTTTTGTTGAATAAGGGACAAGCATTGATTGAATATGTGTTGATTATATCCTTAATCACAGTTATTGCAATTGGTATTGTAACGGTTTTTGGTGGATATTTGAAAGATGCCATTACAAAATCTTCGTGTTCCCTTGTTGACAAAGAATATGTTGAAGGAAAATCGCCAGGTGAAGCTAGGTGTGAAGAAAAAAAGAATTATTGGGAGGAATAAAAACTCCTTTTTTTATTAATGTGGTTTTATGATATAATTGATGTAGTTAGGAAGTGATGATATGTATTCATATATACATGGAAAAATAACAGAGATAGGACCAACACATATAACGCTTGAAAATAATAGAATTGGATATAACATTGCAACCCCTAATCCATATATTTTTCATGAGAACGAAGAGTATAAAATATATATATATCAACATATTAGAGAAGATGAACTATCTTTATATGGTTTTAAAACATTCGAAGAAAAAAAGTTGTTTTTAAGATTGATTGAAGTTAAGGGAGTTGGACCAAAAATGGTTCTCCCTATGTTAGCTACTGGTTCTGTTAACGGAATAATAGATGCTATTGAAAGGGAAAACATTTTATATTTAAAAAAGTTCCCCAAAATAGGAGACAAACTAGCTAAGCAAATTATTTTAGATTTAAAAGGTAAATTAGTGGCAAGTGAAGAACAATTAACTATTGATAATAATGATGAATTGTTCGAAGTGTTAAAAGGCTTAGGTTATAAACAAAATGATATAAATAAAATTATTCCAAAAGTAAATCATGATTTATCAATTGAAGAACAAATAAAGGAAGCTTTACGTTTGTTATTAAAATGAGTAATGTAATTTCATTTGATGAAAAATTGGTAGATAAAGTAGCTGACAAAACATATACTTTTTTAAATAAAAAAACTAAGCTTTTTAATATTGATAACAATGTGTATTATAATGAACATTATATTTTTTGTAAGACCTTATATGATTATATGATTAAAAATAAAATTGATAATAATTTAGATCAAGTAATGACTTTTGTTATTAACCATACATCAAGTTATATTATTGCAAATGAAGAAATAGTTAATATTCAAAATATTGTTAAATATAGTTCCTTATTTTTAAATATGATGTTTTATAGATTAAGTTTCAATCCAATAAAAATACTAAAGATTAATTTGTTTAAAGTAAAAGCAAAACAAAAAACTCTAAAATTCCAAAAATCAAATAACAAAAAGAGGTGAAACGATGGAAGAACGTGTCGTTACAAATCGAAAGTTAGAAGAAGATACTTTTGAAAAAACAATTAGACCAGATAGTATCGATGAGTATATTGGTCAAAAAGATGTGAAAGAAAATTTAAAAGTATTTATTGAAGCATCAAAAATGAGGGATGAGTCATTAGATCATGTATTATTATATGGCCCTCCTGGTCTTGGTAAAACAACTCTCGCATACATTATTGCTAATGAACTTGGTACTAATATTAAAACAGCAAGTGGTCCTACAATTGAAAAAAGTGGTGATTTAGCTGCTATTCTTTCAACACTTGAACCTGGTGATGTGTTATTTATTGATGAAATTCATCGTATGCCAAGATATATTGAAGAAATATTATATCCGGCTATGGAAGATTTTACACTGGATATTATAGTAGGTGGGGAAGGCAGTTCTCGCAATATTAAAATTGATTTGCCACCATTTACTTTAGTTGGCGCTACAACAAGAGCCGGTGATTTAACTAGTCCTTTAAGAGATCGCTTTGGTATTATAGCTAAATTAAATTATTATACAGTAGAAGAATTAGTAACTATTCTTAAAAGAACTAGTAGAGTAATGGAAGTTGAAATAGAAGATGATGCAGCTTTAGAACTTGCCAAAAGAAGTCGAGGTACACCTCGTATAGCTAATAGGTTATTTAAACGTGTTCGTGATTTTGCATTAGTTCTTGGTAATGGGAATGTTGATTTAGAAATTACTAAGACATCTCTTGATAGATTGAAAGTTGATGAAAGTGGACTTGATGATACAGACCATCAATTACTGTTGACAATTATCAACAAATTTAATGGAGGTCCTGTAGGACTTGAAGCTGTTGCAGCATCAATAGGTGAAGAAGTGACAACAATAGAAGATGTTTATGAGCCATATTTATTACAAACTGGTTTTATGAAACGAACACCAAGGGGACGTGTAGTTACAGAGCTTGCTTATAAACATTTTAATATTACTAAAGATGGATCATTATTTTAGGAGGAAAAGATGCACTAATATGGATATTGTGGACTAGATTGCAAAAACTGTGAATACAAAGAAAATTGTAAGTGTAAGGGATGTAAAGTTTCTTAATGTAGAACACTGTGGCTTGTGCCCGTTATTTCCTTGTACGCTTTTAAAAATGTTTTCATATGATAAGGAACATGGTGATAGGGGAAAGCGTATAAAAATTCTGCAAAATCTTAAAGAAAAAGAAAAAGTACAGGGATGATATCATGAAAATAGATGAATTTGATTATGAATTACCTAAAAATTTAATAGCTCAAACACCACTTAAAAAACGTGATAATTCACGTCTTTTAATACTTGATAGAAAAACAGGTAATATCGAACACAAAAAATTTAATAATATTATTGATTATTTAAATAATGGTGATGTTTTAGTACTAAACGATACTAAAGTTCTTCCAGCAAGACTTATAGGTATAAAAGAAGAAACAGGAGCTGTTATAGAATTATTACTTTTAAAGAATATAGAAAAAGATAATTGGGAATGTTTAGTTAAACCGGCAAAAAGGGTAAAAGAGGGAACCGTTATTACTTTTGGTAATGATACTTTAAAAGCAAAGTGTATTAAAGAAGGACAAGACGGACTTAAAACTTTTGAATTATTATATCAAGGTATTTTATATGAAATTCTAGATAAGTTAGGAGAAATGCCGCTTCCGCCTTATATTCATGAGAAATTAGAAGAGAAAAACCGTTATCAAACAGTATATGCTAAGAGTCCTGGTAGTGCAGCTGCTCCTACAGCAGGTCTTCACTTCACAAATGAATTAATGAAGGAAATAATGGAAAAGGGTATAAAAATAGTATTTATTACCCTTCATGTAGGACTTGGTACTTTTAGACCGGTTCAAGTTGAAGATATAAATCAACATAAAATGCATTCTGAATATTATGAGATGTCTAAAGAAACTTCTTTAATTTTAAATGAAGCGAAAAAATTAGGAAAAAGAATTATTAGTATTGGTACAACAACTACTAGAACATTAGAGACAATAATAAACAAGTATAATAAATTTCAAGAGTGTAGTGGCTGGACAGATATATTTATTTACCCAGGATATGAATTTAAAGCGATTGATGCTTTAATAACTAATTTTCATTTACCAAAATCGACTCTTATAATGTTAGTTAGTGCTTTTGCTAGTAAAGATAAGATTATGAAAGCTTATAACATAGCTGTAAAAGAAGAATATCGCTTTTTCTCATTTGGAGATAGTATGTTTATAAAATAAAAAAGTGCTTTCGCACTTTTTTTAATTCCTAATTAATGTTTTAGCATAACCATTTGTTTTGTTTACAACTTCTTTTTCAGCAGAATCTAACCAAGATAACCTATAATATTCGTGTAATTTAT
>DUQO01000003.1 GCA_012837765.1 Mollicutes bacterium | reverse complement strand
CAGTAAAAAACTCTAAAAAACAAACGTTTAAACCAATAATACTGTTTTTAAATTGATTTTACTTTTATTGTTTTAAAACTAATGCTTCATCTCTTAAAATTTCTTTTTCTATTAATTTTTTTATAGTAGTTTTTAAAATATTCTTTTAATTTTTAAGATTTTAGTGTTGTATAACATTAATGACTGGATAAGTAACATTAGGATAGCAGTATAATGATAATGGGTTTTATTTGTTTTTAAAAAAAACATGCTTTATTACAAAAACTTGTTGCTTTTCTTAAGATGCGAATAAACAATTTTATTAAATTTATCTAGTAGGTCAAGGCCAATTTTGGAATTAATTTGTTTAATATAATTTATTTTTCCAAACATCTCTTCTAAATAAATTGAAGGGTCTTTTTTATAATCAAACTTGTGTTTTAAATGATCTTCTAAACCATACTTGTCAATATAATAGAAATCTTGTTCTATGTTTCTTATATAAGAATTTTGAACATTTAGCTTTTTATCCTTTATAACAAGACCATTTACTATCATGTGATTTGAGAACATTCTAGTTTTATTTTTATTAAGCTTATAACCATTAGACTCAAGAATGTTTGAAATTTTTAACAAAACATAAACCTTATCAAACTTTTTCTTTGAACTAAATGTTAAATCGTCAGCATATCTCGAATATTCAACATTTATTTTTTTTGAAAATTCATTTATTCTATAATCCATATTTCTAAATACTAAATTAGAAATCATTGGGCTAGTAGGAGCTCCTTGGGGTAATTTGCTATCTAATGTTGTTAAGGTAGTTAATGCTGTTGATACACTTTTATTAAATCCGAACAATTTATGAAAAAACAAAATATACTTGTTTAGAATTAATTGAACCAAAAAAGTCTTTAATATCAACGCTTAACATTTCTTTTGAGTTTAAATGATGTAGAGCATTATCAATATGACTTACTTTTGAATAAAACCCATATACAAAATCAAGTTTTGTATGCTTTTTCAAAATTAATTCGTATATATTTCTTTGTATTAAATGTAGCCTTGTTGACGGCGCAGTGATTTTTCTTTTTTTTCCATTTTTTTGAGTGATATAGAATGTTTTATACTCTGATTCTATATTATTTGTAATATCTTTAAAAACTAACCATTTAACGCCAAAAAAAGAAGACAATTGTTTTAAGTTTTTAATCATAAACAATCATCTCCTTTCTCATATCTTACATATAATAACTAATGGCTCGAAACGAAGTGTAAATTGATTTTAAAAAATCAATTTTAAGCATAAAGAATATTTTCAATTAATACGGCTCATAGTAATTAAAATATTCTTTATGTATAGATTTTATCAAAATCTATACTAGCTTCATGAACCTTAAGCAACTTGCTTAATAGCTAAGATATATTAGTATTATACACTATATTTCACTTAATTGTTACTTATAACAATATTTTCTTGAAATGAATTAAATATTTTTTTTATTTCAATATATATTATAAATTTGGCCATGCTTGCTTTTGAATGATCGCTAGTATACTCAACATCAAACTCATATTGTTCTATTACTGTATAAAATAAATTCTTTCTTTTATTTTTTGTTTCATATCCTAACGATGATAATTTTTCTCTCAGCCTAGTTTCACATATATTATTATAAATTTGATTTAAATATTTCTCTTCATTTTGCTGTTTTATAATTTGGTTTCCTCTTCCTCTTAAAAAACGTTCATTGTTTCTAACATCTAAGAAATTCCTCCAACTATCGTTTTTAAAATAAAATAACCAAGGGAAATTATTGTTTGGACTATTGTAACTTTCCGATATCATTGTATTTAAGTTGTACTCTTCATAAAGATTGTAAGGTTCACTGTTTATATCTTTATAATATTTAAATACTTCATCTTTGACTATTGATGCTTTATTAAAATAGATAACATTATAACCTTCATTCTCTAACTTTTCTATTGTAGATTCTAATATATAATATGCTACTATTGTCTTCTTTAAATAATCACCATCTAGTAAATCAATTGCAGTTCTACCTGTTCCTACAAAATCATCTATATAAACTATATGACTATTACTGTTTAAAACACTTTTTTTACTATAATCACATACTTTATTTTTCAAACTAATATTTTTTGAGATTATTAAATCTAATATTCGGTTATTGCTTCCATATTCACTGCCGTCATTTCTTATAAAAATAACATCTTCGTTTTCCATAAAGAACAAGTCTTGATAAGTTTGATCCATTTCCAATTGATTAACAAAGTCAGAAAGATTATAGTGTTGTATACCTTTTAATAATGATAAGTTTTTATCATATTCTATATAATTTTTGCTGTTACCATCTAAAAAACTAATACCTCTCAATATATGGTGAATTTTATTTCTATCGTTATTAAAGTTTACTAATTGTTTTGAATCTTTAATTGCATTGAAAAAGAATCTTTTTATTTTTAGATCTTCTTTGTCTAACGTTATAAATTCATTTTCAATATTTCGTTTTGTGCTCATATTAACCTTGCATACTTCATTTATAGATTCTAGTAGAAATAAATTTAGTATACATTTTCCTTTTTTATTTTAATAATATTAGCTTATCTTTGTGTATATTTAGTGTAACCCATCCAGTCTAAAATATCAAATCGTTATTTCTTGATAGTTCAATTTATATATATATCAGACACTAATTTATATTAAATTAAGTTTAGTCCCAATACATAATATTTTATATATAAAATACTGGCATAAGTATTTTCATAATATATCTTTTATCTTTCTAGACAAAAAATGCAAGGACAACCATCTGCCTTGCATTTTTATTGTTTTTAATTAATTTTAAAATACTTTATATTATTATTTCTTTGGAAATACCACATATTGCTGATTATATGAAAAGCTGCCATTATACCACTGACGGTAAAATAATGCTGCTGGTAATGTATTATATCTATCTCTATAGTGATCCCAACGGTCACTTGAGTCAGCTAAGATAATAACATCATCATATATATAATCTGTTCCCATTGTATCAATACCAATGATTACCTCCCAATGCCCACCATGTGGACGCATTGAAACTGGTATTGGTGTTCCTTGTGAAAGGTGGCCTTGAACAAACTCTAAGAATGATTCGTATGTTGGAAAGTTCATTGAACTTTCATCAACATAGTTTGCTCTTGAATAACTTCCAGCTTGAGCAGTATAGCCCAAATGTTGAACTAGGTTTCTTAAACCAGTACTACCTGTTCCTTTGTTATAAATTGTTGATTGGTTATTAACTTCGTTATATTTATTAACTAAAAACTCTTCGTCATAGTTATTAGGATCACTGTAGTTATCTACATCTTCACCATAATAATTTAAGACACTTAAGATTGAGGCAATCCCACAAGAAGATGCCATTGTTTGCTGGAAAACTTTATAGTTGGGTAGTAAGTATCTAGTCTCAGTATTACCTAAGTTATAGTAATCTACATAAGAATGATAACTAGCTTCTGGATGTTCATAATGGAAGAAATCTTCTGGATTTATAGAGTTTTCAATGTCTTGCCAGCCGTTTTTATCTTCAGGTCTGCGCCCATTTATTGTTCCATCCTCATTTAAGATTAAATGTCTTTCTGGAAGTTCTTGGATAAGCATTTTATCGTCTTCTACTCTATCAAATTCAATTGGTGTTTTAGCTGAGACTATTAAACTATCAAACTGGTCACTATAATGACCTGACTTTTCAACGTCTTGCCACCATCTAAAGACTCTCCCTAAGCCTGATGTATAGTATCCGTCTTGATAATGGTCTAAGTTATCATAAGGATCAGCTAAAATTAAAACATCATCCATTCCATAATCATCTGTTCCCATAGTATCAATACCAACAATAACATACCAACCATATTCTATTGCTCCGTGGAATCTAATAAAGATAAAGTTGCTTTGATTTATATTATCAATAATCCAATTAGAAAAAGCTAGATATTTTTCATCACGTGTCCCTGGGACATCTTGATAGTTACCTAAAGAGGCTTCATAGCCAAGATTATTAAACAAGTTTTTTAAGCCACTTGAAGTTGTTCCTCTACCGTAAACTACAGTATTATTAATCTCTTCATACTCTTGAACTAACGCTTCTTCTGTATGAACAGTCTCTACATCTTCACCTAAATAATTTAAAACCATTAAAGCACTGGCAATACCCCCACTATCTTGCATAGTTTGTTGATATGTAGAAAAGTTAGGATAGATTGTTCTAGTAGCTGTTGATTTCATATTATAGTAATCATTATGAACATAATATGGTGAATCTTCAACATCATATTTACCATTAAGCGGAGCTCCATCGCCATATTTAGAACGGTTTAAAACACCACCATAGTTACCATACTGATCTAAGATTAAATGTTTCTTTAAAACATCATTCATCTTTTATTTTATAGCTAATAAATACTTAAAGGGCAGTTCTATATACTCATCTAACGTATCAGTAAAATAGTGATAGATTTTATTATAATAGATTCACTTTATTCTAGCCTCTTGAAAAAAACTCTTTTATAAATCAATATTTAAAATATTCTCATAGTTTAGAATAAACTAGTATCCTAATGCGCTTGTACCTATTGCATATACCTCTTTATTAATATTTGTAGTTAACTCTTAAGCACACTAATTAAAGAGTTAACAATATGAATTACTAGCCATCATTAAAGAAGGAACACCAATCACTAATAGTTGCTATTTGCAACCCCTTCTAACCTAAAACATCTCACTTGAATTAAGATCATAATTTAAGTGAGATGTTTTAATTTGTGTCTAGATTTGAAAACTTTGGGTGGTTGCGATTAATTATTCATATTGCATATTACTTTACATCTTGTGTTTGTGACTGTATATATTCCGCAATTTGCATAACTTGAGTTTTTAAAGCTTCTGATTCTTTTGTGTCATTAGGTGTCATTTCAAAAACGCACTCAGTATCATTAGTTAAAACTAACTTTAAAACCGAAGTATCTTGAGTTAGGTTTTCATAAGAAACTTTTTTTATTTCATTAAACTTATATGTTTCATTTATTAGTTTTCTTTCACCTTTCTTAAAACTTTTCAATCTTCCAATCAAATTACTGTTTTCTCTAATTTTTACATTTTCAACAGACAAAGTAATTGTATATCTTAATCCTTTTGCCACATTTATTATAGCCATTCAATATCACCTCCATTCTAAAAATTAATTCGCTTCCACTTAGCATTCTCACACTAAACTTATTCGCGTTTAATTATATTTGCTTTTTTATATTGAAAAGAATTATATTTCTCAGTTGTTTTTTGAAAATGTTAACTTAGTCTCTATTTTTAGTTTATATTATTAAAAAAAAATGCTATGACCCATTAATATTATACCATGGAATGATTGGAATAATTGTTTTTTTAAAAAAAATAAATCAGTTTGTCACCATAAGATAGCTGTAACTACAATCAGTTACTGCTTATATCGTTTTTAAAAAATATTTAAATATCTGGGTAATCTACCCATCTAACTTATTAGTAAAATAATTGTGTACATTATCAAAAAATATTGTCTTAATGCTAGGGATTTTTAATATTTGTAGTTAACTCTTAAGCACACTAATTAAAGAGTTAACAATATGAATTACTAGCCATCATTAAAGAAGGAACACCAATAATCCTTAACTCTATTAGTGATAGTGTCATATTTATAATTATAACCACTTAAAGAACCGCCTACACCAGTTAGTATTAAAAATAATGATTTATTGTTGTTAGAAGTGACTTATAATCTAGTTTAATTTTTGTGTCCTT
>DUQO01000028.1 GCA_012837765.1 Mollicutes bacterium | reverse complement strand
ACGAATATTTCTTTTCCTTCTTGTTTTAATCTCGATGTCATTTTCTTTATTTCATCGATTGTTAGTTCTAGTGGTATAAATACACTAAATTTTTTTAGTCCTACTATAACACCATTACAATCATTATATTCAGTTATATTTTGATATTCACTTGGTGCTATCAGTATTTTCATTAACATCATCCTTTCGTTTAGAAACAGCAAGCCCGTCTCCTACCCTAAAGAATTCTGTTTCAAATTCATCATTTTCTTTTAAGAAGACAATATATTTTTTAATTTTATCAACTAATTGCCTTAAATTTTTCTTTTCAATTCTTTCGTTTTGTTCAGTCAATCCATGAAAATAAATATTATCACTTATTATTGTTCCATTCTTTTTAACATTACGAGCATATTTTTCAAAATATTTTATATATTGGCCCTTAGCAGCATCAATAAAAATTAAATCATATTCTTCTTCTAGGTCAATTTCAAGAGCATCACCTAAAATAAGATTTATCCTTTTATCTAGATTAAATCTTTTAATATTTTTTAATGCCTCAAGGTATCTTACCTCATCTTTTTCAATAGTCGTAATAGAAATATCAGTGCCAGCTAAAGCCATATTTATAGCTGAATAACCAATCGCACTACCTATTTCTAAAATAGATTTTATATTATTATATTTGATATAATTAACCAAAAATTTTAATCCGCTTTTCTCCATAATAGGAACATTGTTTTCGTCAGCATATTTTTCCATTATTCTCATGCGGTCTTTACATCTCCTTCATTGTTGTTCAAACACTAAAGATTCTACAATTTGTCTTGAACTCATGCTTTTTCTGATATAAAAGGTTCCTTCCTTTAACTCCTTAATCCCACGCATGTCTAAATATAATTTAAACATTTTAGGATTCCTTATCAAATCCATCTCATATAGCATACTAACTATATTATTTATCTTTTTGCCATCAACAATAACAATTTCTTCAACATTCTGATCATTACTTACTGGACTAAGATAATAATTAAATAAAGAACCAACTATCAGGATAAATATCGCTAATGAAAAGAAAAGAAAAATTGCAAGGTTTCTAAATCTTTTCATAACAAAAGTCAAAACGAGCTTACTGCTCGCCTTGTCCTAAATCCTCATTTTGTAGTTTTTCAAGAATAGATTCAATAATTTTCCATTCTTTTTCTGTCTCTATTGGTCCAAGATCAGAAGCATCTTTCTCAGGATCAAATGTTGAAGCATAAACTTTAGTGTTTCCTTCTTCATCAACTGTACCATCAGTATAAACTATATAATGCTTTCCAGTTTCATCTGAATCAAATGTGAATAAAACCTCACATTCTACTTCTTTTCCTTCATTATCAATAACAGTAAACGTATTTTTCTCTTCCATAATCCTATCCCTTTCTATTTTTATCTAAATATACTTGAAGAATAAAAGCAGCCGCTAATTTGTCTACCGATTTTTTACGATTTTTTCTAGATACATCTGCTTCTATCAACAAGTTATTAGCTTGAACACTGGTCCATCTCTCATCTTGCATAATAATTTCTTTACCAAGAAATTCTTCTAATCTGTCTTTAAACTTTAGTGTTTCTATTGCTCTTGACCCTAAAGTGTTATTCATATTTTTAGGAAGCCCTAAAACTATGTTTTCTACGTTCTCTTTTTCTACAATCTCTTTAATAGGGTTAAGTAATTCCTCATACTGACCCTCATTAAAATATATTGTTTTATAAGAACTAGCAATTAACCCAAGTTTATCACTTATGGCAATACCTAATGTTTTAGTGCCTAAATCTAACCCAATTGATCTCATAGTATTTTATCAAAATAGTTGCGTACCAAGACATCTATAATTTTAGTACGATCGAGTTTTGTTATTTTAGCTCGAGCCTCTCTATGATTAGAGATGTAACCTGGATCATCGCTCATTATATAACCAACTATTTGATTAATTGGATTATATCCTCTTTCTTCAACTGCTTCGTAAACATCTTTTAAGGTTTCAGCAATCAACGCTTCATTAAGCTCATCAACATTAAATAAACTAGTTGTATTTGATTGCATGTAATCACCTCACTTTAGCATATTACAATTATATTTTAACATTATTAGTTCTTTATTGCAACAAAAACATACTATGCTTTTTTATAACTTTTCTTTTATATTGGAAAGGATTTCATCTAAATTAGTAATGTCTGTTCCGCCACCTTGTCCAAACAATTTAGAACCTCCACCATTACCAGCAGACTTAGTAGAAGCTTCTTTTATAATAGCTCCACAATCTATCTTTTCTCCCAAATCCTTATGTGCTTTAGCTATAAAATTGACATTACCGTTAGATACATTAGCAATAAAGACAAAGCCTGAACCAATCTTTTCTAGTAAACGATCAACCAGTTGTTTTAAGAAAGAAACTTCATAGCCTGATGTTTGAGTGACAATGTATTTATATCCATTACTAGATGTTATTTCTTTATCAAACATAGATAAATCTTCTAACGCTTTTTTCTCTTTTTCAGTTTTATAATTTTTTTCTAATTCTTTTACCTTTTCTCTAACATTAGCAACTTCTAATCTATTGTATATGATGTCAGAATACGATGTTGGAGCACTATTATCTATATGAACATCAAAATTCAAATTAATATTTTCCTTTTGCGCATCATTGATGATTCTTTTTGCTTTTTCTAACAATTTTTTCATTTCATCATTATACGGTGAAATTACAGTATAAAGCTCTTGTTCAACATTTTTATCTGTTGTTGCTTCAATCCTAAAAACATTTGCTCCTTTTGATTCAAATGATTTTATAGCAAAACGGTTAATGTCTCCTAGATTTTTAACATGTGTTCCTCCGCATAATTCAATCGAATCATATAGAGTAACAACTCTAACTGTGTCATCATATTTTTCTTCAAATAATGCTATTGCTCCCTTTTCCTTAGCTTCCTCAAGTGACATTTCTTCAATAATAGTATCAACTTTCGTAGCAATCTTTTCGTTAACAAGGTTTTCAACCAATATTATTTCTTGTTCTACAATATCACCTTGGTAAGTAAAATCAAAACGTAATTTTGTTTCATCTACTCTAGATCCTGCTTGTATAACAGACTCATTTAAAGCCTCTTTTAAAGCTTCTTGTAACAAATGAGTTGCACTATGGTTCTTAGCTATATCCTCTCTTCTTGCAGTATCTATTGTAGCTTTTACTTCATCCCCTACCTTAATCGTACCATCTGTTTTTCCATAATGTAGATGTTGTTTATGAGGAGCTTCTGTAACATCAGAAACAATAAATGTAAATTCAGATCCTGTTATAGTACCTGTATCAGCAACTTGACCACCCTTTTCAGCATAAAATGGTGTTTTATCTAAAATGATATGACCTTCCCCATTTAATTCAGGTACAAGTTCCCCATCTTTTAATAGAGCAATAACTTTAGCGTTAGTCTCATATGTTTCGTAACCAACAAAAACACTTTTCTCTTCAAATTTTAACATCGCTTCATTTTGTGTATTCATACTTACTTCCTTTCCTCTTGCTAATCTTGCTCTCTCCTTTTGCTTTAACATACAATCATCAAATTCATCTTTTTTAATTGTATATCCTTTTTCAGCAAGATATTCCATCGTTAATTCGCAAGGGAAACCATATGTATCATAAAGCTTAAATGCTTCAACTCCTGATATAACATTACTTTTAGCATTTTTTATTATTTGTTCTAACTTCTCTTCACCACTAGCTAGTGTCTTTCCAAAGAGTTCTTCTTCTTTTAAAATTAACTTAGAAGTCAAATCCTTCTTTTCCACTAAATTAGGATATATTTCACTCATCATTGATACCACTACAGGTACTAACTTATAAATGAAAGGTCCTTCTATTCCCAACTTTTTACCATAACGAGAAGCCCTACGAAGTAATCTTCTAAGTACATAACCACGGCCTTCATTCGAAAATGACGCCCCGTCACTCAAAGCAAATGTAAGAGCTTTAACGTGATCAGCAATTACTTTAAAAGACATCTCGTCATTATATTCTTTTCCACTAATCTTGCATATTTCTTCTATTATTGGGAAAAACAAATCTGTTTCAAAATTGGTTTTTGTATTTTGTAATATAGAAGCCATTCTTTCAAGACCCATACCTGTATCTATATTTTTACTAGGTAATTCTTGATAATCTTTTCTATCAATTCCTTCTT
>DUQO01000027.1 GCA_012837765.1 Mollicutes bacterium | reverse complement strand
GCCCCCTGAAGGAGTTCTCGAGAGAGGACTCCATTTTTGTTATAACAAAAATTAACTGCTTGTGATATAATTACTATAGGAGTGATACTGTAATGAATGATATAGTAAATAAAAAAAGAGGAAATTTATTTTGAATATCCTGAGAATCCCCTTAATAGTTATAGTTGCAACAATTACACTATGTATTATATTTGGAACTATAGATTATTTTAGGGTATCACATGGTAAAAAACCATTGTTTACTTATCGTACAGTAAATGTTTCAAGTTTTGATGTAAGTATGGTAGGATTTGAAGATATAGTATTACCTAAAAAAGATAGTACTGAATATTATGGAGTAGGTTACAAAGTTTCAATTTGTGATAATGAAACTAAAAATTATAATTTCCAATTAGGCCATAAACAAAAAGAACGTTGTTTTACGACTTTGACTTGTACTAAAAAGTTAGCTGAAAATGACACGACTACTTTTGAATATACATTCTTTGATGGTAAATTATATCGTATAACCACAACTTTGTTAATACCATCTAGTCAGATTGCAAATGAACCAAATTATGAAACAAAGTTCATGAAAATAAATGATGTACCAGGTTGTGGAGGAACATTTAATAAATTAAACGAAACAACTTATGCAACAACACAGATATGTAACATATTTGAAATGTCGGACAGTGACATTGAGAAGGTATATAGAACAAACAAAGCATCTTTAGAACTAACAAGGGCAGAAATAATTGAAATTTATCACGATGATAAGGACATGATATGTGAATAAACAGGAGTGATTATGTGTTTAAAAACAAGAAACCCATATTTGTAGTTGTATTAGTAATATTAGTTATAAGTATATTTTTTGCTTTGTCAAATTTTGACGATAAAGGAATAAAAAATCATGCAAAGTTACTAGTAGATAATAATGAACAATTTATCCAAATAGAAAAATCTAAAAGTTACTATGAGGCTGATATGACTATGAATTTTAAAGAATTAACTGATGATAACGTTGAGCAAATCAATCAGAACTTAAAAAGAATGGGTAAAACAGGTAGAAATATTTATAGGCTTGTTGCTTTACATATCAAGTCTAACGATATAATGGCTGATGCAATAGGTATAAATGAGTTGTTACAAATAAATCCTGAATATCAAGATTTTTCTAATCCGTACACATATTGGTGTAGTGAATTTGATATTGTAGAATGGGATGATTTTAAGGATTTTTTTATTAGTGATATTACTGGAAGAGTTCCTGCTAATAACGATGAAATAATGATTTCTAACCATCTTGCCGATTTACTGCTAAAAGCAGGACTTAAACTCTATGAAGAAGATAATTATTATAAACCTAAAAGTTATGAGGAATTAGTTAAATCTAATAAGTATTTCTATTTTGGTAGAGCTGACAAAGTAAAAATAGTTGGAATTATAAATTATGATTTATCAGAATTTGAAGAATTAAAGGTTATAAGTTGGGATGAATTTAATTCTGATTATGCAAAATATTCTCCTTTATCTCAAAAACTTTCATATGAAACTAAAAATATACATAACAAAATTTTTGTGAACAACGAATTTATTGATAATTTAAATGTTAATAACGAAAGCACATTAGGTACTATTTGGCAAAACAAAATAATTAGGACAGGTATTTTAGTTGTAGAAAATACTAAGAAAGGATTCTTAAAATTATTGCGTGAATTTAGATCCGATGAACCAATTACAGCTAAAAGTACTTATAGTGAGTTTCTGGATATAACGAAAGAAACAGACTCTAACAAATGATAATAAATATATTATTTTAAGGGACTGAGCGGTTCCTTTTTTAATTGCTATAATCACATTGTTTTGCTATAATAACTTCTTAATCAATGGGGGGCTTTTATGACTATACCGTTTCATGAAAATGCACTATATAAGAATATAAGAATCGATTTAGCTAATCCAAATAATAAGGCAGTAAAAGAAAATGGATTTAATGATACAACAATACTTGTTAGCTCACAGTTCATTACACCTAATGGAGAACTTTTTTATAGCGTCGGAAATCATTATAACGCTAACTTCAAAAGGGAATATGAAGAGTCAATAGAAGCAATTAAGGAAACTAATGAAAGGGATTATGTTTTAAATACAAATCGATTTTCAAAGTCAGAATCTGGAATAATGCCTAATCTTTCATATGAAAGTCAAATGTTTGTTTATAACAATGAAATCATTTTTAGTGATGATAATTTATATCTTTATAATATTTTAAAACATATACCTGATATAAAAGATGAACTTAAAAATTATTTTGATAGGGATATTTTAATACCAAAGATGTCTTATGAAGAAATATTCAAGAGTAAAAGATTAAGTGATATATTTGAAAATGATTATGAAAATCTTGAAAGAACTTATATTAAGGTAAAGGCAGTTGAACATTTAAAATTATTGCGTGAAAAATTGATGCAAGATTATTATAGAATGAGTACTTCTAGTGAAGTATTATTAAAAGATGTACGAATATATTTAAATAAAAATGTTTTCCCATTTAGTTATTATTGTTGTCATACTCATCTTAAAGATGCTTATTCTTCTGATACATGGAAAATAATAAGAAGTTTAATATTAAGTAAGATTGCAGTGTGTTCTTATTTTATTAAATTATGTGAAAAATCTAGAAACCCTTTAGAGGCATTAAACAAGTTATACAACCAGAAAGTAATTGGTGATGACCATTTTTTAGATATAGCTGTTATGGCTTTAGGATTTGATAAGATAGAGTCTTTTACTGTAAAACAAAATACTCCATCAAATGTATTTGAAAATATTAAATTAAAAAAAACAAATACAATTACTACATCAAAAAGAAATATATATAAAACATTTTTTAACTATTTAATTATGGATTTTCATGTATGCCAGCTACCACATCTTATATTTGATGAAGATAAGAATGAATTTATAAAAAAAGAACCAGAAGAATTTATTTTAACGGGAGAAGAACGTGAATATAAAAATGATATTGAGCTAATAAAAATGAAGATTCCTTATAAAGATAGACCAAAATATTTTATATAAGTAACAATACAAGACTGGTTCATTTATTAAAAATGAAAGGAAGATTAAGTGAAATATTATTATAATTATGATACCTTATTTGGAAGTGTTACAATTGTAACTGAAGATGAATTTCTAATTAAAATAATATATGGAAATGAAAAAGTTGATGAAGAAAAAGAGACAACTTTAATAAAAGAAATAAAAAAACAAATAGATGAGTATTCAATTGGCAAAAGGGAAAAATTTGATGTTCCAATAAAAATGGTGGGTACAGATTTTCAGATTAAGGTATGGAAAGAACTAATAAAAATAAAATTTGGTGAATGTATTACCTACCAAGAGTTAGCTAAGAGAGTTAAAAATGAAAATTATGCAAGAGCAGTGGGAATGGCTAACAATAAGAATCCTATTCCAATAATAATTCCTTGTCATAGGGTAATTGGTAAAAATGGTAATCTAGTAGGATATGCTGGTGGCATAGATATAAAAAAGCAGTTATTAGAAATAGAATGTAAAAAAGAAACTATCCACATCTAATTTAACCATTTGTTTACAATTGGTGATATAATTACTATAGGAGTGATCTTATTATGAATAATAAAATAATAAAAAAACGAGTTAAAATTATGTTGGTATTTTTAGCAACAATAGTGGTATTAGGTGTTATATTTGGGATAGTAGATTATAACAGGGCAAAACAAAATAAAGCACCATTATTTGCTATTCGTGTTAATGCTTATTATGATGGTGGTTCAAAGGAATATTATGGTCTTGGGTATAAAGTTATTGAATGTAATACATTAAGTGGTGATGATTCTATTCATATAGGATTTTACAACATAAAAGTAGATAAGAATTGTAAAAATGGACCTATTGATTTTGAAAAGATCAACGAAAAAGAAGTTGATAATTTTGATAGGGAACATGAAATTGATCAAAATATAAACCTAAATGAATTGAATACTCTTGAGCAGAAAGCAATGATAGGAAAGCTTATAAAAGAAAAAGTAAATAAAGACTTTGTTCTTGATGATTATATTGTTGGAACATCAGAACCGGAAGCTAATGATTCTATTGTACATGTGATTTATGATTTTAATTTTACTATAGCAGGTGTTAGAACAAATCTTGCTTATTCTGTTTTCGTTAATGGTGAAAGAACAAAGGTTGAATCAATATTTGATAACACAAAAGGATATAATTTAATAAGTCTAAAAAAAGAAAATGAGGAAATGATTAAAACAAAATTAGATAAGTTTACGGAAAAAAAGAAAGAGGAAATAAGAAGAAGAGCTTTGAAAGCGTTTGAAAAACCAAATTACAGTTTGGAAATAGCAGATGAATATCCTTATTTTAAAGTTGAAAATAAAGAATTGGTATTTATGATATTCGTTGTGGGAAGAAACAATGATCATGGGGCTATGTTTGCCAATATTTATGAAGAAAAAATATAAAGTAAATTGTTATAATTTAAATCAGAGGTGATTTTTTGAAAGAAGTAAAAATAAAGGAATTTAGAGATGGTATTTTTTCACTAAATACGAGAAGGTTTGGAAAAGTAGCAGAGTTAATGATACAAAAATTATATAATTTTATAAATCCTATGAATAATGCTTATGACCTTTTATCTTCTGACAATAAAAGGATAGAGGTTAAATTTTCAACCGTGTTAAAAAAATGCAAATCAACTATTTCTGAAGATAATTTAATTAACCAAGTTATTAGCTCTAATGTCGATAACAGAATGTTAACATTTGATATGGGCAAAAGAATTGCTTTTGATTGTAATATTCAACAAGTTAAACCAAAAGAGTTTGACATATTATATTATGGTTGTTTTTTTGAAGATAAAATAATGATTTGTAAAATTGAATCATCTGAGATATCTAAAGATGATAAGATATTCTATTCTGATTTTCAACATAGAGGAAATGTTGGAGAAGGGCAGTTTCATATAAATAATACTACTTTAAATAATCATCTTGAAAAGTATTTAGTTAAATGGCTTACTTATGAGGAGTTGTTTGATTTATTCAATTAAAAAGGTCGCTTATTAAAAGCGGCCTTTTAAATAACTAATTTCTTCTTCAGATAGTTTTAAATTGTCATAAATTATTTCTTCAATTTTTTCATTATATGAGCTTGTTGGTTTTGTTGCTTGGACTAACTTTGAAAGTGTTGATTTAACTTCATTACTAAATTCCGGTATTATAAATGATTGAATATGGTTTTTTAATACTTTATGTGTATCATATTTTTCTTCAAAAAATAGTTGTGTTATTCTAGAATTTAAAATTGCACATAAATAGTTTGTATTAACATCATCCTCAAAACAAATTATGTTTGCGCTGTTTAAAGTTAGCCAGCCTTTATTTTCTACTGCAAAAGAAAGTTTTTTACCAATAAATTTGTATGCTATTTTATTTTTACATCTATATAATTTTTCAGGAGCAACTTGTTGAAGATTATCCTTATCAAAAGTAATATAATTTTTAATTTTTGTGTAATCTATATTATATTTACTGATCTCTTTGCCACTAATTATTGGTTCGTTATTTTTGCTTTTTATGTTTGTAATATACTTTTCATTGTTTCCAGTAACTATTCCTAATGCATATTGTATAGATTCTTTATTTAATTTAGAATGTGGATGCTTTTCCATTTTTGACAATATACTTGATGCAATTGGTGGAGAAACTAAAAAGTTAAAGTTAGGATTACTTTTGAATAAGTTTTGATCTATCAATTCATTATCATAAATACATTTGTTATTCATAGATTGTGATTTAACTACTTTAATAATAATTACGTCTGTAACTATTTCTTCAAATTCCCTACCAATTTTTTTGATATATTTAATATCGTGCTCTAATAGAAAGCTTCTTATATCTTTATGGACTGCAATATTTAATATACTACTTGGAAGTACAAAACCTAATGCTCCATTGTCATTCATTATTGAAAATGATTTGAGAATAAATTGTGAAAAGGAATCTTGTTTTGCAAATAGAGTGCCATATTTTTTGTCTAATTTCTTCTTTTCACTATTTGTATATTTTTTACCCCATGGTGGATTTCCAATTACTATATCAAATTTTTCTTTTATCTCATCATTTAAAAAATCTTTTACATATACATTTATCTCATCATATTTTATTTCATCATCTAAAATATAAATATTTATTTTAGCTAATAAAACAGCAATTTCATCTATGTCATAACCATAAAGACATTTAACAATTGAGGTAATATCTTTATTAGCTGATTTCATTTTTTTAAAAGCTTGTATTAAAAAGTTTCCACTGCCACATCCTGGATCAATAATTTTAGAATCTTTTTTAAAATTTATTGATTTAACTATTTTATCAACCACTTTAAATGGTGTATAGAAGATTCCGTGTGTATCTTTTTTTCCTATTGATAAAAGTGACATATATAGACAACCTAGAAAATCATTGTTAGGTTTATAATTGATATCTATTTTATTAAACTCTTCAATAAACATTTTATTTGTAGATCTATTTCCTAATTTTTGTATAACTTCAGTTGGCATTTTCTTTTTATTTTTTAAAAGTATATAATGAATAGCTTCAAATAATATTTCATTATTTGATATATTATATTCATCCTTTAAATTTAGAATTGTTTGTATAATGTCAATTATTTTTTTGTCTTCAACATATGACCTTGGAATAATATTGTCAGTTGAATTTCTTTTGTTTCTTCGTTGATTTGCTTTGTTATTTATGATTTCATCTATTGCTTTTGGATCAATATTATTTATTGAATCAATGTAATTCAATTTTTTCCAATTTCGTATTGTTGCTTCACTTATATTATATTTATTTAAAATCTCTTTTACTGTCATTTTACCACCATCTTGATTATAGCATATAATTAAACTTTTTTTGTCATGTGATTTTTTAAAATATACGTCCTTCTTTAACTTAAAAAGGATAATTATGCTGATGTATGAGGAACTAAACTAACGGTTTCTTTATTTTTTGCCATAATGTGTTAAAATTATGCTAAGAGGAGTAGATAATGTGGACAATAAAAAGATTGGATTATTTATTTCAAGCCTAAGAAAAGACAAAAACATGACCCAAAAAGAATTAGCAGAAAAATTGTTTGTTAGTGATAAGGCTGTATCAAAATGGGAAAGAGGCTTAGCTATGCCTGATATCAGTTTAATCGAAAAACTTGCGAATTGTTTAGGGGTAAATGTCAGTGAAATATTAAAAGGTGAGAAAATAAATAATATGACAAAAATGGGATCTGATGAGATTGTAAAGGTAAGTATTCCATTTTTTCAAAAGAAATATTTTAAGAGTAAAATAACAAAAGCAATTATAATTAGTATTTTATTTGTTTTTGTTGGGTATTTCGCTATATTATGTCTTGGTGAAGTAACTTACGGAACATTAAGATTAAACCTTTTTGATGGAAGGTATTTTCTAGACTTACCAAGTTTTAGTGCTAAAAGAGATAGAAAAAAAGTAGAGCGTTTTTTAAAGGCGCTGCAAGAATATGACTATGACACTATTATGAGCATGCTGAAACCAAATAGTGTTTCAATAAAGACGTTGAATGTAGATAAAACACCAGTTTCTATGGAAGAATATATAGCTAATTTAGAAAAATTAAAAAAAGAAGGCTTTAAGATAACAAAGTACAGGTTCAAAAGTTCATATTTTAATAATCCTAGCTATGTATGTGAATTTGATATAACTTTTATCATTGATGGATCAGAGTTTAATATTACAGCCCAAATCCAAGGTTTTGGTGATGGTGTTATAGTTGATGGGGCAAGTATAGGATCAGATATAGGAAAAATATTTATCTACTAATAATTTTTATAGAGGTGTTTAGATGAAAGCAAAATGGAAAAATATAATTAAAAAAGTTGTGATTGTTTTTGTTTCTTTATTGTTATTAGGACTTGTCCTTGCTAACATTGATTACAAAAGAACAACGAAAGGGGAGCCGCCACTTCTAGCTATCTATGTGGGGAAAAATAATTATACTAATGCTGGTATATATTATGGGCTCGGATATAAAGTTATAAAGTGTCCAGAATCTAGAGATGACGGTGGAAAATATATTAACAAATATGAATTATATTTTTTAAATAATCGTGATGATTGTATTTACACATATTATGATGTAACTATACCTACAGAATAATAAAAGGTTCTATAATAAATAGTGTTGGTGGGGAAAATCAACACTATTTTATGTTTAATATAAAAGAGACACAAACCAAAGACTTTTGATACAATGTAATTGCAATAAAACATTGAAAGGAATGGTTTTATG
>DUQO01000026.1 GCA_012837765.1 Mollicutes bacterium | reverse complement strand
TTTTACTATAATGTATTTTTTATCTAAATTGACAACAAGATCCTTGATCAATATTACTACAAATATTTTCTTCTGAACAAGTATAATGCGGTACATAAGTATGTCTAAAAATATGATTGTTAATTATTCTAGTGTGTATTGGGCATACATGTTGTATTTCATGACAAAAATCTCTTCTTACACACCTTTCAATTGGTTGTTCAATGATAGGTTCCATTTGACATCCGCAATTATCAAACATGTCAGGGCCCATCATTGGACCTGCTTGCTCCATGCCAAAAAACGGTCTTCTATTGAATAACATTTCAAATCCCCCTTTACTACTCATATGATATGAGATTATAGTTTCTTTGAATATGTTATTTAACCCACATTTAAAATGGAAGTTTAAAATTACCGCTTTTCATCATTTTCATCATCTTCTTCATTTGTTCATACTGGGTAAGAAGTCTATTAACTTCTTGAACACTAGTTCCACTTCCTTTTGCAATTCTAATTTTTCTACTCGCTTTAATAATTTCAGGATTTGTTCTTTCTTTTTTAGTCATCGATAATATTATTGCTTCGATTCTAGCTAATTGTTTAGGATCAATATTTATATTATTCAAACCTAATTTTGATGCACCTGGTAATAATTTAATAATGTTTTCGAGTGGTCCTAATTTTTTTATTTGCTTAAGTTGACCTAAAAAGTCTTCTAAGTTAAAATCTCCCCTGCTTAATTTCTTAGCTGCTTCTTTAGCCTCTTCTTCGTCAATTATGCTTTCTGCTTTTTCGATCAATGACATGATGTCACCTTCGCCAAGAATGCGGCCTACCATACGTTTTGGATCAAATTCATCTATACCGTCTAATTTCTCACTGACCCCTATTAGCTTTATAGGAATGTTAGTTAAATGACGAACAGATAATGCTACCCCACCTCTAGTATCACTATCTAATTTTGTAAGAATTGTACCAGTAAGTTTAAGTTTATCATTAAATCCTTCAATAACATTAATAGCATCTTGCCCCATCATTGCATCAATCACTAAAATAGTTTCATCAAGTGGTATTGATTCATTGATAGATGATAATTCACTCATCAATTCATCATCTATATGTAGACGACCTGCTGTATCGATAAGTACTAAATCATAATTATTTTCCTTAGCATACTCGACACCTTTTTTAGCTATTTCAACTGGATTTCCTTTTCCTTCTTCATATACAAATATATTAAGTTCTTTGCCTATTTGTTTTAATTGATCAATAGCAGCTGGTCTATATACATCACACGCTATAAACATTGGCTTTTTATGATATTTTTTACGAAGATAATTACCAAGTTTTCCAATGGTTGTCGTTTTACCACTTCCTTGCAAACCGACTAACATATATATATTTAATTTACCATCTGTTTTTAAAGGTATTTTATCTTCACCTAATAACTTAATAAGTTCATCTTTTAAAATTTTTACAAACACTTCACTTGGAGATAAACTTCTTTGTACTTCTTCACCTAAAGCTTTATCTTTGACAGTATTAGTAAATTCTTTAACAACTTGATAGTTTACATCAGCTTCCAATAGAGCCATCCTAACTTCTCTCATAATATCAGAGATATTTTCTTCTGTTATTTTCCCATATCCTCTTATATTTTTAACAGCTTTTTGTAAACGTTCTCCTAGATTTTCAAACATAAGCTTCCCTCCATAACTATAATATCATATTTTATACGATTTGATGTATTAAATAGGCCCGTCACTTATCAATGACAGGCCTATTACCAACTCCTAATATTATCTAGCTTTTTTTCTTTTTTTCACTCCCTTTAGCCTTTCCCTAGTCTCTTGTGACAACATTCCAACAAGAAACAAAGAAATTCCAATTCCAAGAATAAAACCTAAAAGTAAATCAGGTAATGAGGTAAAACGATCTAACACTAAATACAATGCTAATAAACCCACACCTATATTCGTTTCTTTTGTACTCATACAAACTCCTTCCTTATTATCTTAATAATTCAAGTTTTTGTTTTATGTTTGCATCTTTTACTTCTTTTATTATATCATCTAATTGTAAACTTTTCTCATATAATTTCAATTTTTCTTCACAAAATTTTAACTTTTGTTCGATATTCTTAATTGTTTTATGAACCGCATTTCTACTAACCCCATAATTTTCACTGATTTCACCTAATGAAAAATTTTGAAAATAATAATCTTCAAAATAAGCACGTTGATGTTCTTTAAATAATTCACCATAATAATCATATAGAATTGTTATATATGTTCTTTTATCCATTACACACCTCTTTTGCAAGAAATCATTCGACCATCTCTTTAAATAAACCATATATATATTTTTCAATATCAAATGGTTTTAAATCATCTACTTTCTCTCCCAATCCAATATATTTAACCGGAATATTAACTGCTTCTTTAATACCTAAGACAATACCACCTTTAGCAGTACCATCTAACTTAGTTAATACAATACCTGTTACATTAGTAGCTTCTTTGAACGATTTAGCTTGACTAATACCATTTTGACCTGTTGTAGCATCAATTACAAGCATTGTCTCATGTGGTGCATCAGGTATAATGTTTCCAATAACTTTATTGATTTTAGCAAGCTCATTCATAAGATTTACTTTATTTTGAAGGCGACCTGCTGTATCAATTAAAACACAATCATATTCTTCATCAAGTGCTACTTTCAATCCATCATATATAACACTACTTGGATCAGCGTCAATTTTTCCAGAGGCAACTTTTGCGCCTATTTTATTACCCCATTCTATTATTTGTTCAACAGCACCTGCTCTAAAAGTATCGCCTGCGATAAGCAATACTTTCTTTCCTTCACTTATCATTTGATGAGCTATTTTAGCGATGGTTGTTGTTTTACCAACACCATTTACACCAACAAAAAGTATTACTGTAGGACCATTATCATTATAATTTAGTTTTGAAGAAATAACACCTTCATCAACATAAATAATAAATAATTCATCAATAATTATTTCGTTAAGCATACTAGTATCAGTAATATTTTCTTTTTTGACTCTATCTCTTAACCTATCCATAAAATCCATTACTGTATTAACACCAATATCTGCCATTATTAAAATATTTTCTAGTTCTTCAAAATACTCATCTGTAAGTTTTTTATATTTTGAATTTAAAACATTTAACCTATCAAAGAATGTTTTTCTTGTTTTTGATAATCCTTGATCATAGACCTTTATATCATCAATATTACTTTTTTTAAAAATATCCTTAAATTTATTAAATAATCCCATATGTCACCTCAAATAATATATATTATCATTTTATCAAATTTAGATACATTTGTCCCCCATAAATAAAAAAATCATAACTATGATTTTTTTAAATACTATTTTGTCAATCAATTATTAAATTATCTCCTGTCATTTCATCTGGAACTTCTATATCCATAAGTTTTAAAATAGTTGGTGCTACATCTCCCAATTTCCCATCTTTTAATTTAATGTTCTTTTTACATACAATAAAAGGTACTTTACTATTTGTATGTGATGTAACTATGTTATTATCTTCATCAATCATATACTCACTATTACCATGATCAGACATAACAATAAGCAATCCATCTTTTAATTTAAGTTTTTCATATATCAAACCAAGATTGCGATCCACAGCTTCAACAGCTTTAATTGTAGCTTCCATATCTCCTGTATGACCTACCATATCACAATTAGCAAAATTTAAAATCACTATATCATAATCTTCATCTAATTCTTTAATAAGAACTTCTGTCACTTCATTGGAACTCATCTCTGGCTTTAAATCATATGTTGCAATCTTAGGAGATGGAATCAATATCCTTTTGCATCCCTCAATTTCAATATCACGACCACCATCAAAGAAATATGTAACATGAGCATATTTTTCTGTTTCAGCAATTCTAAGTTGCTTTAATGATTTAGAAGATAAATACGTACCTAAAGTATTATGAAGTTCTATTGGTTCAAAAGCAAAAGAAGCTTTTACAGAACTTGCAACAGGCATCATAGTAGCTACTTTCAAATTAAAAAAACGTTTTACTTCAAACTCATTAAACTCTTCATTAGTTAATGCTGTTCCTATTTGAACGATACGATCAGGTCTAAAATTAGCAATAATAACACCATCATTATCGCTTATAACACCTTCATCATCAACAATTGTAGGCACTATGAATTCATCATATATTTTATTGTTAAAACTATTTTCTATGATTTGCTTTATATCATCATTTTTTTCTCCAATACCATTTACCATAGCATCATAAGCAAGTTTTAGACGATCCCATCTTTTATCACGATCCATTGCATAATATCTACCTGCTATTGTAGAAATTTTTCCAGTCCCGATTAAAGCACAATAGTTATTTAGTTCTTCTAAATAAACTAAAGCTTTATCTGGAAGCGTGTCTCGTCCATCCATAAAACAATGGATATAAACCTTTACATCATGCTTTTTAGATAATTTTAGTAAAGCCTTAATATGATCGATATGCGAGTGTACTCCACCGTCACTTACCAATCCCATTATATGAAGTTTACTATTGTTTTCTTTAACATGATTTATTACATCAAGCAATACCTTATTATCATAAAAACTATTGTCATTGATAGATGCATTAATTTGTTCAAAAGGTTGATAGACAATTCTTCCAGCCCCAATATTTAAGTGGCCTACTTCACTATTGCCCATTTGACCTTCTGGAAGTCCTACTGCTTTTCCACTAGCATCTAACCTACTATGTGGATATTCCTTCCATAAATAATCTAATGTTGGTTTATTCGCTTGTTTAAAAGCATTACCATATTCTTCTTCTCTTAAACCAACACCATCTAAAATTGCTAACACAATTGGTTTCATACTATCACACTCATTCTACTTATATTATACATAATATTGAGCTAATAACTCAATTTTTTATAATGTACTTTACACAAAAAAAACTACCAATGTAGTTTTATGAAGGTACTTTCCTAAATTCTAATCTTAATTTGTCAGATATAGTTACGATAAATTCAGAATTTGTAGGCTTAGCCTTATCTATATCGACACTATGTCCAAAAATCTCTTCCATGAGATTCCAATCTCCTCTATTCCAACTAACCTCTATAGCGTGCCTTATAGCCCGTTCTACTCTAGATACTGTTGTATCAAACTTAGATGCTATCTCTGGATATAATTCTTTTGTTATTCCACCTATCATATTAGGATTTTCATATAACATGATAATTCCTTCTCTTATATATTGATAACCTTTGATGTGAGATGGAACCCCTAGTTGATGTAATAATTTAGTAACTGAAATTTGTAAGTTACTATGCAATAAGTTGATAACCTTACTATCTTCTTTATTTTTAGTAACACATTCTAATATTCTTTTCTCTAAATCTGATAATTCAAATGGTTTTAATATAAAATAATTAACATTATATTCAGAAATTCTTCTTATCATATCTTGAGCATTATAGGAAGTAGATATAATAATAGGCTTATGAATATTCTTTTTCTTAAGTGCATCTAATACATATAAGCCATCTTTATTTGGCATAATTAAATCCAATATTAAAACATCAAAATCATCTTTATGTTTTTCTATTACCTCCATTGCTTGTTCACCATCATACGCTTCTAAAACTATGTCGATACTTAAATGAGTAGCGAAATATTCCTTAATCATCGCTACTAAATTTTCGTTATCATCAACCATCAACACCCTAATATTCTTCATAACTTTCCTCCAATCTATCCGTCGAGCCTATTATATAAATATTAAAAGGCGATATTTGTCGAAAAAACTTAACCATTAAAAAAGATGTAAAAATACATCCTTTTTTTATATAAAACCCCTCTTTATTATGCTGCTTTATTATCACCTGGTGGAGCACTACGAAAATGACTACTTCTTTTTGTTATCGAGATTCCACCTTGTTCATTTACTTGATTGTTATCTGTCAAAACAGCATTGTAATTAGGCGAAGATTCTTTTTCTTTTGAATTAGAAACTTTAGAACTATGTAGCCCAGTATCAAGTTCTTTTCGTCTTTCAATCATTGACTTTATTATTTCAGCAAGCCACTTTCTGATTGAAAGAGGAGCACCTTTATATGAGTTGAACTCATATATTTCTGCACCGGTTTTTATTTTTGCACGTTCCTTAATTATTTCATCTTTAATATTTTTTAAGGATATGCGCATTTCTTCCAATTCTTTTACAATCATATGCTTCACCTCGATTTTAGTATACCAAAACAAAAAGGGGTTTTATACCCTTTTTTATTAAATTAGACATTCGTTGTACACTAGTCTATTATATCAATCATTGAAATTAAATAGTTAGGATTAAATGATGATGAACCAACTAATATACCGTCAACGTTTTCAATATTCATTATTGTTTTAATATTATCTTTGTTAACACTTCCACCATACAATACCCTTATATTAATATCGTATCGTTGAAAAATTATTTTTTTAATAAATTTAATAGCATCGGCAATTTCTTCTTTGCTTGGTGTTTTACCACTACCTATTGCCCAAACTGGTTCATATGCAATAATTACATCTCTTAAATCAAAACTATCAATATTTTTTAAAGCTCTTTCTATTTGGTTGCTTATAACTAAAGCTGTTTTCTTTAAACGCCGTTCTTCATCTGTTTCGCCAACGCATAAAATGACTTTTAAATTGTTTTTTAAAGCACCTATCACTTTTTTATTTATTAATTTATCGTCCTCTTTAAAATAAAGACGCCTTTCGCTATGACCTACAATTGTATAATCTATACCTGAAGTCTTTAATTGATATGGTGATATTTCCCCTGTAAAAGCACCTTTGTTTTCATAATGAACGTTTTGTGACCCTATTTGATAACCACTTTTCTTAAACAAATGTAGGAAAATAGCACTAGGGAAAAAGATGACTTCATAAGTATCAGAGATCTTATCTTTGATGGTATTCACATATTCTAATGCTTCTTCATAGCCTAAATTCATTTTCAAATTAAGAGCGACGATCTTTTTCACCCTTACCAACCACCTTTTTTATATAATCCCAAAAATTATTCTTTTTATTTTTATAGTTTTCAATAGCAATACGATATACATCAGATACTCTTTCGCCATAATATTTAGATGAATGCATATTCCCATTCAATCTAGCTTGTTTTTTTAGACGCATGAGTTTATCAGAATCGTTATATAAATCTGTTATAATGTTTCGATATTCTCTTTTGTTTTCAAACATATAACCATTTAAATCAGGTACAACAGTATTCATAAATGATTCATCTTTCATACAGACAACTGGCATTGATGAAGCCATTGCTTCTATAACTGTAAGACCTTGAGTTTCTGTTTGTGATGCTGTTACAAAAACATCACCTAATTGATAGTATTTAGCAACTTCAGTTAATGGTACCTTACCCACAAAAATAACACTATCATTAAATGCTGAAGACTTCGTTTCCTCTTTATGTTTTTCTAAATCAGGTCCATCACCTACAACTAACAACTTAATATTAGGGCACTTTTTAGACAATACTTTTTGACAATCCAGTAAAAACGAAATGTTTTTTTCAGCTGCTATTCTACCAACATATAGAAGTACAAAATCATCCTTTTTAAGACCAACCTTTTTACGAAGTTCAATCACTTCTTTTTGATCAACATTTTCTTTGTAAAACTTCTCTACTTCAATACCTGTAGGTATAACATAAATATTACGATTAACTTTATATTTTCCTTTAAATAAGTCATATGTCTTTTTAGTAGGTACAATAAGTTCAGATATCGTGTGATCACAGTAGAAAAGGGTTAAATATTCTACAATTTTTTTACTTATACCATTAAAATATCCCTTTGTAATATAATGTATATAATCTTCATACATCGTATGATATGTGTGAACTAATGGTATTTCTAGTTGTTTTGAAATAATACGGGCAAAAGTTCCAACACCAAACTCAGTATGAGAATGAATGACATCAAGACGCCATTTTTTTATTTCCTTTATTGCTTTAACAGGATATATACCTGTAAGACGATAATCATAAATACCTATTGGAAGTCCTGGTACTCTAATAATATTACCGTCTTCCTCATATTTATATTTCATATTTTCATTATTAACAGTCACTACATACACCTGATGTCCTAAAGCTTCAAGAGATCTTTTAAGCATAAGAACACTTGTCGATACACCATTTACATATGGTGGATATACATCTGTAAATAATCCTATTCGCATTTTTTTGCACCACCTTTATTAAAAATTAAAACCAAACCACCTATTAAGATGGAAAAATAATAAGTTATAAAACGCCAAATTAAAAGTAAAGCCATTAGGTGAGATCCTGTAAGATAAAAACCAAAGAATGATACAAAAGCGTATTCGACACCCCCAGAACCTCCTGGAATTGGAACAAAGACTCCAATAAGCATAACATAAGCTGATGCAACTAGCGTTGTTATAACATTAAGCGATGTATAATCACCTAAAGAATAAGCGACAGGAAGCGGAACTATATATAGTAATGTTAATGCTATGAAGTTAAATATAATTCCTTTTAATAAAGCTTTTTTATTACTATTTAATGATTTAGCACTAGTATAAAAATTTTCTATAAACCTTTCAACTTTTAACTTCATTTTATCAACATCACGAATAATTTTAATCCTATTTAAAAATTTAACAATCTTTAAAATTATATATCTACTTAGTTTTTTATTGATTGTAATAAAGATTAAAAGAAATATAACAATTACATTTATAGTAAAACCAACTAATACTAATTTCTTTAAAATACTATTCGATGGAAAAAAGTCAAAAAAATAATTAAGTACTATAGCTACTAACCCCATAAGAACTAAAGCTATTTGATAAAGAGTAGATTGCTCAATTACTAAATTACTAGCTGTTCCCAATCTCAAACCATTTTTCTTTAAATAATATATTTGAAAGGGTTGCCCTCCTGTAGCTGAAGGTGTTATAGCACTAAAAAAATTACACATTATCATTGATTTATACAAAATCCAAAAAGGTAATTTGTTTTTTCCTGATTTTAAAACAGCAGATAGGCTTAATGCTTGAAATAACCAATAGATTAGTACTATCAAAACACTAAAAAGAAACCATCCGAAATTTATATTTGATATTAAATTTACAACGTTTTCAAAATCATCCTTTAAAACAAAGTATAAAACAATGAATGAAGCTATAACAAGCAGCAGTATATTTAATCTCTGTTTTTTCAAATTAACACTTCCTAACCCTTTATTTCGAAATTGCTGCTAATCCAGGTAATTCCTTACCTTCCATAAGTTCAAGTGTTGCTCCACCACCAGTTGATATATGATGAAATTTGTCTTTAAATCCAAACCTAATAGCTGCTGCAGCTGTATCTCCGCCACCTAATATCACTTTTGCATTAGTAGCTGCAAGATAGTCAAGTAACTTTCTTGTCCCAGTATTAAATTTTTCTATTTCAAATACACCAATTGGACCATTCCATATAATAGTACCTGCACCATTTAATACATTTCTTAAGTTATCCATCGTTCTTACTCCAACATCAGCCCCAATATCATTTGGCCTAATATCAGAAATACTAGCAAGTCTTATACTAGCCATTGGTGTAAGTGAACTTCCAACAACAATATCTACTGGAAGGATAATCTTATCTTTATATTGTTCATATATTTTTTTGCACAATTCTATTTTTTCAGGATCCACAATAGATGACCCCACATTATAGCCTAAAGCACTTAAGAATGTGTATGACATTCCACCACCAATAAAGACTTTATCAGCAATCGAAGCTAGATGTTCAACAACACCTAGTTTATCTGCCACTTTAGCCCCACCTAATATAACAATAAACGGTCTCTTTGGATTTTGAAGAGCGCCTTGTAAAATATCTAATTCTTTTTTAACAAGTAAGCCTATTCCACTTGGAAGATAAGTGGCTATTCCAACATTAGATGCATGTGCACGATGTAACGTTCCAAAAGCATCATTAACAAAAATGTCACCTAATGATGCCCAATATTTTCCTAGTTCAGGATCATTGTTACTTTCCTTTTTACCATCCAAATCTTCAAAACGCGTATTTTCAAGCATAATAACATCACAATTGTTCATGGATGCAATTGCGCTTTCTACCTCAGGTCCTCTTGTATGAGGAATAAATTTTACAGGTTCACCTAATAACTCACTTAATCTAACACTTACTAGCCTCAAGCTCTTTGATGCCTTATCTTCTTCTGTCTTGATTCTACCTAAATGAGACATAACAATAACTTTAGCGTGAGCATTGATAGCAAGTTTAATAGTTTCTATGCTTTCTCTAATACGAGTATCATCAGTTATAACACCATTTTCAATGGGTACATTTAAATCACTTCTAATTATTACTCTTTTACCACTAAGACGATAGTCAACAATTGTTTTCATATGACCTCCTATGATTATTACAAATATAGTATATCATGACTTGTTATTATTTTCTAGATTTTTTCTTATCATAGACAATCATATAACGATATAATATTTTATCCTTAATTATTGAAAACCAAGCTTCAATATGATTAGGTTCTCTTTTTTCCCAATATATATTGGTTCTAAGGTTTCATCAGAAAATGTAAGTAACTCATCAAAATCAGGGATATTTACAATCTACATTTTCTCATATCTTATAAAATTAGATACTGTCACAATACGATCATCATATTCCTTAAGTATTTTATTTACTCTTGCTAGATATTAATTTTTCTCTTTATAAATAATTTTTTTGATGTAATAATAAGTTACAAAAATAATACCGATCATTAAAACAATATATATTATTGATATCATATAACTTGTTTCAAGACTTTTTGGTTCTTTCTTATACATAATTTCTTGATTAGGAAATGACTTTGAAACCTTTATATCAAACACCCTTACACCTAATGGAACACTCATCATCATTTTATGTTCCCTCTTTATTCTTTGACCGTTTGCAACACCAGTTATATCAATTATAAAACTTATATCAAAAGATGAATTAAGAGGTATCAATAAATAATCATTGATAGTATCCAATATGTCATTATAGTGATTGATATCAACATTTAAAGTTTCAGTAATATTTATTTTAGAGTTAGAAGTTTCTCCGGTTTTATGATCTAATAAAATATATTCTTTAACACATATTGGTTTAATAACTTTATTAGTATCTGACATATAGTTACTTGTAATAGTACCTTTAATATAGTAATCATAAGAAAGAAAAAAATCTTCATTACCTACAAAATTATAATAGAAGGTTGCCTTTATATAATCCGTTAGAGATGTAACAAAAAGATATTCATCATCTACATAATTTTTTTCAAAAAAAGCATTTGGTTTTAAGTACACTAAATAATCAATATCACTTTCAATATCATTAGTATATAATATATCTTCTTTTTTCACACCACGATATCGCAATGTATTTATTGCATTAAAAAGAAAAAAAAGCAGGAAGTTAAGGCTATAATAATAATTGTAATAACAGTTAATTGTTCTTTTCTATTATTCATCTTATCCTCCTTGCTCAATATTTACTCTATTATTATTGACAAGTCTTCGTAAAAGATATGAGGGATAACCAATATAAGGAATAATATACTCAACTTTTCCAACTAGCAATTCATTTGTAACAGGGGGTTTTATCAATCCTTTCATTAGCGTCCCCTTTAGTCACTGGATTTATTTTTCCTAGTTCTTGATAAATATCAACTACATGATGAATTACATTGTACTCGCCCACATTATATTCAACAATATCTCCTATTTTTATTTCTACAACTACTAAACTTTTGTTCCTTATTTATTTTGATTAAATAAAAAGAGTCAAAGCAAGTTATCATCTCATGTAATAAAAATTTAAAAACATGTAGAACATTTAAAAAATATATTACTAACTCTTTTAAATATAACTATAATAATGCGTCGTAGAAGGAGCAAATGATTTAATTAAATCTATTGTTTTTGTTATAAAGTTTTAATTATTTTAAAACAGAACATTACTCATTAAATGTGTTATAAATTTTGAACTAGAACAGCATATAAAAAGATCAAGATTACATCTTGACCTATGATGAGTTAACTATTTTATCATTAGTTTTTGATCCTACAAACGTTATTTGACAAGAACAATTTCCTTTTTATTTACTCCTACGTTTGATAATAAATGTATAATTATAGAATTAAATTAGGTAATTCATATTATTTAAAATTATGATTATGACAATGTATTACTATATCAATATCTTCTTTATTATTTTTGATTTATTAATTCTTTGTTTATTATCTACATCACATTTTAATCCATATAAATATAATCTAAAGTCCTTCTGCGACTACTAGGACAGAACGAAACCCGTTGTTACTACTCTCGCTACCACTACCGTAGTAGAAGCTAAAAAGACCTGCAATGCTGCCAAAGTTGAAAAATCCACCCCGATGAAGCCAAGGACGCTCTACTCTTGCCATATTAGAACAGTCACTATACCATGTTGTTGATCCAGTGCCTGTACTACTTGTTTCATATAGTGCATCACCTTTAGATGAAATAGTTAATTTATAATTCTCTGATTCACTATCTGTTTCAGCTACTTCATATACATCCTTATATTTTGAATATGAAGTATATAGACTATTACCATATGTTGTTAGATTTGAGTGTGCATTATCTACATAGGCAGATACATATTCAAAGGCTCCGCCTGACATATCATATACACCATAAATGTTACCAGTGGTACTTGCTTTTACTCCATTAACCGTATGGTACTCATTACATATATCTTCATCAAATGCATCAACACTACTCCCTGCACATCCTGTTTTATATTCCTTGTTTGAATTGTTCCAGATTTCACTTGGGGTTCCATATTGGGATTTAGATAGATATGCTACCGCTCCCCATTCAGTATTCTTCATCATGTGGGTATCTATTCCATTACCACTGGTTCCCCATCCGTATATTGAGTTAGTTTCCATACTTCTTACTTTATTAAATATATCATTTACTGATATGCTTCTCCATGAAAATACATTTGGTACTATTTTAACATTACCACTTCCATCATTGCTTGATTCAAATTTTCCTACCCATATTCCAGTTAATTCTGTATCACCAAAGGTAAAGGCTAGATGACTTGTCCATGTATTGTTAGAATCAGTTGCCATCCCCTTATTTACTAATGTTACTGTACCTTCTAATGTGTCATCTACACCTTTACTAAATTGAAGATCTATTGTTCCAGTACTAGATGAATGCCATCCTGAAGTTATCTTATATATGTATCTTGGGATCCAGACCCAGTATGAACCATCTTTTGTTCTAGCATTCGCCCATTTCTTATTAGCATAGTCATACCATTCAGAATCATTTTCTGTTGTTTCTACCCAAGTTGTGCCATTCCGTTTAATTGGTTTCATACCTGGGGCGAGTATTGGAGCATTTACTCCTCTTACATAATTGATTTGTGTTTCATATGCTCTAGTACTTTCTTTGTTTCCAGACGCTGTTAAACCTTCCCACTTGTTTTTACCTATGATTGTCACATATAATTCTTTATTTACTTCTTTTACAATTATTTTTTCATAATTTAACGCATCTATTGAGTAAACTATTTATGTTTGTTTCATTTATATCAAGTGGATTAAAACCATCATCTTCTAGTCTTTTGAATTCAATTCCTTTTAAGACTAGTTTTGCATTACTGTCGAACGCACTTCTTTTTGAATTATCTATCATATTAGATATACCTGGTACTGCTATTGCGAGTATTACAGCTAATATTACTATTACTGCTAATAGTTCTACTAAGGTAAATCCTTTTTTCATACTTATCACTCCTATTTTTTATAACTAAATTATAGCATTAAAACTACTTGTTGTAAACATTACAGTAAGACGTTTGCAACTGGTCAATTATCGCTTAAATCACATAAAAAATCAAGGGTAAAACCTTGATTTCAATTACTACCTTATTACTAAATAAGCTTTATAATTTAGATTTCCTTCTTCTAATGAGAATCTAACATAACTTTCTGTTGGTTGAATGTGCTTTTTTTCCTCGCGTGGATCAACCAGTTCTTTCGTTTCAAGATAGCCTTCTTCTATTAGATCACTTAAATAAATATCTAAAGGAATTCCTGTTATTACTTGGTTAGCTAGATCTTTATCTATAAGATAATCGTTAGCTTTATTTTCAATTCTTGTTACCAACAAATTATAAGCATTGTCTTGAGAATCAAACAAAACCTCTTGAATTTTTGGAATTACTACTATTGCTACAACACTTAATATAACAATAACTGCAAGCAATTCAATTAAAGTAAATCCTTTTTTCATATAACCTCCTTATACGTTTACTAGCAAATTAAAAATCACTGTAAAATCTATTGAAAAGTAATACAATATAAGAGATGCAAGGCTTAAAAAAGGACCAAAAGGGATAACGTTTGTTTTCTTAACAGCAAGAATAACAAGTGATATTGGTAATGCTATAAAAGAAGCAAAAGCTACTGTTATAATGCTTGTCTGCCAGCCTAAAGCTAAACCAATAACGATCATCAATTTTACGTCCCCGCCACCAAGTGATTCTTTTTTGAAGAAAAAATCTCCTGATATTTTTACTATCAGCAAAAACATAAAAGGTATAATGATATTCAATAATAATGCTGTAATTTCATAATCCGTCATCAAGCGTCCAATGATTATCATTATGCCTGAAAACAACAATACTTCATCTGAAATGATCATGTATTTTATATCTGTTAATATTACAATCAATAATGTTGAAGAAAAGACTAGCGCAACAAACAATTCACTGGTTAGTCCAAAAACCAAATATGATAAAGCAAATAAAAGTCCTGAAGAAAGCTCAATGATGGGATAAAAAATTGATATCCTTTGCTTACATTTTTTACATTTACCAAATTGTATTATATAAGATATTATTGGAATCAATTCAAAAAACCCTAATTTTTTATTACAATTTGGGCAATGAGATGATGGTTTTATAAGTGATATATTATTAGGTAGTCTATATCCTACTACATTGTAAAATGACCCCATGATTATTCCTAAAATAAAGAATAACGTTGCATATAATAATTCAATTGTCATAGCTTCCCCCTATTCAAGGCCAATTTCTCCATAAATACCAAACATTGGTAGAACAACAGATAACAGAATAATACCAACAACAACAGCTAAAAAGACAATTAAAGCAGGTTCTATAAATGTTTTTACCTGATTAACAGCATTTCTATGCTCTTCTTGATAATATTCTGCAACCTTATCCATCATTGGACCTGGTTGACCTGTACGCTCACCAGTTAGTAACATTTCATAAGCAACAACTGGAAAGGCCCAATGGTCTTTAAATGAACTCGACACTGGTTCACCACGTGCTATATTAGTAATAGCATCAAAAATTAACATTTTATATATTTCATTATTTGTAATTTTACTTAGTATTTCCATACTACTTGTAATAAAAACATTATGATTCCACAAAGAAGCAAACGTTTTAGAAAACATTGTTACTTCATTATATATAATTATTTTACCAACAATAGGTGTATGCATCAATAACCATTGCACTATTGATTTAAACAGCTTTACATTTTTATACATAAAAACAAAGCCAACAATTACACCAACAACACCTATTAAAAGTAAAACTGCATTGTTTATAAGAAAGTCACTTATCGCTATAATAGCAACAGTCAAACCAGGTACTTCAGCATCTGCATCTTTATACATATCGACAAAGGACGGAATAACAAAAGTCAAAAGAAAAACAATAACGGTCGTTGCAAACACAAAGATAACTGCTGGATAAGTCATAGCCGATTTCATTTGTTTTCTAGTTTTAGCAACAGATGTGTAATACTCAGCCATATCATCTAATGTTTCCGAAAGGTTTCCTGCTAACTCAGCAGACTTTATCATATTAATTAATAATTTTGGGAAAGAATCTCCTTGTTTTTCTAAAGCTTCACTAAAATTATCCCCCATTGTTAAATCATATATAATTGCTTTATACAAAGAATTAGTAGATATCTTTTTAGTTTGCTTACTTAATATTTTAATAGAGTCAACAAGAGGAATACCTGATTTAAGATATGTAGATAATTGCGTAAGAAAAAATGTTAATTCGCTTACTTTCATTTTATGCTTAATTCTAAATGATAGTTTAATACCTTTTGATACTTCTATTTGATACACTTCATAACCTTCAGAAAGAAGATAAGAATGCACATCCAATTTAGAATAAGCAGCTAAATAACCTTTTTCAATTTTTCCTTTGCTATTTTTAGCAATATAATCGTACATTACCTTTTTTTCACTACGAACAGAATCATCAGCATCAAAGTCAATAAGTAATGCTTGATGCTTCATTTCTTTTTTGTTTTTTGCATCCTTTACGAAAGTTAAATTATTAAACCATTTTTTATATCTTCTTGCAATAACGCCTGGAATACGTTTTAATAATGCAAAAAAACGTTTTACATACCCTTTTATTGTCTCAAATAAAGATTTGATTGCTAAAGCAACTTTTTTGGTACCAATAATAATTGGATTTATAATAGCTTTATATAATTTGTTACCAACAAACTTTAAAGCGTTATATAAATAAGAAGGTATTTTGGCTAAGAATTTTAATATTACAACAAAACCATTAAATAAACTTATTCCGATAAAACGTATGAATTTGAATATGATGTCAACAAATAACCACTTTAGGAATTCTAAAAAATACATGGTAATCTTTTTTAAAAACTTAAAGATAGCATTTAATGCTTTATATAAATAAATGAATAAGTATTTAAAACCCAAAAAAATATACTTTGAAGAGATGACAATACCACGAAGAGTATTCTCAATGATGAATCTAATAAATTTAAATAGTCCGACTGATATAAATTTTATTACTTTTAAAAGTCCAATAATTAGATATTTGATAGCATTAAAAAGATTTAAAATTATGTATTTAAAAACAACAACTTTAAAAAAGAAAAAAATGCCTCGACCAATTATTATTACAACCTTAAATAAATATTTAAATAAAGATCCAACAAAAGTTATTATTATTTTAATAATATTTATAATACCAATTCCTACTTCGCCGACCCCTATTATAAACCACTTAAAAGGTAATAACAAACTCCATAAATTCATAAAGTTGCACCTCCTAAGACGAGTTCCTATCATACATAAGATTATAGCATAAATGTCCGAAAAATAAAACTTTTTTCCCTTACTTTCATATATTATTTTGAGGAGGTATTCTTATGTTTAATCGTCTATTTAACCAAACGCCAATGTATCAACCGTTTGGAGCACTACCAAGCGCTATACCTAAAACTGGATTTAATTGGGGAAATTTGTTAAGTAATACACAAAAAGTGCTTAATATAATTAATCAAGCAATACCTGTTTTTTATCAAGTAAAACCAATCTGGAATAATGCAAAAACAATGTTTAGAATTATGGGCGAAATGGGCAAAATAAATAATAACCGTAGTAATAATAGCAACACAAGTACTAATACTACTACGGTAAACAATCAACAAAATTTAGCAAAGTCATCAATAGAAGGACCTAACTTTTTTGTTTGATTTCTTGCCTAAGTTTTAGGAGATTTATTTTCAACCACCCTTTTTTTAGGAAATATCTTTGAGGTATTAAATGATATAATATCTCTTTTTTCTTGATTTCTTCTTCCATCATTTCTTTATATAATTTGTTTTTCTCTATTCTTAGGCAAGGTCCAAACATATAATCTTTCTTTGTATATTTTTTAGTTCCTTTTTTAAAATGAACAATGAGATATATAATGTTTTTTTCTTTTACAATTTCTTCTCTACTTATATAATAACCAAGAGAACACACACTTTTACGCAAGTAATAATGATCAGTATTAGTTTGAATAATTATATCATTGACATTGATCAATTTATCCTTACCCTCATTTAATATTTCAACTATTTTATAGCTACCTAATCCAGACAAAATAACAGTATCTATTTCCTCTTTTTTTACTGGATTTAATCCATCTCCCAATCTAAGATCAAGCTTGTTCTCCATACCATATTTTTTAACATTGTTATGAGCTTGATTTAAAGCACCAGCACGAACATCGACTGCAATCGCTGAAATTTTCGGATTGTTTTGTATAAGATAAAGATCAAGCAAGGCATGATCACAACCAATATCAACTAATCTAGCATCACTTCTAACAAATGAAGCTAAAGCAGAAAGTCTTTTTGATAATTTAATCATTTAAATATTCTTTTAACTTACGTGATCTAGATGGGTGTCTTAGTTTACGTAATGCTTTTGCTTCTATTTGTCTAATTCTTTCTCTTGTAACATTAAAAATATTGCCCACTTCTTCAAGTGTACGAGAAGTACCATCTACTAAACCAAATCGTAATTTTAACACTTCTTCTTCTCTTTCTGTAAGAGTTTGAAGAACAAGTGAAATATCATCCTTTAAGACTTCGTTAATCGCATATTCTTCTGGGCTCATATTATCAGAATCTGCTATAAAATCACCTAAATGTGAATCTTCTTCTTCACCAATAGGAGTTTCTAAAGATAGTGGATCTTGAGCAATCTTAAATATTTCTCTAACCTTTTCAACAGTTATACCCATTTTTTCAGCTAATTCTTCTTCTTTTGGTTCCCTATTTAATTCAAGGGTTAATTGACGTTGAATTCTTTTTAATTTGTTAATTGTTTCAACCATGTGTACTGGAACCCTAATAGTTTTAGCTTGGTCTGCTATAGCTCTTGTTATAGCCTGTCTTATCCACCATGTTGCATATGTTGAAAATTTAAAACCTTTACTGGCATCAAATTTATCTACAGCTTTCATAAGACCAATGTTTCCCTCTTGAATTAAATCAAGAAATGATAAATTACGTCCCACATATCGTTTTGCAATACTTACAACTAAACGTAAATTAGATTCAGCTAAAAGATTTTTAGCTTCCTCATCACCTTCAGCTGCTCTTTTTGACAATGAGATTTCTTCTTCTAAAGATAACAAACTTATTTTACCTATTTCTTTTAAATACATACGAACTGGATCGTTAATACTAACATTTTTAGGTAATGATAAATCCTGTAACGCATCTTTGGTATCGCCACCTGCTACCTCAGCATCATCATCAACCTCTTCAGATACAACATCAATACCTAATTCATGAAAAATATTATATAGTTCATCTAATGAATCGCTATCTAATTCTAATCCCTTTAATTCTTCTGCTAACTGTTCATACGTAATATATCCATTTTCTTTACCTTTGGCAATTAGATTCTTTTTTCTTTCTTCGAACGTTTTAATTTCACCCATTATTGTCCACTCCTTTTTTTAATTCCATAATTTTATTTGCAATACTAGCTTTATCAATATCACTATTACTGTTTTTCAGCACTTCTTCTAATCTTTTTATTTCTAAATTAATAGTGTACTCATTTAAAACCTTTATATAATCATCTATTTCCTCCCTAATATATTCTTCTGGTAATGGTAAATCAAAAAGTTGATTCACAATATCTACAAGCTCTTTTTTATCACCTAGATAAGCTATAAAATCAGCCATATTGATTTGCCCATACTTTTCATAAAAAGATACTATTTCACAAGCAACATATCGATGTTGTTTAGAAGGAATAAAGACATTACTTTCATCTACTATTCTAATGACTTCCTTGTATCTTAGCATATAAAATAGTAATCCTTGATATGCTTTTTGATACCTATCCACTTTCTTTGGAGTAGTTTTTACTACTTTTATTGTTTTCTTTTCAGTATTTTCCTCTTTTGTAAGTAACGAAGCAATAGTAGTAAGTGAAACACCTGTTTCATCACTTAATTTTTGCAATGTTAAATCTCTTACAATGTTATCTTTAACCAATTTTAATTCTTTAATTACTTCATTTATATAATTAGAAACATCATTACTATTTTTAAAGTTTTTATCTTCTTTATAAACAATCATTTTATAGTCAATCAATGATATAGGATTTTCAATATGTTCTTTTAATTTATCAAGACCATATTTTTCTATATAATCATCAGGATCTAGCTTATCTTCTAATCTAACTATTTTTGGTGTCACACCAATTTTTTGCAATTCTTCACTACATGAAATCGTAGCCTTGTTTCCTGCTTTATCACCATCAAACATTAAAATTACGTCCGATGACATTTTTTTAATAAGACGTGCTTGATCAGCTGTCACAGCAGTTCCCATTGTAGCTAAAACATTATTAATACCCACTTTATATAAAGCTATAACGTCCATAAATCCTTCAACGATGATAACTTGTCCAGTTTTACGAACGGAATCACGAACTCGATGATAATTATATAACATTTGACTTTTTTTAAAGATAGGTGATTCTTTAGAATTAACATATTTAGAAGAATCAGTTGTATTGTATATACGACCACTAAAAGCTACAACCTTACCATTTATATCATGTAAGGGAAACATAATTCGATTAAAAAAGTTATCATAATAACCCTTATCGTTAACGTTACATAATCCACTCTCTACTATATCTTCATCATTATATTTGTTAGCCTTAAGCATTCGATATATCTTATCACCCATAAATGAAATACCAATATTAAACTCTTTAATAATTTCTTCATCGATATCCCTTTTTTTAAGATAATCTAAAGCTTCTTTACCACTGGCTGTATTTAAATTATTCTGATAAAACTTCATAGACAAATCATACATCTCGTAATATTTAGATAAATGCGAATTGCTTTTCCTATATGTAGGACCTATATCCAAAGCTATATTTACTTTATCCGCAATTTTTTTAACAGCTTCTAAAAAAGATATATGTTCATATTCCATTAAGAAAGTAAAAACATTACCACCAACACCACATACAAAACATTTAAACATTTGCTTGTCCGAAGTCACACTCATACTAGGATTATGGTCATCATGAAACGGGCAAATGCCAAAATAGTTTTTGCCCTTTTGTACTAATGGCACATATTCTGACACAACATCTACTATGTTAACACTATTTCGTATTTCCATTATTTGTTCATTACTAATGCGAGCCATAATATCACTACTTCCTATTTATATTATTCTACATGGACAAGCCTTTTTCCCCTAAATATTATTTATTTTAAATTATTTCAGCATTATATTACATTGCTAAATTAAGTTTGTCAACAAAAAAAGCCTATATATAATAGACCATTTTTGTTATTCTTCTTTCTTTGTCGATGTTTTTGAAGCAGCTTTTTTTGGAGCTGTTTCTTTTTTAGTAGAACTAGCCTTCTTTGTAGTAGCTTTTTCTTCTTCCTTTTCTTCTACTTTAGTTGTATCTTTTTCTAATTTAACAGCTTTAGACTTATATTCTTTTCCGTTTAATGCATCTTTAGCAATAGCAACTAAATCAGTGAATGTTGCAGGACTATCAATTGCAATTTCTGACAACATTTTACGATTAATTACTAATCCAGCTTTATTTAAACCATTTATAAACTTAGAATAGCTGATATCATTTTCTCTACAAGCAGCATTTATTCTAACAATCCATAATTTTCTAAAATTTCTTTTGTTTTGTTTTCTATCTCTATACGCATAAACGCTAGAACGCATTACTTGTTCATTAGCTGTTTTAAACAAACGATGCTTACTACCAAAATATCCTTTTGCTTGTTTCAATATCTTTTTACGACGATTACGCGCAATTGATCCAACTTTAACTCTTGTCATATATATTCACCTTCCTTAAAATCTTATATTAACGATTTTATTCTTCTTTCATCAGCTTTACTCAATGTAGATCCAGCTCTATTTTTACGATTTACAGCAGCACTTTTTTTACCAGTGTTATGTCTACTTCCAGGACGACCAATTGCAATTGGTCCTGCTGCTCTTACTTTTAATACTTTCTTTGTTCCCTTATGGGTTTTCATTTTTGGCATTACAATTCCTCCTTATTTCTTGATTGGAGCAAGCATCATAAACATGCTGCGTCCATCTAATTTTGGTTGTTGTTCAATTTCACATTTATCACTTAAAGCATCAGCAAAACGAAGCATTACTTCTCTACCTAATTCGGTATGAGCCATTTCACGTCCTCTAAATCTTATTGACACTTTGACTTTATGACCTTTTTCTAAATACTTAGAGACATTATTAGCTTTTGTATCAAAATCATGTTTGTCAATGTTGACAGACAATCTGAATTCTTTTAATTCAGTACTGCTTTCACGTTGCTTCTTTAATGATTCCTTAGCTTTTTTTCTTTTCTCATACTTAAATTTGTTATAATCTAGTAATTTACAAACAGGTGGATTCGCATTCCCATTTATAAGTACTAAATCAAAACCTGCATAACTAGCTAATGTTAAAGCATCTTCCTTCGTTTTTACACCTAATTGTTCCCCATTAGGTCCAATAACTAACATTTGATTGTGTTTTATTTGCCCGTTTATTGGCAAATTCCTTTCTTTTCCTGCTATGGATAGCACCTCCAATAAAAACAAAAAGTGAATACAATGTATTCACTCGACCTAAAAAAACTATAACTTATAGTTGTAATAATTTATGGCATTGACCCAAAGCTATATGCAATCAGGTGAGATAAATACATCTGCTTTCCTCTTTTAATTGTAGTTAGATTATATATCAATAATCATCACTTGTCAACTTATTATATGTTGAAACTACATAAAATAAATGTTCTTTTATTATTTTTTATTATTTTCTCTTATTTTTATATGATAGAACATCAAACATGACTTTTATTTCATCTTCATTCAAAACCCTATTATATATTCGAACATCATCAATACTACCAGCGAAGAAGCCAGAGTTAACCCTGTAACTACCTATTGTTAATTCGCTTAAAGGATCAGATAATTGTACATTAGAAATAGCATTAGTTGGTCCATGTTGAATTCCATCAACATATAATTTTGCTTGAGTTTGCGATACGGAAAATGCTAAAAAGTACCATTTGTTATTATCTAAAACTTTATCATAAGTAGGTATAGGAAAGTTGTTTCCTCCCCCCGCATAACCTCCATTTGCGTTTCCAAAACAAGTATAACGGAATGATTTTCTATTTGATCTATTATCAAATGTAAACCACCAGCCATAATTAGAAGATGCAGAATCAGGATGGCCCTTTCCTGCTATTCCCTGCAATCGTCCACTTGATTCGGTATAGTCTAACGAATCAAATTTTACCCATGCTGTAACTGTTAAAGCATCGTTTATGTTTAAGCTTTCATCATTACCACAATTTATAAAATCATTGCTTCCATCAAATTCATATGCACCACCAATAGCTCCATCACTTATCCACCTTGGCGTTGTACTAAAATTTAAACTACCGTGGATATCATTAGGAGTATAATCTTTTACTATTCCACCCCTATCAGAAGGAGTATATGGAGTTGCATATGGTTTTTCCTCTGCTTGTAGTTCGTATAATATAAAATCGAGGTCATCAGTGGCATTTCTAACCCTTATGTTAAACATATAATGAGACGTACCTGGACCCTTTCCGGTGTCTGTTTGAATAACCTCTTTAACTTCATTAGGTTTAATCCATGTGGTTGAACCTAAATTATTACTAATACCAACATCATTAACACCAATGTTTTTTACTTTTACTGATGTTGTAAAAGTTCTTCCTTCATTAACTGAATTCGGAACGATTGTAACAGCAGAGACAGTTGTACTTGTTGAAGCTGCACTTGAAACAATTACCCTTGTCGCATTATTAGTTCCATATTCCTCAAACGGATAATTTTGCTCTAATGTAACTTCAGCTCCCAATCTTCCAGTCATTTTTGTAAGATGACCAGATATTAGGTTTTCCGTTGGCTCTTGAAAATCATCAAAAGTATAATGTGCAATAAGTTTATCTTCTGATAAATCATTTATATTATTACCACAATTCAAATGAGGAATATATTCATATTCTTTCTCCCCTGTTTTAGTTACCAAAACATAACCAGTACACTTTTCATTACTATTCCAAGGATTTACAATAGTACCAAGGCTTTTATCAACTTGTAATTCAGATAATTTAATTTCTGTTGTATCACCTATATTAGCAGGAATATATTTGGTATTAAGTAACATGTAACCCTTAGCTGCTTTTATCATTTGTTCTTCGCTCTTAATAAAAGATTCAACTTTAGTATTTCTTATAAGATTTGAAATAGAAGGAATTACTATTACTAATATTACACTCAAAATTATTATTATTGTTAATAATTCGACTAAGGTAAATCCCTTTTTGTTCATAAAATCACTCCATTACATACTTTTTATTTTATAACGTGATCATCTAAATATTGCTTTAATTTTTTATATTGTTCTTCCCTCATTGGTTTACATCTTTTAATATCAACATTTTCCTCAATGATGTTGAAAGCCATATCTGCACATCCTCCAAAACCACACGCCCCACAGTTATATCCAGGAAGAAGATTAGTTACTTCAGCTATTCTTTTATCTTCTTTATTCATTGTTTTGTTTGTTATAGCTAAAACAACACCTACGAAAAAAGATATAATAGTAAAAATAATTATTCCTTGCATTTTGCACACCCCTTTTTCATGCAATCTTTTGGCTTATTTATCTTATACAATGTTATTGTTATTAACGAAAGTACTACTACTAAAACATAACCTTCCATTTAAGCACCTATATACCTAGAAAAAACTAAAGCCATAATAAAAGCAGTTATAAAAGCTATTGGAAGACCTCTAAAACTTCTAATAATAGGTGCATGTTTTAATCGTTCTCTGATAGTAGAAAAAATATATATTACAAGCATAAAACCAAAACTACTTCCAATAGAATAAGTTAATACTTCTAACAATGTAAACTTGTTTTGTATATTTAGTAAAACAACACCTAAAACCGCACAATTTGTAGATATCAAGGGTAAATAAATCCCCAACGAATTATGTAATGATTTGAAATTTTTCTTTATAATGATATCAAATAATTGAACAAAAGAAGCTATAACAAGAATAAATAAAAGAGTTCTTAAATATTCAGTATCACTTGGAACCAAAACATAGTTATAAAGAAAATATGTTACGAGACTTGATAATGTAATTACTAACATTACAGCAAGTCCCATTCCAAAAGAACCCTCTTTATCTTTTGAAACTCCAAAGAATGGACACATACCAAGAAATTTAGTAAGCACAACATTTTCAGCTAAAACACTTGTTATAAAAAGCCCTATTAAATTCATTTAACATCACCTTTTCTAAGCATATTTATAATTCCTAAAACTAACCCCATTGTTAAAAAGGCTCCTGCCGGACTTGTAAATAACGCATTAGGAATAAAATCATTGGTTGGAAAAACTTCATATTTCATTACATAACCTGTAAGGCCACTAATTCTATCCATTATAGTAATAGTGTTACTACCTATCAATTCTCTAATAAAACCAAGCAAACCTAAAGCTAATGTATAACCTAAGCCTATTTTTAAAGCATCTAATATAGAATCTTTTAATTTATGCTTTGAGGCATAAGAAAGTGCCCTACCTAAAATAATACAATTAACAACAATTAAAGGAATATAAATACCTAAAACTTTAGATAAAGGCTCAACATATGTTTGTAATAAAAGCTCTAAAATAGTTACAAATGTTGCAATAATCATAATGTAGGCTGGGACTCTCATGTGATCACTTATAAAACGAGAAAGCAATGAAACAGTAATATTTGATAACAATAACACCATCATTACACATAAACCCATTAAATATCCATTTTCGAAATTAGTTGTAACAGCAAGAGCAGGACATAAACCTAAGCATAATACGAAAAGTGGGTTTTCATCCATTAACCATTTAATAATTTTTTTCATGATATTCCTCCTACTAACTTATAAGTTAAATAAATTAACGTCGAACAAATAAGAGCAATCAAAGTAAATACTAAAACCTCTTTCACAATTGTTTTCATTTTCGCACCTCATAATCTTTTAAAACATTAGATATCATTGCTTTTAATGCATTAGAAGAAATTGTTGCACCACTTATTGCATCAACATCTTCAATATTATCTTGATTGTCAATTAGGTTTTCTATATAGTTTTTATCTTCTATTTCAGACCAATATGATTCTTGTTGTGATGTTATATCAACTGATGTAATTTGATCATCTTCGATTGTAATTTTAGCTTCAATTAAACCTTTAAAGCCTTTTTGAGAGACCTTATAAACTGTCAAATTATCAGCTTCTTCTACATTGATTATCTTAAATCTATCATCAACTACACTTTCACCAGGCATGTTATTACCAATATATATACTAAAACCAATAATTATCAAAGACATAACAAGGATTGGAATATAACGATATCTTTTTATAAATTTAGCTTTAGCACCTATTCTATCTATTATAAAGACCAACATATTCATTGTTAAAATAGATGTTAATACTCCTTCTGGATATGGTGTTAAAAATCTAAATAAAACTGTAAGAAGGCCTAATCCTAATCCAAATAAAAGTTGTCCATCTTTAGTTGTTGGACTTGTAACAGGATCAGTTGCCATAAAAACAGCACCAAACAACAATCCACCACTTAAAATATGAAATGTAGGATACCAAATACCCATATCATTTATACTTCCAATTAACCAAGTCATTATAAAGACAACAAATACATAAGTTGTTGGAATAATCCACTTTATTACTTTAGTTACAACAAGAAAAATAAAACCTAAAATAATTAATAACTTACTTGTTTCTCCAAGAGACCCTGGAATTAGTCCAAAAAGAAAATCTAATAAATTTCCAAAAGGTCCTATAATCTTTGTTGATGTTCCAACATAATTTATATTACTTAAATTAGTAAGTGGTGTTGCACCTGCAATAGTATCAAGTTCCATAGGATTTAAATATCCACCTTTAGAAGCTATTAAAGCTCCATAAGAAGCTATAACGAAAAGATTTCCAACTAAAGCTGGATTAAAAATATTGTATCCTAATCCACCGAAAATTAATTTCCCTAAGAAACTAGCAACAAAAGCACCTACTACAACTAACCATAGTGGTGTATTTAAAGGTAATGTTAAAGCAAGAAACAAACCTGGAAACATACCATAAGAATGCTTTATTTCTTCTTTTAAATTTTCTTTCTTTTTTAATATAAAACGAAAATATATTAGCTCTGTTACAAATGATGTTCCAACTCCAAATAGAATCATAAAAAATGGTTTGATAGCACCAAAAAAATTAGTATATCCTTCCATATATGGCAATATTCCATTTTTATAGATTGAAAACAAAATAATTGGTAATAGTGCCACAAATAACCTCTTCATTATTTTTGAAGTATTATCACTATCTCGTAAATGAGGTCCATTATCAAATCCAAACTTCATTTTAATGCCTCCTTATTTCTTTTTTAGCTTCCTTTACAGCTTCTCTTACTCTTATCTTAGATGGACACACATATGAACATAATCCACATTCAATACACTTTTCAGGATGTAAGTATTTCAAGGCTTTGTAATCTCTGACATTATTCATAATTAGAACAGGACAAATATAAGCTGGACAAGCATCAAT
>DUQO01000025.1 GCA_012837765.1 Mollicutes bacterium | reverse complement strand
TTGTTAAGTGACAAACTTATGGCAACCGAGTTTTCTTGCACTTTTATTATGGTGTGTTTTGCTATGTATATCAAAGAAAAGACAACTTAAGCGCAACTTTAAGTTGTCTAAATCAAGATGTATCATAATTTTGTTTGTTTGGTTGTGTTTACTTTGTCATCTAACAGATCAAAAAACATTTATTATAATTTAAAAAGACATATTATAAAGATAGGTTATTCACGTTCGCCTGTTTTTTCTTCTATTTTATCTTCTGAGACTTGCATCTCATAATGCTTATAGAACTTCTTAGCAAACATGGATATAACTAATATCATTAAACCTATATAAGCAAAAAAACCAAAGATAAAATATGATATATATGCGTCTGGCAGGATATGAGTTTCAAAACCTTTTGATGACAAAAATATAATGATAGCAATGAACGGGAGAATAAGCATAGCTATTACTACAATAGCAAATATAATATTTAATCTTTTTACCTCTTTTTTTCTAGAGGCTCTTTGCATAGTCTTATAAATATCCACTCTTCTTAAAAACATTAAAGAAAATATAAATATACTTAAAAAGATATCATAGATAAGTGTAATAATACTTTCAAACTGAAAGATATCAATAAAAATAACACTAGTGAAAGTAATTATAGCAAGTGAAAGTAGTACTACAAACCTTGTTTTCCTTCTAAAATTACACCTAAAAAACTTTAATTCTTGTGCAAAAAAACCTATTGTTAAGGCGTTGATTAGAGAATAAAAATGAAAATACATAGCATACAATTCCTTTTCTTTTTATTTACTAGAAGGAACCTCTTATAGGTCTTCCTTTAATTTAGATTTTAAATATGTCTAAGAGTATTGTCAATTTAAAGTTTACAATACATTTGCTTATTTTATTCAACAAAAAGAAAAACGACGGTTAATCGCTCTCTTTAATAATATATTTTGTATTAGTTTAGAGTATTCTACCATTTTTAGAATTTTGCTTAATTCTATTTTCTTTAATAGAGGATTGAAATTCTCTTAAGTTTTCGCCAAGTCTTTGATATTGTTCGAATGCGGTAAGTTTTTTATTGTTCTTTATTGTTAAATCAGCGCCATTTCTAATTATTTTTTTGGCAATTTCAATATATGCATCATCATCATATTTGCAGTTTGAATCAAGTGCTGCGTGTAAAGGGGTATTACCATACTTGTTTTGTATATTTAAATCAGGGTTTGCCTTTAATATAATTTGTGTCAAAACTACATTTGAACTATCTACTGCATGATGAAGCGGGGTGTGCCCAGATTCATCTTGAGCATTCGTAATCCCAGAAACAGACATTAATTTTTTTAATGTTTGCATATCTGTTTGATAACAATTTTCCCAACTTATTGCAAATACATCATCAATTATTGTTGTAAGTTCACTGAATATTGGGACTAAATGAGAAATATTTTTAGATTCTTTAGAACGTTTAATTATTTCGTCTAAAACATCTTCAAGACCGTTAATATATGCTAAGTGAGCAATGGTAAGTGGTCCTTTATCATCATTTCCCATTTTAGTATAATCAGCACCGTGTTCAAGCAACAATAATGCAAGTTTACTATCTAAATGATAACACGCTTCAAAAAGTGCGGTATTTCCGAAGTTGTTTTTGAATTCTAAATCAACACCTGAATCGATTATTTTTTTAGCCTCATTGAATTTTTCTTCGTTGACACTTAAATTATCGTGGTTTATACAATAAAATAGTTCCTCTTCGTAGTTTTTTTCATAACTTTGTTCCTCTTTTTAATTTATAAACTTGTTAGTCTAGATCTAATTCCATATCTTTAAGTTTAGATTTAATATTTCAACTATTTCAACAAGATACTCAATCTCTAAATAGTAGGGTAAGATATTGTTAAAGTCACTTAAATCTTTATTTGCCTTAGGTTCAAAAAAGTCTTTACCGCTGTTAACTGCTACATACATAATATTATCAATAAAAGAAACTCTCAATTTAACATCATCCCCTAATAGTTTTTTAAATTCCTTTAACCGTTCCATAAAGCTTGTAGATAAAATATATCTTGCTTCGACTTGATCATTTGTATGAGCACTAAATATTTTGTTAAAGTCGTAATCTTCTAAATCCATGTTCTTTCTTTTATAGGAATTTAAATATAGCTCTGAATTAAAACTTTTATTAAATTTTATTTTATAAAACATCCCCCAGAAAAAATCCTTTTTTCTTCTTCTGTTATATGTCTCTTCTACACCAAGTCTAACATGTAGTTCGCTAAAAGTTATTTCGGTAGCATTTTTT